>NZ_JAABLX010000041.1:0-249071 GCF_009915245.1 Proteus sp. G2669 | reverse complement strand
TATTTGATAGGGTGATCATGCCTTAAAATCGTTTTGAACGACGTGAGTATGGATAAACGGACGGTTTTCGCCAACTCACTCGCCCGTTTTATATAAAAGGGATTATTTGAAGGGGGTAGGTTTCCAGCGTTCCTCTAACTTTTCTAATAGCTCAAACGTTATTTCTTGAACAAAATTTTTCATGGTAGGATGAAAACTCGCTATTAAAGCGACTTTTTGATTTGAATTGGTCATTTCTTTTAATGTAAATACTTCTGTTTTTCCTAAAAAAAAACTTTTTAAAATATACCTCTCAGGCGTTCGCTTAATTGGATTACCTATATGTTGATAAAGCCATTGGTCGGTCATAACCTGTTCTAACCCAAACGGGATTTTATTGGGGAATACCCAACCGTTTTTCATATTATCAGGGATTAATGTCAGTGTAATTTGAGAGAGCGTTTTTAATGGGTTTTTAAATGATAAAAAAACATATTCTTTGCTCATCCGTAACTTTAAGGTGATATCACCCGAATTGCCTCGTGGTTTAGTTTTATAAGGAATTAACCCATCATCATAAAGTTCATCATAGGTATCCCCTAATCGCCGTACTAAGGCTTCAATATTCACACTCATTGATATAATCCTTCCTCTCTATTTAATCGGTGTAATTCTGCCAAAACCTTATCTAATTCTTCATCAGGAGTATTATATTCTGCTTTTAAACATCGTCGCTCTATTTCCCAATTTCGTTCAACCGCTTCTTTTAAATCCTGACCGTCATACTCTTTTCGACGCAGTTTTGTGTCATCGTTTAATTCAACCCAAGTATTATTTCTGCCACCGTAGGTTTCACTGCATTTTTGGTGTACGGATTTAGGGATAGCAACGGATGCCACGTTATCTAATGCTATATCTAATTGAGTATCACTTATTTCTGAATCTATATTTCTTAAATAAATTTCGACTGCGGCTTTTGACGGAATATGGTCAACTTCATAAATTCCCCCTTTAGAGAGTTTTTTTAAATTTCCGTAATAGTCGACTTCTAAAAAATTCACGATTCTTTTTTGAAAATAGACATAAATGGCGGGCACTTCCCCCCAAGGGTCGACAATAATAAAATCATTAAAATCGTCTTCTTCCAAGGGAAAGGTTTCGACCCAACCTTCTTGTCGTTCTTCAGGAAAACCAGGAGGCGCATTCAGCGATTGTTCAGGAATAGGGTTCGGTAAGCGCCAAATTTCTTGAGGTTCAGGTAACGGGAGTGGGGGCGTTGTATAGCCAAACTCACCCCCATCATGAATAAGCGTTTCTTGTCGTCCATTATCCAAACTAAACTTAACGGCATGAAAAGCATCACTGGTGTTTGAGGGGATATATTCTGCGGTATTCCCTACCATGTCCCAATGAAATGTTCCTTCAATATCAGGATCTAAGAATGTTGCTGTGCCATCTTCATGACGCTCAGCAAATCGGACTCTGACATGATTGAGTCCGCTGGCTTCATTGACAACATACCCAGCGACCTTGGTGGCATATCCTGTACTTTCATCATCAACAATCCTGAATCGAACGCCCGTGATGACGGTGCTTTTTTTATGAGCAAGCTGCCGTAAAGTGGCTTCTTCCGTATAATTTTGTCCTTTGACTGTCTGAGGTGATCGAGAAAAACCGCCGACTAAAAGGGGCGAATTTATCATTCTACTGATGAATAGTTGGTCTTCGTTTGGATCTCCAGCAGGCTCAGAGTGAAAAAGTAAGCCTAAAACCCCCCATCGAGAGGCAATCGCAATATCTTTAACGGCATTGAGGACACCTTGATAAGGCACGGGGGTAGGTTTAAAGATAGGCTTAGGTAATATGATGGATTTAGGTGACGCATAGGATAGTGAACGCGCTTCCATGAAAAGTTTAGCTGACGCTATGGAAACAGAAACAGGAGTTACCTGACCTCCTGCTGTCGTTTTTCCTTTATCTTCATCTCTTCGTCTATGAATAAAATATTCCGGCATTCATTACTTCCTAAAACAATAGTATTAAGTGAAATGAAAATATCTTAATTAATTGTTTTTATTGAATTCACTTCAAATAAGATAATAAATAGGTATATTTATCCATTATTAATCAGTTACTTAGATAAATAATACCGCTCGTTCCCTATGTGTGGCGATCAATGGTTTGCAGTATTCGTTATTTTTATCTGAAGATAATGTCGTCTTCTACTTCTAACGTTAGATGAATAAGTGTTGTTTTAGCAAACGACTTTCTGTTCAATATAGGCATTTCTAGATTATTCTTAATAAATTTTAAAATAAGTACAATTACGAAATATAATTATAATCATTTATAAAAAACAATAAGATAAAGTTAAATATTTAGAAATGAAGAAAAAAGAGATTTCCTCTATCGCACTCCTAACACCCTAAATGGAATACGATAGAAGAGGAATGATATTAAGATGAGCTACTACTACTATTGAGTGCTTCAACGCCTAGATTCCAACGTTCCATCGTTGATATTAAGAATAAGCCAGTCATGGCAACCAATAAAAATGGTAGTGAAGATGAAGAAATTTCTGACAACGCGCCAGCCAGCAAAGGCCCAGACAAATTACCAATTCCCCATAACATCGCCGCAGACGCATTTGCAACCATCAGATCATTACCTGAGAAATATTGCCCTATTTGTACTAATGCAATGGTGTATATCGCACCCGCTGTTGCCCCCAGCACCAGTAATAGAGGCCAAATCAAAAATGTATGAGACATCGTGATCGGTAATAATAAGCTTGCGAGTAAAGTCACCACACCACAAATTCGATATAACCGCGTTCTGTTCATATGATCAGCAAGCCAGCCAAATGGCATTTGCATAATGGCGTCACCGGCTAAAATAGCACTTATCATCATGGCTGCAATAGCTTCAGTATGTCCCATACTTAGGCCATAAATAGGAAACATAGAAAGTACGGTACCATCAAAAAAAGCAAAGAAAACAATACCGCCGCAGATTGCGGGTGCAACTTTAACAAAACGAATAATAGAAAAATTCGGCTCTTGCGTATCTTTTGGTAATTTATCTCCTGTTTTCTGATCCATCATTAAAAACAGGGCAATAGAGATAATATGAATAAAGACACTAATTAAAATAGGTGTTTTATCTGCGACGCCATAAAGCGCAATAATTGAAGGCCCTAATAACTGGCTGATAGTAAATACCGTAGTATATACCGCTAAAATTCGCCCACGTTTATTATCTGGTGAAAGCTCATTAATCCACGTCTCTCCTAAACAAATCATCACACCACTGGCAATACCAGTGATAAGTCGTAAAGGAAATAACAACTCTAGCGGTAAGCTTCCCATTAAGGGTAATAAACTGATTGCAGAAATAATGGTTGCTAAAAGCATCGCAAAGCGTTTACCAATCCATTGCACAATACGCCGAGCAAAAGGTGAAATAATTAACATCCCAATAGCTGGCGCGGCAGAAATAAGTCCGATGATAGATTCGCTAATACCCGCTAAATTAAGACGTAGTGCAACCATGGGAATAGTTAATCCGATAACAATCCCGATAACGCCAATGCTTACCGTGATAGTTGTTATCGCAAAAATTTCAGATTGGCGATAATTTTGATGTGACATGTTATTTTGTTTCTGTGAATAACAGAAACCTCTGTAATAAAAGAAAGGGGGTTAAATAAAATATTGTTGTATTATAGGGGATAAGAAATAGATAAACATGCTTAAAAAACAACATTAATCAGAGAAAGATCTCCATTTGACTCACGAAGATCTTTGCCTTTCACAATATTCTCACTTCGCCGTCATTTATCTTACAACACTTAAGAAAAATAACGGTAAATAAGCACAGCACCAGATATCAATACAATAGTATAAATCACACTCATAAATCGTGCTTTCGACATACGTAATGTTAAATTTCGCCCTAACCAAACACCTGCAAACATGGCTGGTAAGAAAATAACAGCTAATTTAAGAATATCTAATTGCCAATAAATTCCTGCAAATAAAAAAATCACCACTCGAGTTAATGTGCTAAAACCGATCAACGTTGTTTGTGTAATGCGAAACTTATTTTTGTCTGCAATTCTGCCTGACAAGTAAATCGCATATAAAAATCCCCCACTACCAAACAACGCGCTAAATACACCGCCGATTAATCCAAAAGGATAAACTAAGCGTTGAGAAAATTGGCTTTCTTGTTTTTTCCAAAACAGTGCATAAATTGCATAACAAGCAGCAAATAGACCTAAAAGAAGAGAGAGTAAATCAGGACGTGTGGTTAATAAAATTGTTGCCCCAACAAGGCTACCAATAATAATAAGCGGGATAAGATAACGGATCTCTTTAAAATCAGCCTGCTTACCATCCCTTGCGACATTCACTATAGCTGCGCTTAAATCGATTAGTGCCAATAAAGGAACTATCATTGGCAATGGTAAATAAAGCGCCAAGACTGGCCCTGCAATTAATGCTGATCCAAATCCTGCCATACCAAAAATCACGTAAGCAAAAAATAAGGTGAATAGACAAATAAAAATATCAGCCCAACTGAGCAATTCCATCATAAAAAACCTTGAATAGTTATCATTTACGCAAAGATATTAGCGTAACTAGTAAAAATCGAACAGTGATCGTAAGACTATTCACAAAATACAGCAGAAACAGAACCTCATTTTTCCGAATACGGTTAATTAGTGTTATTATCTAATCGGAATGACACTTTTAAACTAACGATATTTTAAATTGGCAATGAACCCACAACCTCCTAAAAAAACAAATGAATACCTTGGTAATAAAGTTAAACAATTAAGACAATCTCGAAACTTGTCACTTAATGAGTTATCAAGAAAGTCAGGAATATCCAAGGCAGCATTGTCAAAATTAGAATCCGGTGATTCTAATCCTAGAATCGATACCTTAGAGGCTATCGCGATAGCCCTTGGCTTTCCTTTGGGAGATTTATTTAGTTTTACACGCGAAGAGTACCCTCGCTTAGAACGACATAAACCTATCGTGGGTGATTATGCCCAAGAGTTTAAATTCCGTATTGGTATCGGCAATATTACTGAGATTTGGCATATCGAGATGAAGCATGGCGCGATTATTAATAGCCCTGCTCACGCTGATGGTACTCAAGAACACATCATGGTCTATTCTGGTAAATTAATGATGCGTTTTGATAACGACGAAACGGTTTTATTAGAAACTGGTGATTTTTATGCTTTTCATGGTAATGCGCCCCACTCTTATATTTGTGTAGAAGGCCATTTGCGCGCCTCTGTAATTATGTCTAGCCCAAATCAACAGCATTACCATCATCGCCCTTAAGCACTATATTGGCTCGCTCTTAATGATAAAGAGAGAGCCAATCTACATTAATTTAAATAACTTTCCATTTGCTCAAAAACACGTAAGTCATCGCTGAATCTCACTTCTTTTACGTCTTCAAGCTTTTCTACCTGACTCACCATCTGCATTAGGCGATCATCTTTTTGCACTAATAGCCAAATCCGGCTTTTATCGCTATTTTTCATTGGTAAACACAAAATGCCATCGACGTTAAATGCGCGACGAGCAAATAGACCACAAATATGGGTCATAACACCGGGATGGTTGCGAACAATCAATTCCAGCGCGATAGGTTGTGATTGGTTTGACATAAATTAAGCTCCTATCATCTCAATATTTGCAGCCCCAGGTGGAACCATCGGGAATACTTTTTCGTGGATATCAATCATAACGTGAATTAAGCAAGGGCCTGGTTTTTCAATAGCAGCTTGCAATGCACTGGCGGGATCTGCTTCTTGATTTAAGTCACAGGTATCTAAACCAAAACCTTGTGCAATACGGATAAAATCTGTTTGGTAAGGGTAAGCCGCCGCATAAATGCGCTCTTCAAAAAACAGTGTTTGTTGCTGATGCACTAATCCTAATGCCTGATTATTAATCAAAATAATTTTGATATCTAATTGGTGTTCAGCCGCAGTGGCAAGTTCTTGAATATTCATCATAATACTGCCATCCCCTGAGAAGCAGAGGATTTTCTTACCTGGCTCAGCTAATGCGGCACCAATTGCAGCAGGTAAACCGAAGCCCATCGTACCTAAACCACCAGACGTTAACCATTGTCGAGGTCGATTTAACGGATACGCTTGCGCTACCCACATTTGGTGTTGCCCTACGTCAGTCGTAATAATCGCATCATCATCTACGCAATTTGCGGCCGCCAATACAATACCGTAACCACTCAGAATATTTTCAGAGTTTTTCATTTCTAATGGATATTCTTGTTTCAGTGTCGTAACACGTTCTATCCATTCATTACGCTTGTTTGTATTAATCAATGGTAATAACAGTGATAATACGGATTTCGCATCGGCGTGGATCGCAATATCAGGGCGTTTGATCTTACTAATTTCAGCGCGATCGATATCAACATGAATAATTTTAGCATTAGGGCAAAACTTCTCGGCTTTACCAATGGCACGATCGTCAAATCTAGCCCCTAATACAATCAACAGATCCGCTTCTTCCAAAATAAAATTGGTACTACGAGTCGCATGCATACCCAACATTCCCAAATACAGTGGATGCGAAGGTGGCATTAATCCTAACCCCATTAAGGTCATGGTTGTTGGCAGATTATTTTTCTCTGCTAATTCAATTGCTTCTTTACATGCTTCAGAGCTAATGATCCCCCCACCTAAATATAAAACAGGGTTTTTAGCCTGATTAATCATTTGCGCCGCTTGTATCACTAAATCAGTATTAAACGCGGGAACAGGATCTTTTTGTGGAATAGGCGGTAACGCTTCTAATGTAATTTTGGCTTGTTGAATATCTTTTGGTACGTCAACCCAAACAGGCCCCGGTCTTCCTGACATTGCTAAACGAAACGCATCACAAATAATTTCAGGTAACTCAGCAATATCACGAACTAAATAGTTATGTTTAGTAATGGGAATAGACATGCCGTAAGTATCAACTTCTTGGAAAGCATCAGTTCCAATCATCGCTGAAGATACCTGACCTGTAATACAAACTAAAGGAATAGAATCAAGCTTAGCATCGGCAATTGCTGTTACTAAATTTGTCGCACCCGGCCCACTCGAAGCAATACAAACAGCAGGTTTACCATTTGCACGGGCAATCCCTTGTGCAATAAAACCAGCACCTTGTTCATGGCGAGTTAAGATATGTCGAATAGATTTACTTTGGCTCAATGCGTCATACAACGGAAGCGCAGCCCCACCAGGAATACCCGCAACGGTCGTAATGCCTTGTCGTTCCAGTAAATAAACGATTAATTGTGCGCCAGTAAACGTTCTACTTGTTGTGGCGTTTTCTTGTTGATCACCCATTTTTATCTGTCCTTTGTTTTAAGCCGGACTTGATGGGCAGGTAGAAATGAAAAACCCCGCCCGGTTAGTGCGCCGGCGGGGTTTCGAAACTGTGTTGATTCGGACCCGTTACGGCGCTTTGCCGACGACCACCACCACACGCACGACAACCACAGCCGCGATGTGCGCTGTTAGTCGTAGGCTTTGTAGTAGAGTAGTGATGATCATGGGTTACCTATCAATTAATTTAATGATGTGTTTACGTGTTATCTGTATTTAAAAAAACATAACTTCTACAAATTAACAACCTTTTTTTTCGGTTTATTTTTTATCACCACTAAAAACGAGAGCTAGATCACTTCTAATAAAAATCAAAAAATAATGACGATAACAGCACAAAAAACCAGATTAATTTCATATTACAGAATAACCAAAAATCCTTTTATCTGCGTAAACACACCCACTCAATTTTATAAAAACGCAACTTGAACCAAGAGTAATGTTGCCGAAAGTACAAACATAAATACCACCATCGGCATAATAAATTTAAGCCATTTGTTATAGGAGATATCTAACATTTGCAAGGTCGCTAACACCAGTCCGGTAGGCGCTAAGAACAACATAATATATTGCCCCCAGTTATACGCTGACACCACCATATAACGAGGAACACCGACTGCGTCTGCTAATGGCGCCATAATTGGCATCGCTAAAACCGCAAGGCCAGAAGAGGAAGGAACAATAAAACCTAAACAAATAAAAACAACGAGCTGTGCTAATAAGAACAAGCTTGGTGGCATTCCTGCAACCATATGAGACATAAACTCAAGGATAGTATCGGCAATTTTACCTTGTTCCATCACAAGGTTAACACCTCGCGCTAAACCAATAATTAATGAAACGCCTACTAACTCAGATGCCCCATGAATAAATCCATCAATGGCCGTTTTTTCTTTTAATCCAGAGAGAAAAATAATGATGATGGCAATGGCTAAAAAGAGAGCAGCCATTTGTGGAAACCACCAGCCCATATCCATGACGCCCCAAACCATAATAGGAAAAGCGGCAACAAATAAGCAGAGGATCACTTTACGACGCCACGAAAATTCTAATATCTCATTAGGATCGTAATTACTTAAAAAACGTTGTTTAAAACTTTCGGCATTCTCATAATTATAAGAAAAAGCAGGATCTTTTTTAATTTTTTTACAATACCAGTATAAATAAACCAAAACGCCAATCGTACCAATCACTAAGCCAATAGTACGAAAGCCGATCCCTTCAATAAAACTTATTCCTGATGCATTTGAGGCAATGACCACAGAGAATGGATTAACTGTTGAAAACCCAGCCCCCATTGACGAAGCTAGAAAAATAGCTCCGACACACACAATAGCGTCATAACCCAATATTAAGAATATAGGGACTAATATGGGATAAAAGGCAACGGCTTCTTCTTCAATCCCACAACTTGTCCCGCCTATGGATAATATAATCGTGACACCAAATACCACTAAAAACTCTTTACCTTTGGTTCGATTTGCCAGTGCTGTTAAGCCCGCATTGAATGCACCAGTTTTATTAACAACCCCAATAAGCCCCCCCAAAACAAGAATGAAAACAATAACATCAGCCCCCTCTATCGTCCCTTTCACCATACTTTCGGTAATATCCATTATCCCTTTGGGTTGCTGTGCTACGCGTTCATAGGTTCCAGGTATCGCTATCGGTTTTTTAATTGTTCCATCAGTAAATTTATTAATTTCAATAGAGACATTTAAATCATTTAATGTCGCTTGAGTTGCAGGTAATACTTCATGAGAACCATCTATTTTCGCAACCACTAATGATGGCTCTGTTGAGTTATAACTTAATCTTTGATATTCGCCAGCTGGAATAATCCACGTTAAGCCAACCACAATTACTGTAATTGCAAATAAAATAGTAAATGCGGTCGGAAACGCAAACTTTTTAAGTTTCATAAGCGCCCTCGACTTAAATAAGAGGTAACTCTGCCAGTAGAAATAATATCTAACTGGCAGTGTTTATTTTTAGAATTAAATTTGGAATAATAAAAACAATATTAATTAGAGATAATTGTTGTGCCTGTTTTTCCTTCTAAAGCAGATAATGCATTATCTAAAGAAGTAATAATTGCTTGAGCATCCTTGTGACTTTCTTTTAGAAAATTAAGACAAGCTTCAACTTTAGGTAACATACTTCCTTTAGCAAATTGTCCTTGAGAAATATATTCTTGTGCTTGAGAGAGTGTTAATTTATCTAAATTCATTTGCTCTGGTTTATTAAAATTAATTGCCACTTTATCAACAGCCGTTAATATTAATAAAATATCTGCTTTTAATTCGACAGCTAATTTAGCACTGGAGTTATCTTTATCAATAACAGCATCAATACCTTCTAATAACTCTCCTTTTCGAATAACGGGAATACCACCTCCGCCAACCGTGATCACCACAATATTGCGTTCAACTAACTGTTTAATAATCGGTGATTCTACAATTTCTAACGGTTTGGGTGATGGAATAACTCGACGATATCCACGCCCTGCATCTTCCATAAAGTGGAAACCATGCTCTTTTTGGATAGCCTCAGCTTGCTGTTGAGTATAAAACGCGCCAATGGGTTTTGTGGGTGATAAAAAAGCAGGATCGTTTTTATCAACAACTACTTGCGTCACAATGGTCGCACAGCCATGATCTTTATTCAGATTTCTCGTACATAACTCGTCATTAATCGCCTGTTGTAGATGATAGCCGATATAGCCTTGGCTCATGGCACCACATTCAGCAAATGGCATATAAGGCGTGCCAATATTCTGTTGCGATGCATAATCCATAGCTAAATTGATCATCCCAACTTGCGGACCATTTCCATGACCAATAATGACTTGGTAGCCTTTCTCAACCAAATCTACAATCGGCTTTGCGGTTTTTCGTACTATCTGTTTTTGCTCTAGTGGCGTACTGCCCAGTGCATTTCCCCCTAAAGCAATAAATACCTTTTTAGGCATTGTTAACTCCTTGCTTTAGCTCAAAGTCGCGAACATAACGGCTTTAATGGTATGCATACGGTTTTCAGCTTGATCGAAAACTTTTGATTGGCGAGACTCAAAAACATCGTCTGCCACTTCCATTTCACTCAAGCCAAATTTTTGATAAATATCTTCACCAATAGTTGTTAAGCGGTCATGGAATGAAGGTAAACAGTGTAAGAAAATAGCGTGAGGATTTGCCATTTTCATCATAGATCCATTAACTTGATAGGATTTTAATAAACGAATACGCTCACCCCATACACTATCTGGCTCACCCATTGAAACCCAAATATCGGTATAGAGAACATCCGCGTCTTTTGCTCCTTTTTCAATATCTTCGGTTAACGTGATAGAACCTTCGTTTTCTGCCGCGATTGCACGACATTCTTTCACTAGTTGCTCTTCTGGCATTAAAGATGCTGGCCCACATGCGGTAAAATGTAAGCCTAATTTCGCACAGACTACCATTAAAGAGTTAGCAACGTTATTGCGAGCATCACCAAAGAAAGTCAGTTTAAGCCCTTTTAAATGACCAAAATTTTCTTCAACTGTTAGCATATCCGCCAACATTTGAGTTGGATGGAATTTATCGGTAAGGCCATTCCATACAGGTACTCCTGATTTCGCTGCCAATTCTTCAACTAATGACTGATCAAATCCACGATATTCAATACCATCATAGAAACGCCCTAACACACGCGCAGTATCTTCAATAGACTCTTTTTTCCCCATTTGTGATGAACCAGGATCAAGGTAAGTCACCCCCATTCCTAAATCATAACCCGCAACTTCAAAGGCACAACGTGTGCGTGTTGAGGTTTTTTCAAATAATAAAACGATATTTTTACCTTCTAAAGAGCGATGAGGCATACCCGCCATTTTTAATGATTTAAAATGTTTAGAAAGCTTTAATAAATATTGAATTTCAGCTGATGAAAAGTCGAGTAATTTTAAAAAACTTCTACCTTTAATATTAATAGACATAATAATCCTATCTCCTAATTATTCTGATAATAATAGAGTTGAAAATGATTTGTTATTTATAAAAAATAGAGGCTTCCCCAATAACACCCGTTATTAGGAAATATGCTTTATATTTTAATTGTATGAATAGAGGGCTTACCCGTTAAAAACGGAGAAATGAAAACATTGACGTTGTTTATACATCATAATGTGGGCAATACGTCTAATATGAGGTGTTTTCCTATTATTATTTTCCATAATACTAGTACCTTCATCTATAGGTATTAAATGAGGGTTACAGTGAAACATATAGGAATTAACATTAATGTGATTATCATCTCAATTATCTATTTATGACTAAAATCATATCTCATTAAAAACAAATAATAAATCAAACACTTCATTAACACACATATATTACATGGAGAATAAAATTTATATTAGAAGACTATCTCAATTAAATTAGCAAGATAATATAAAATAAACCAAGAAAAACCATTAGACTTTATTTTGTTATTATTTATTATATTTTATAAATGTTAATATTATTGATGTGATTTAACATTAAAATAATTTAGCTAGCATCATTACAGCACTACAAATAATTAAAATTAAAGTCGCATACTGAAACACCCTATCAGGCATTCTTATCAGCAACCATTTAGACAGCGGAATAGAGATCAACGAGCCTAAAAATAACAAAAGCGCTAAATGAATATCCGTATGCCCGTCTTGCATATAAGCCAGTGCAGAAGATCCCGATAACAATGTTGTGGTAAATATAGAAGTACCAATGGCCTGCTTAATAGAGAGATTTGCATAACGTAGCAATAACGGTAATACAACTACACCGCCCCCTACACCAGTTGCACCTAAAATAACCCCAGCCATAACCGCAGGAAGTAAAAGTGCTTTAATATTTAAAGGCGCTAGCTTTGTATTTTCAACCACAACGGGAGGTAATGAGAAAAACATTCTCTGTACAAAGAGAAAGAGAGAAAAAACAATCGCACCCACCACAAGCGCATTAATTCCCCACTCTACTTGTTGCTGATACTGCTCTAATGAACCTAAATAATTAACCAAAACACTAGCCAAAAAGGTACTTGGTAGCATTATTCCTAATACAATCATTGCTCTTTTAAAAGGAATATTGCCAAGGCGAAAATGCATATAAGACGAGGTGACTTTCATCAACATAGATAATAAATTTGCAGTCGCCACAGCCATTAATGCATTCATACCAAAAAAATACGTCAATACAGGTAAAACAATAACACCGCCACCCACGCCCGTTGTGCTAATAATTAAACCAATAGCAGCACCTACCGCTAATGTGGTGATAAGTAACATTATTGATTTCCTTGCATGACAGCTTTTCGTCCTTTTAATAAGGCTTTTTCTGCTGACTCACTCGCCAGTGTCATATATTTAAAAAATAACACATCAAAAGCCACCATTTGTAAAACTTGTGGCGTGATGACACCTAATTGAGAGTGCTGTTCGTCATAGAAATAAGGCAACGTATAATCAGATAATCGCGTCGCTTCATCTTGCCCAAAACGAGTTAATGCCACCGTTAAACAGCCTTCATTCTTTGCCGATTTCAACATACGATTAATATCAGCAGTATTGCCTCGTGCGGTAACCGCGATAGCAAAGTCATCAACTGATAAATTGGCAGAATAAGCCAATTGAGCATGAAGATCCGAACTAAATAAGGCGTTTTTATTCACGCGAATAAGCTTATGAAAAATATCACTTGCTACGACCGCAGAGGCGCCAATACCAAACAGGACAATGCGTTTAGCTGAGACCATTTTTTCAGCCAGCAGATCAATACAATTAGGATCTAACAAAGCCAATGAGTCCTGAATAGCACTAGTAAATAGATGGCCTGTTTTTGAAATAATTAATTCTGTTGGATCTGTTTTCGCTAAATTACCATAGAGAATATCGCCACTGCTTTTTTGTTGCTTTTCTTCTGAAAGGTAATCAATTTTAAATTCAGGATAACCACGATATCCCATTTGACGAGAGAAACGGATAACAGAAGCACTGCTTACACCGGCTTTAAGTGCCAATTCAGCCGCATTCATACTGGCAATATTCTCACTATTTTCTAATAGATAATGAGCAATACGTTGTTCTGTACCTTTGCCCTGTATTAGCAAATTTTCAAGCTTTTTGGTCAGTGTCGACATTCTGTTATCCTTTTTATTTCTGACTTATTTCTCTGGATCCGTAAATCCCATTAGCATACTGGCAATAAAACCGACAATCCATGCGCCTAATACCGCGATCAGGAACTTAATAATTTGCCCATCACCGACTAACGGAATTAATGATAACCCAGCAGTACCAAATGGAATAATGATCCCAACTTGGAAATATGCCATTAATGCGCCACCAGCAGCACCACCAATACATCCCGCCACAAAAGGTTTTCCTAATGGAAGAGAAACACCAAATAATAGCGGCTCACCGACACCGAAAATACCCACAGGTAATGCGCCCATTAATGTTTTCTTTAAACGTAGATTTTTAGTACGTAGATAAACCCAAAAACAAGAGCCTACTTGTCCCATTCCGCCCATCGCTAAAATAGGGAACAGGTAATTTAAACCAAAAGTATTTAAGATTTCGGTATGAATAGGAATTAACCCTTGATGTAATCCTGTTAAGAGTAAAAATAAGAAACTTCCTCCTAAGGCAGCCCCAGTAACTACCGCACCACCACCTTGATTTAATAGTGATAATGATACGCCTTGCGCTAATAACTGATTAAGATAATGGCCAATAGGTTGGAATATCATAATCGCCACCAGTGAAGAGACTAAAATCGTCACAAACGGCGTTAAGATAAGATCAAGACTCTCTTTAACGATGCTACGAAACCATAATTCTAGTTTTGAAGAGAACACCACCACCATTAATACCGCAAAAATCCCGCCACTGTTTGGCTGTAATTTCTCGCCAAATAAAGTGATATCAGCAAGCCCCGGCATGGCTAATAACCCCGCCATTACCGCACCAATCGAAGTTGACGCTCCCAACTCTTTAGCTGTATTTATCCCAATCATAATAGAAAGATAGGCAAATACCGTACTACCAATTAATTTGAATAATTTAAATAGCTCAGGGAATTGCTCAACTAAGCCCGGTGCGACTAAACGGATAATATTAATTAGCCCCATAATCAAACCGCAGCCAATTAAAGCAGGAATTGTCGGAACAAAAATAGCCGCTAATGTATTTAACATGCGGCGTATCGAGAAGCCTTTTTTCACTGGTGTTGACGCAGGCTTATCTTCACTACTTGCTGAACTATTTTGCATACGTTTATTCATAATAGAATAAACTTTTGCGGCGGTTCCCATTCCGACAATCACTTGATGCTGTTCGCCATTAAATACAACACCTTTAACGCCTTCGACTTGTTTTAAAGCATCAGCATTAAATAGTGAACTATCTTTTAAAATCAATCGAATGCGAGTCATACAATGTGTTAGGGTTGCCACATTTTGAACCCCACCAGCGTGTTTTTCTATTTCTATTGCTAACGTGTCGAGGTGTTCTATTTTATTAGCCATATGTGTGCCTGCTAAAGTTCAGAGTATTTACTCATATTGTTATTAATTAAATAAGGCAAGTTGCTGTTGTAGCGAACGATTAGGATATTGCTGTGTAATTTGATCAACTTTCTCCACACTCAAGTGAAGTTCATACATTAAAATGGCTTTTCTAGGATGATAATTAACCATTTGTAACAGCGTTCTGGCTCTTTCATTAGAAATTCCGCACACTTCGCTGACAATACCTTCAGCACGACGTTGTAATTTCTCATTACTCGCGATCACATCCACCATCAGGTTTTTATGCACTTTTCCAAGCTTAGTCATTACGCTGGTGCTTAACATACCCAAAATCATTTTTTGAGCCGTGCCGCTTTTCATTCTTGTAGAGCCTGTTAATACCTCTGCGCCCACATCTGGCGCAATAGATAAGTCAGCAATTTCACTCATCATACTTTTGCCACGCGTGGTAATAGAGATAGTCAACGCTTTTAGTTTCTTACCATATTGCAACGCTGCAACCGTAAAGGGAGTTCGACCGCTTGCGGCAATACCAATAACAACATCTTTATCACTGACATGACGACGTTGAAGCTCTTCAATTGCCGCTTCTTGGCTATCTTCAATATTTTCAACCGCTTTTAACATTGCATCATGACCACCTGCAATAATTGCCTGCACTAATGTAGAAGGTACACCAAAAGTTGGCGGACATTCGGCACTGTCTAATACAGCTAATCGGCCACTCGTTCCTGCACCGACATAAAATATACGCCCACCTTTTTGTAAACGTTCAGTGATTTTTTCTACCGCATTGGCAATAGCGGGTAATTCTTTTTTGACTGCATTTGCAACCGTCATATCTGCACTATTGATTAATGTGACCAATTCCAATGCACTTAACTCTGAAAATTGGGTTGTTTCTTGGTTACTTTCATTTTTAAGACATTGGCTCAATGCATCTTCTTTCATCACAACAACCTCATGAAATTAAATTTCAATTAAAACTACATCCAATGAAATTATATTTCAATCCTATTTGTCATGATGGTGTGAAATGAATCACATTATAAAAAAGCCATAACGGATCTGTTTGAAATCTGATTAATGAAATTGTGAATAACATCACGTCGACTTTGGTTATTCTGCCAACTTTTCAGTTTATTGGCAGAATGTTTAACGCATCATTTTTGCCCGCTTCTTAAGATAGTTTCAATTTCTATATCACAGGAATTTAGACTATGAGTATCTGCTACACCGTTGCTATCGATCTTGGTGCTTCAAGTGGTCGCGTCATGTTAGCCAGTTTTGATAAAGTCCATCAGCAATTATCACTGACTGAAATTCACCGCTTTACTAATCGTTTTGCTATGAATGAAAGTCATACTTGTTGGGATCTGGATTTATTAGAGCATCATATCCGTACAGGCTTATCTTTAATAGAACAGCAAAATATTGTTATAAGCAGCATTGGTATTGATACTTGGGGCGTTGATTATGTGCTACTAAACGCACAAGGAGAGCGTATTGGTCTAAGTTATTCTTATCGTGATAAACGCACTGAAAATGTGATGCAACAAGTGCAAAGCGATCTCAGTGCTGAATGGATCTATCAACAAACTGGTATTCAATTCCTTCCTTTTAATACTCTCTATCAACTGAAAGCTATGCAACTTGAAACCCCGCCATGGCTAGAGAGTGTGGCTCATTTTGTGATGATCCCCGATTACCTGGCTTACCGTTTAACTGGCAAGCTTAATTGTGAATATACAAATGCCACCACATCACAATTAATCGATATAAACACAGGAGATTGGAATAAAGCACTGCTTGATTATCTGCAACTTCCTCATCATTGGTTTATGCCCATTAAACAACCCGGAAATACGATTGGTTATTGGAAAAATAGTAAAAACGAGGCAATTCCTGTTATTTCCGTTGCCAGTCATGATACGGCGAGTGCAGTAATTGCTACACCGTTAAAAAATCAACAGTGCGCTTATTTAAGTTCAGGAACATGGTCTCTAATGGGAATTGAACGCTTCACACCTTGTGTTTCAACCCAATCATTGCATGCAAATATCACTAATGAAGGAGGTGTTGAAGGTCGTTATCGTGTTCTTAAAAATATTATGGGGCTGTGGTTATTTCAGTCAATTTGTAAAGAACACAACATTACTGATATTGCTGCATTAATTAATGATGTCGAACACATCACACCTTTTACTTACTTAATTAATCCCAATGATGAATGCTTTCTCAATCCAGATTCAATGAGTAAAGCAATCCAAGACTATTGCCAACAACAGGGAAAATCTGTTCCTAACACACCAGCACAATTGTCACGCTGTATTTTTGACAGCTTAGCGCTACTTTATCGCTATGTTTTCCTTGAATTACAATCACTTAATTTTACACAACTAACACAATTACATATCGTTGGGGGCGGTAGTCAAAATGCGCTGCTTAACCAACTTTGCGCCAACACCTGTGGAATTCCCGTTATTACGGGCCCTATCGAAGCGTCAACATTAGGTAATGTGGGCTTACAACTCATTGCGCTAAATGAGATTGAAGATATCAGCCATTTTCGCCACTTAATAAGCCAAAACACCACTCACACCACGTTTATGCCCCAAGCGCCACTAAACAAAAATACGTGGCAATCATTTTTACAACTCATTGAAATTAAACACTAAATATTTTTACACGCGATTGACGGATAAGGAAAGTGCCATGTCTAACATTAAAGAGAGCTATCAACTTGCCAAACAACGTTTTTCACAGATAGGTGTTGATACAGAAAAAGCTATTCAGGCAATGGATGTATTACCTGTGTCTATTCATTGCTGGCAAGGTGATGACGTCTCAGGATTTGAACCTTCAAATACCACATTAACTGGCGGCATTCAAGCAACGGGGAACTATCCGGGTAAAGCGCGTAATGCTACGGAACTACGTGCGGATATGGAAAAAGCAATGAGCCTTATTCCTGGCTCAAAAAGAGTTAATCTTCATGCCCTTTATTTAGAATCCGATACACCTGTTGAACGCAATGAAATCAAACCTGTGCATTTTGCTAATTGGGTTGAATGGGCAAAACAACAAAACATTGGGCTCGACTTTAATCCTTCGTTTTTCTCTCATCCTTTAAGCCTTGAAGCTACATTAACGCACGCCAATAAAGAGATCCGCGATTACTGGATTGGTCATACCAAAGCATGCCGTCGCATATCAGCCTATTTTGGCGAGTCACTAAATACGGCTTCGGTGATGAACATCTGGATACCTGATGGTATGAAAGACACTCCTATCGATCGCTACGCCCCAAGACAACGTCTTGTTGAAGCGCTTGATGAAGCGATTAGCGAGAAACTCTCCACTAAACATCATATTGATGCTGTCGAAAGTAAATTATTTGGTATTGGCGCTGAATCTTATACCGCTGGCTCTAGTGAGTTTTACCTTGGCTACGCCATTACTCGTCAAACTGCACTTTGTTTAGATGCAGGACATTTTCACCCAACAGAAGTTATTTCAGACAAAATTTCTGCGGTGATGCCTTACGTTGAACGCTTACTTCTCCATGTGAGTCGCCCTGTTCGTTGGGATAGCGACCACGTTATTTTACTTGATGATGAAACTCAGGCGATCGCAAATGAAATCATCAGACATAACTTACAAAACCGTGTTCATATCGGTCTCGATTTCTTTGATGCTTCTATTAACCGTATCGCTGCTTGGGTTATTGGTACACGTAATATGAAAAAAGCATTGTTACGAGCCTTACTCGAACCAACGCCAATGTTACGACAATTAGAAATTGATGGTGATTTCACAGCTCGCCTAGCCTTATTGGAAGAACAAAAAGCACTGCCTTGGCAAGCGGTTTGGGACGAATATTGTGAACGCCAAAATGTTCCTGTTGGTGATAAGTGGTTACAAGAAGTTCGTCATTATGAAAATAGTGTTTTATCAAAAAGATAAGGTGATCACCATGCAAAAAATTCTCACATCTTGTTTTGTGCAAGGCATGATCAAAGCGACCAGTGATATGTGGTTAAAAGGCTGGGATGAACGTAATGGCGGGAATGTCAGCTTACGTTTAACACCTGAGGAAGTTTTACCTTATCAAGGAGACTTTTATTCAACACCACGTTATATCGAAGTCACAGAACCCGTTAAAGAATTAGCAAATCAATATTTTATCGTGACAGGATCAGGTAAGTTTTTTCGCAACGTAGCACTAGATCCCGAAGATACCTTGGGATTAGTAAAAATTGATGAAGAAGGTCAGGGTTATCACATTATTTGGGGATTGATTAATGGTGGCGTTCCTACTTCTGAATTTGCAGCCCATTTTCAGTCACATATTACACGCTTAAAAGTTACTCAAGGGCAAAATCGCGTCATTATGCATTGCCATGCGACAAACTTAATTGCCCTTAGCTACGTACTACCGCTCGATAGTGCCACGATCACACGTCAACTTTGGGAAATGAGCACCGAATGTTTAGTTGTATTCCCAGATGGTATTGGCGTTTTCCCTTGGATGGTACCCGGAACAGATGGCATTGGGCTTGAAACAGCACGACAAATGGAAAAACATGGGCTGGTTTTATGGCCATTCCATGGCATTTTTGGCTCAGGCCCGACCCTTGATGATGCATTTGGCTTAATTGATACCGCTGAAAAATCAGCTGAAATTCTGGTTAAAGTGCTCTCTATGGGGGGAAAAAAGCAGACTATCTCTACCGAAAATCTCATTGCATTAGCTAAACGTTTTAATGTTTCTCCAATGCGCGAAGCACTGAAATAACACCTATTTCTTTGTGACAGAGTCGTTCCTTTGTCACAAAGAAAAACACAATAATAATGGTATGAGGAAAAACTCATGGGTAGTGGAATTATATTAGGCATTTTCTGGCACTTTGTCGGTGCCGCCTCCGCTGCATGTTTTTATGCTCCACTGAAAAAAGTTAAAAGATGGTCATGGGAAACCATGTGGTCTGTGGCTGGAATATTTTCTTGGATAATTTTACCTTGGACAATCAGCTACTTATTGCTCCCTGATTTTTGGTCATATTACGCGTCTTTTGGTAGTGAAATCCTATTACCTGTCTTTTTATTCGGTGCAATGTGGGGAGTGGGAAATATTGGTTACGGTCTGACAATGCGCTATTTGGGAATGTCGATGGGAATTGGTATAGCCATTGGGATCACATTAATTGTTGGCACATTAATGACACCAATTATTCAAGGTAAATTCGGCGAGCTTGTTGCTTCAACGGGAGGAAAACTGACTTTAGCTGGAGTAGCTATTGCCCTAATTGGTGTGGCTATAGTCTCTTATGCGGGACTTTTAAAAGAGCGTGCAACTGGTGTTCAAGCTGAAGAGTTTGATCTGAAAAAAGGCTTATTGTTAGCTGTGATGTGCGGTATTTTTTCTGCTGGTATGTCATTTGCGATGAGCGCAGCAGTTCCTATGCATGAAGTTGCATCACAATTAGGCGTTTCATCTCTTTATGTGGCTTTACCAAGCTATGTAGTGATTATGGGTGGCGGTGCATTAATTAACTTAGGTTACTGTTTTAGCCGCTTAATGTGTAAAAAAGATCTTTCTTTCAAACTTGATATTTCTGTCCCTAAAGCGCTCCTGATTAGTAATATCTTATTTGCCATCTTAGGTGGTGGTATGTGGTATTTCCAATTCTTCTTTTATGCGTGGGGACATGCCAATATCCCAACAGAATACGGCTTTATGAGCTGGATGCTACACATGAGTTTCTATGTTTTATGTGGTGGTATCGTCGGTTTAATATTAAAAGAGTGGAAAGATACTGGAAGAAAACCTGTACGCATTTTATCGCTGGGTTGTTTAGTGATCATTCTTGCTGCCAATATTGTGGGTTTAGGCATGGCTGCATAAATCCATTATCAGGGTTAATGTACATTAGCCCTGATATTTCCTGATAAAAATCTTATCTTAATCAAGAGGTGAACCATGATAAGAAAAGCCTTTGTGATGCAAGTTAATGCTAATTCTCATCAAGAGTATCAACAACGACATAACCCGATTTGGCAAGAACTTGAAGCAACGTTAAAAGCCCATGGTGCCCATAATTATTCCATCTTTCTTGATAAAAAAAGAAACCTACTTTTTGGTTATGTGCAAATTGAGTCAGAAGTGCAATGGAATGCTGTCGCTAATACAGAAATTTGCCAAAAATGGTGGAAATACATGTCAGATGTTATGCCATCCAATCCAGATAACAGCCCTATCAGTGATAATTTACACGAAGTATTCTTTCTTAAGTAACCTGTTCATTTTTGGGTGATATTTGAATAATATCGCCCATCTAATTTATTTCTTGTTATGAAAATTTTGCCGGTAATCTCTCGCAGTAATATTCATTTTTTTATGAAAGACAGATGAAAAATAATTACTATCTTCATAACCGCATTGTGCAGCAATATCACTAATTAATAAATCCGTTGTTCTTAATAACGTTGCAGCATGACATAAACGCAATTGTTGTAAATAACCGGTGACTGTCATTCCCGTATTTGATTTAAATAATCGGTATAATGAACGAGAGGCAACATGATGTTCCTGTGCAAATTCATTTAAAGAAAATGGCATTGATATGCTTTGATTTAGTCTTGTAATTAAAATATCAATCAAATGTACAGAACTTACCGGTGAATTATTGGGCTGATAGCGATAACGAGAAATCAGTAAGATAAATTGCAAGAAAAGTGATTCACATAAGTGAATTGAAATACTATCCGGCTTACGACACTCTTTATCTATTTGTTCGATAATAGGAATAAATTGAGACAAACAAGAAGGTGGCAATTTCCATTGGCGCATTTCTTTTATTTCTGTTACTAAAGGAAGATATTTTGATATTTCTTTATTAAACAGTAGCTTTTCAGGTTTATACAATATATTAACTAATTTTAACTGATTAACTGAATAATAACCGTGCCTATCATTCGCATTAATATAAAAAAAGTCACCACAAGTAATAGGGTAATCGTCCCCATTCCATGTGTGAATGCCATTTCCGGAGAAAACTATAACTAATTCATTAAAATCATGATCATGAATAACAAAACTCTCTTGCGATTTTCTTTTTTCTATTGTGATCGTATTCTCATCACAAATAAAATAATTATTACTTTTTAGGGATAAAATAGTGTTATTCATGAGCACTCCCAAATACTTAAAAAAACATCATTGCTAGATAGCATTTTATGTGCAATAACGTAACGCTCTGGGTGTGACATTGTACTCATTTTTAAAACAGGTAGAGAAATAGGCGCTATCATTAAAACCACAATTCAAGGCAATATCAGTAATACGTTCATCCGAAAAACGAATTTTATAATAAGCATCTGATAGCCTTAATTTCATTAGATAATTTTGAGGGGATAGCCCTAAATGATTTTTAATATGCCGATGGAGTGTTCGTAATGAAATATCGTACTTCTCAGCAAGAACAGCCCAATCAACAACTTCTAGATAATTCATATTTAACCAGCGTAATACTTGCATCATTTTTTGCTCATTACTTCCATCCGTTATAGTATTATATTTTCCTTCTTGTAACGTCACTAACAATTGAAAAAATAGACTTTCTTCTTCAGCAATGTCATTTCCTGTCACTTTACTTAATTTATCTATTATTTTTTGTGATTTTATAAAATTAGTTTTATTTAATAGCCAATGTGAACCTTTATCTTTATTATTTACAGGAAGAAATTGATTAATATTATTTAAATATTTAAACTCTGATATAGAGCGATATAGAACATTCGTTAAATTCAAACCTGAAACATTATCAAATAAATGGTAATCCTCAGATTTAATATAACAAACCGTTCCTGGACATAATGTATAAGGTCGGCCATTAAGGACATGTAATCCAATACCTTGCGTAACAATAAATATTTCACTGAAATCATGAGTATGTTCAGGAAATATCGGTTGTGGCATCCTAGGCTCTACAGCTATAGGTTGATTTGGTGCTGAAAAATAATCTTCACTGTATAATTTCATTTAGCCCCCTTAGCATAATTATTATTTACTTTCTCAAATAATTCTTTTATTAAGAAATACTTTTGAAAAATACGGTTGAAAAATAAAAATATAAAATAAAGTGGACTGCTAGGTAAAATAATAAGAACAACTAATTCTAAGCAGTAAAAATAAAAATCACCTTTAACATTCAGACAAGAAGCTTTTATTTTTGGCAAAAAATCAAAGAATAGCCTCATAAATTAATAAATTTGTGAAGTCACAGGCAATTAATAATGTATTAAATCTTATTTTCTCACTTAATTATTGCTCGATTTAACCGATATTCCCTCACCTATATAGATGAGGGAAATGATAACAATGTGGCTTAAACGATTAAATAATCAGAATAAGATAATATTCAAGATAAAATTAACCGTTATTTTTTATTTCCTAAAAACTGCCCAAATTCTTCAATACTCGGATAAGAAGATTGTGTGCCTTTTCCTGCAACACTTAAACCTGAAAACATCACCGCTTTATTTAATGCTTCTTCAATATTATTAGTGTGAACATAATAATGGGAAAAACAACCAATAAAAGCATCACCTGCTCCACTGGTATCTATCGCATCAACTTCAATAGCAGGAATGTATTTTTCAATGTCACCATTCATCCATAATGCGCCCTTTTCACCTAATGTGACAATGACATTCTTAAAGCCTTTTTGTAGTAAAGAACAAGCGGCTTCGCGAATTTCATCCATTGTGGTGATTGGCATACCTGTCAAAATTTCAAGCTCTGTTTCATTCGGAACAAAAAAATCACAACGGGCAGCAATATCAAGATCTAATGCTTTTGAAGCGGGTGCAGGGTTAAATAACACAGGAATATGGTGTTTGTTACCAAACTCAATGGCGTGATAGACCGTTTCAAGTGGGATTTCTAATTGCAGTACAATTATTTTGCATTTTTTCAGACTATCGGTCGCTCTATCAATATCTTCTGGCGACAAATGCTGATTAGCACCTTTAACAATTAAAATGCTATTTGACGATTGGGAAGTCACAAAAATAGGTGCAACACCACTTGTTGTACCTGGTACTTTTTCAACATAACGTGTATTGATGCCATAAGATCCTAAATTCATGATGGTGTTATCCGCGAAAATATCATCGCCGACTTTTGTTAACATCATCACTTTTGAATTTAATTTAGCAGCAGCAACCGCTTGATTTGCTCCTTTACCACCACAACCAATTTTAAATGCTGGCGCCTCAAGGGTTTCACCCTCTTTTGGCATCCTATCTATATAGGTGATCAAATCCACCATATTTGAACCAATCACTGCGATATCCATAGCGCCTCTTACTCTTATGTAAAATTTATAAATGTGAAAATAGTGACATTTTGATAGATGTATAACAGTATCATGTTATTTAAATATCATTTGTGATTGTTATCCCGTTAAAACAGCACTAATATGTTGCCAAACTAACATGAGTGATAAATAACAATCTTCTTATTAAGGAATATACAATGCGTCCATTAGCTAATTATATCGATCATACCCTTCTTGCTGCAGATACAACTGAAGCACAAATCAAGAAATTGTGTGCTGAAGCAGCTGAACACGGTTTCTTCTCTGTTTGTATTAACACTTCTTACATCCCTTTAGCAAGAACTTGCCTTGAAGGGAGCGATGTAAAAGTATGTTGTGTTATTGACTTCCCATTTGGTGCTGGTTTAACTGCAACAAAAGCATTTGAAGCCGCTGAAGCTATCCGCCAAGGCGCACAAGAAGTCGATATGGTTATAAACATCGGTATGTTAAAAAGCGGTCGTTTAGACTTCGTCAAACAAGATATTGAAGCTGTAAAAGCGGCTTGTGGTAACACAACACTGAAAGTTATTTTAGAAACTTGCTTATTAACTGACGACGAAGTACGTTTAGTTTGTGAAATGTGTCGTGAGATCCGCGTTGATTTTGTGAAAACATCAACAGGATACAGTACAATGGGCGCCACAGAACATCATGTTGCATTAATGCGTAAAACAGTAGGTGACGAAGTGGGCGTAAAAGCGTCTGGTGGTGTTCGCGATCGCCAAACAGCATTAAACATGATCAAAGCAGGTGCAACGCGTATCGGTGCTAGCGCAAGCGTCGCTATCGCAACAGATTCAGATGCGCCTGAATCAAACTACTAATTATTTAGCGTATATTTTCTTGGAGTACGCTATTCAATAACACAAGGATCCTTCGGTGATAGAGACCAAACAGCACGAACGTTTGCGCCGCCTCAGTGAATGTATAAAACGCTCAGGTCGCATACATCTTAAAGACGCCGCGAGGATCCTTGAAGTTTCTGAAATGACAATTAGGCGTGATCTTAGTTCTGACGCTGAAAATCCATTTCCAATGTCATTATTGGGTGGCTATATTGTTGCATTAGCCCAGCCTCATTTTGGATTAGTTTCAACATCATCCGATATTATTACACCGGATCAAACAGAAGAACTTCATATACCCAATCTTGCCGCCGGTATGGTCTCTGAAGGTGATGTCCTTTTTTTCGATAACGGACAATTAATTCCGACACTAATTGAACTTATTCCTGATAATCTGCATTTCACAGGGATCTGTTATTCTCATCGTGTATTTTTGGCATTAAGCCAGAAGAAAAATGCCACCGTATTACTCTGCGGAGGTGAATATCGCCCTAAAAGTGATTCATTCTACAATCCTACCCAACCTTCTTATCTTGATAGCATTAATCCTAAGAAAGCCTTTATTTCAGCTGAAGGTGTTCATCTCGATTTTGGCGTTACCTGCTATAACATCGACGATCTTTATATGAAGAAAAAAGCGATGGATAAATCTATTCGTAAAATTTTACTCACCAAATATCACTATTTTGATGAAACAGCGACAGGCAACATGGGCGATTTAGCTCAGTTTGATGTTGTTATCACTGATAGAAAATTAACAGATGATTACGAAGATTATTGCCGAAAAAGCTCAGTAAAAGTGATTTATTAATTAAAAGTAGAGAACTAACTAAAATAGATAATAAAGAAAAATCAACCTTAAATTAAATAAATTATATTTATTCTCTTTTATAAAAATAAAGAAAATTCACACCACTTTTTAATTGCTAATGCAAAAAAAAGTGGTTACTATGCCCGCGATTTATTATTTCTTATCCATTTCACTTAACTGCAAGGAGGTATCCCATGACAACTACAAATATGAATACTCTTTGCGGACAATCTCAGAAGTAATCTTTTTTCCTTCTTTTTGCTGTCCGCCAATCAATTTATTTTTTATCCTTTACATTATATGGATTGGTATATGGACAAGTGTGTTCATTATTTATCTGATAGCGTTTGTTATATCGCATCGGATAATACTTGGATTGAAAGCAAAGCAATCCAACAATTAGAAACAACGGCTCAACTTCCTGATATGACTTATGTCGCAGGTATGCCAGATCTACATCCTGGTCGTGGTTATCCTATCGGCGCAGCCTTTTTTTCTGTTAATCGTTTTTATCCTGCCTTAGTCGGAAATGATATCGGCTGTGGTATGACGCTCTTTCAAACGGAATTTAAAAACAGCAAACTTAACTTAGATAAAGCAGAAAAACAGTTGAGTGAAATGAGTGATATCGCACCTTCAGAATGGTTAGAAGCTCATCTACCAACTGAAATGCAAAACCACTCTTTTGCTGGCTCTTTAGGCTCTATTGGTGGTGGTAATCATTTTGCTGAATTCCAACAAATCGACCAAGTGATCAATGAAACGCTTTTTGCTGAAAGTGGTATCAATAAAAAACAGTTATTGCTATTAGTCCACAGTGGCTCAAGAGGTTTAGGACAATCTATCTTACGTGCCCATACAGAACAGTTTGGTCATAAAGGACTGGCTGCTAACACCGAAGATGCAAATGAATATTTGCAAGCTCACAATAAAGCACTTGATTATGCAAAGCTAAATCGCCGCCTTATTGGTGAAAGAATGATGCGCCAAATTCGTACTCAAGGTGAAGTTATTTCTGATGTTAATCATAATCTTGTAGAGCCTTGTGAGTTATATGGTCAACAAGGCTGGTTACATCGAAAAGGTGCAACACCAGCACATCACGATATGGTGGTTATTCCAGGATCACGCGGTGACTACAGTTATATTGTTAAGCCCATTGTGTCTGAATTAAGCCTTCATTCATTACCACATGGCGCAGGCAGAAAATGGATGCGTACAGAGTGTAAAGGGCGTTTATCACACCGTTTTACGCCCTTACAACTTTCACGAACTGCATTAGGTAGCCGTATTATTTGTGCCAACAAACAACTGATTTATGAAGAAGCACCACAATCTTATAAATCAATTGAAACCGTGATTGAAAGTATGGTCAGCATTGGATTAATCGAAGTTATTGCACGTTTAAAACCCGTGATCACCTATAAAACAAGTGGGGAGATGGCGTAATGTTATTACAATTCACCTCCGCACAAGGTCCTGAAGAGTGCTGTTTAGCCGTTGAAAAAGCCTTAAATTACTTTTTGAAATCAACGACAAAACAGCAAGTGAACGTTACTGTTCTTGAAAAAGAACCTTCACGTCATGGCTTAAAATCTGCGTTAGTTTCTCTTGAAGGTAGTGATGCACAAGCTATTGCACAACAGTGGGCAGGTTCAGTGCAATGGCAATGTACAAGCACGTTACGACCACGACATAAGCGTAAAAACTGGTTTATTGGTGTTGCTTGTTTTGAACAACCAGATGAAATTAGCGACACAGAAATTGTCTTTGAAACTATGCGTTCAAATGGCCCCGGTGGTCAGCATGTTAACAAAACAGAATCGGCGGTCAGAGCAACACATATTGCCACAGGTATTAGTGTAAAAGTGCAATCAGAACGTAGTCAGCACGCTAATAAAAAGCTCGCTAAGCAACTTATTGCATGGCATTTAGAAGCTTATATGATGAAGCAACACGCCTCATTAAATAGTCAACGCCATATTGCTCATCATCGAGTGATCAGAGGTGATGCTACACTCTGTTTTAGTGGTAATGACTTTGTGCTTATAAGCAAATAATGTTATTAATCTAACAAAAGCAAAGCCACGATTTTTTTATCGTGGCTTTTTTTAAGACAAAAAGACCCTACAATAAGATTTTTTAATTTAAAAAATCAATAAAGCGTATAGTGAATTTTAATAAATAAATCTTACAGTTAAGATATTTATTCTATTTAATTAATCTTATTTATTTTAATAACATCACACTTATTCAAATATAAACGTTATTAATACTGATTAATTAAATTTCTGCAGGTGTATTTCTCATTTTAACAGTGAACGTCACAACAGCAGAGGCGACTAATGCAATTATCATAAACATAAATGCACTATCATAACTGCCACCACTCGCTTTAATTAAGAAGCCCATAACGGGAGCAGAAACAACACCCGCCATTTGGCCACCGAAGTTAACAATTCCCGAAGCACGGCCCATGATTTTATTTGGGATAGTATCCATTAAAATACCCCAGAACATTGCCATGGCGAAGAACATAAATAATGCTGAAATACACTGATATACAACAGCCATATCCGCACTTTCAACGGTATAAGTCATATATAAGAAGCCTGCTGCAATCACTGCGGTAACCATATATAACCATTTACGCTGTGATTTACATTTATCAGAAACATAACCACCTAATAATGTCCCACCAGCACCAAATAAGAATGGAATAGCTGCCATTACCCCGGTTTTAGCCAAAGAGAATTCACGAACAGTAATTAAATAGCTTGGTAACCAAGTTGAAAATCCCCAAAAGGTAATATCAAACAGAAACCAAATCGCTGCCATTTGCCATAATACGGGCATTTTTAACACATCTTTAAAAGGTACGGCTTCAACAGGTTTATCCGTTAATGTACCATCTGCCGCTAATTCATCGAGATCTTGCTGAGTAATACTTGGGTGATCTTTGGGATTATCACGAGTAAAGAAGTAGATACCTGCGGCAATTAATAAGCCCGGAATACCTAAGACAATAAAGACCATGTGCCAGCCAAAAGCGCCGATAATGCTGGCTGCAACAATGACGGCTAATGCTGGCCCTAAAGTATTTACTGTTGATTGAATTGCAGTAGCACGACCACGCTCTTTAGATGGGAAATAAGTTGAGATCATTTTCCAAGAAGCGGATGGGAAACAGCCTTCACCAATACCAAATAAGAATCGCACTGCTAACATTAACGGTAATGTAAACACCATCCCCGTTAAACTGGTAAATACTGACCACCAAGCGATACCAATTGCCATAATTTTACGCGCACCAAAACGGTCAGCTAAGAAACCACCCGGTATTTGGAATGCAGCATAACCGACAAAGAATGCACTGATGATTAAGCCTTGTTGAGTGGTATCAAGATTAAGATCACGCCCAATAAAAGGTAACGAAACGCTCATCACCATTCTATCTAAGAATGAAAGTAACCATGCTAACCAAATCAAAGATAAAACGGTGTAACGAGCTTTCCATGTTTTCTTCTGTTGAAGATCTGGAATAATATTTGAACTCATTTTCCTGTTCCTCAGGTAAGGGGAAACCATCACGGTTGAAGAACAACCGTGATAAACAGAGATAAGATTTAACGTTTAAGAGCGCTATTGTGTTGTTATGCTCTTAAAACATGACCGCTACAGGCGTAACTTTCGACTCCATTAATTAAAGCAATACGCCCATTGACCATCACCAGATCAATCCCTTCTGGGTATTGGTTTGGTTCAACAAACGTGCCTTTATCAATAATGGTTTCAGGATCAAACATCACAATGTCTGCCGCATACCCTTCTTTAATTAAACCTCTGTCGGTTAATCGAAGGACTTCCGCTGGTTTACCGGTCATTTTGCGGATAGCTTGTTCCCAAGTAAGGCATTTTTCTTCTCTGACGTATTTCCCTAAAACACGAGGGAAAGCACCAAATACACGGGGATGAGGTTTCCCTGCGCCCATTAATCCATCAGTACAGACGTTTTGTTCAGGACGACATAAGAATTTGATAACGTGCTCTTCTGTACCGTAAAAATCCACCATTCCTACCGCATTTTCTTCTTCATATAGCAGGTCAAAGGTTGCGTTATAGGGATCTTTACCTCTCAATTTGCCTAGCTCGACAAGGCTAAGCCCAACAGCATCTTGGTTTTTTTCTGTTTTAGAGCTAGTGACATAAATATTTTCTAATCCTGCGAAATCAATAAAGTTATCCCAACCCGGAATGCCTTTTTCGATATCTTCAATCATCTTTTTACGCAGTTCAGGAGAAGCTAAGCGTTCTAATAATTTCTCTGTACCTCCTGCGTGAACCCAAGGCGGTAAAATCACCCCAAGCATGGTACTGCCTGCCACATACGGATATTGGTCAAAAGAGATACGAATACCCTCTTTTTGGGCTTGCTCTAACATACCGAGCATTTCATCGATTAATCCCCAGTTTTTCTTACCACACACTTTCATATGAGAGATATGCAACCAAACACCCGATGCTTTAGCGATATCAATAAGCTCTTGAGTAGACTGAATAATATCGTCAGCTTCACTACGCTGGTGAACCACAAAAATACCATTGTGCTTCGCGGTAACCTTGCAAAGTTCGATCATTTCTGCGGTATCGCCAAAGGCGCAAGGCATATAAATCAATCCTGTTGATAAACCAAATGCCCCAGCTTTTAATTCACGCTCTAAGATCTCGCACATTTTGGCGACATCTTCACGAGTAGAGGGATTACCTTCTAATCCCATTGCTTCCATTCTGATATTGCCATGAGGCACAAGGTAAGCGAGATTAGTTGCTGAGCCTCTAGCTTCCAACATCCCTAAGTAACCTTCAGTATTTTTAAAATGCCAATCAATACTGTCAGAATCTCCATCTAATCCTGCAATATTCTTACGCCATGCAGAAATATACTGTTCTGGCAATGGTGCTAACGCGACACCATCTTGCCCTAACAATTCCGTGGTGATCCCTTGACGGATCTTTGCCGATAATGCGGGATTAAGTAGTGCAGAAAGATCAGAGTGAGTATGCGTATCAATAAAACCAGGGCAGACTATCTTTCCAGTAGCATCAATTATTTGATCATTTGTTTTTGCATCACACTGACCGATTTTTATTATTTTGCCTTCATTAACCACGACATCAGCTTGAAATGCACTTGCCCCTGTTCCATCAATAACAGTGGCATTTTTAAATATTGTTTTCATTCTGTTATTTCTCCAAAGAGCATCTGGCTATTTCGCCAGATACTCTTCTAGTAAGGATTTATTTTAGTAAGAATTAAAGGTGATAAAGGCTGTTCATAATGCTGTAGTAACCGCTTGCTGCACCTTTTAGTTGTTCAATTTCGATATACTCATCAATGGTGTGCGCCAAATTTTCGCGAGATGGACCAAAACCAATAGTTTTAATGCCGGCTTCACCCGCGTAATGACTGCCATTAGTACAGAAAGAGTATTGTGTAACAGTAGGTTTAAAGCCCGACTCATGTAGCCCTGTTAAAACGCTTTGTACATAAGGATCACTCTCTTCTAATACCCAACCTGGGAAGAAACGTTCACCTTCAATAATGGCACCGGTGTAACATTTTTCAGTACCATAGGCATAAGAGACTTTAGCTTTAAAATCAGCATCTTGATTAGCCAGTTCGTCAATTGCTTTTTGTAATGGTGCGAGTACTTGTTCTTTAGTTTCACCCACTAACAAACGGCGATCATAAGTGGCTCGACAATATTCGGGTACAACCGAAGCACCAGGATAAGGTGAGGATTTTATATCCGTCAGTTCTAAGATCCCTTTTCCTAATATCGGATGAACTGGTGGCGTTAAGGCTCTGATCTTCTCGATCAATTTTGCCATTTTATAAACAGAATTGATCCCCGCATCTGGATTAGCGGAGTGTGCTGGCTTACCGAAGGTTTCAACAACAATTTCGGCTCGACCTCGTTGGCCTATTTTCAGGTTTAATTCTGAGGCTTCACCAATCACCACGTAATCGGGTTTATAGCGCTCTGAAACCAGTCTTGCTGCCACACCTTCAAAGCATTCTTCATGCACAATACAAGAAACATAAATACGGCCAGCAAAATTTCGCTGATTATCTTGGCCATAAAAACCAATTGCCGAAATCATTGCAGCCACAGCACCTTTCATATCACTAGTACCACGACCATAAATCTTGCCGTCTTTTATTTCTGCACCATAAGGTTTTTCTTTCCAGTCATGCTCACTTACCGGTACAGTGTCGATATGACCATCAAAAATAAGGGTTTTCCCTGGATGTTGGCCTATAATCCCACCAATAATATTGCCGTATTTATCAATATGAATATCATCAAAATCATAGCTTTTCATCATCTCTTCTATGACTTTAACAACGTTACCTTCTTCACCTGAATAGCTTTTTTGTTGGATTAATAATTGGCAATTCTTAATAACTTCATCAAATCGGTTTGCTGATAACATACTTTTTCACTCCAAAAGACTTATTTGTTTTTTAAAATTGTTTGAAGCTAGGCAACTCACCATCCCACACGATATCGCGATAACGCTCAGGATCTGTGTCACCTTCAGTGCTGATCACAAGCACTCTTGCATTTTCATCTAATCCCAGCTCTTCTTTCACGCTTTGATAAACCGGTGATTGCATTAAAATAGAGAGCAACCCTGTTGTCACAGCGCCAGATTCACCAGAAATGATGTGCGGATCACCGGGTAAAGGGTTTCCTAAAATCCGCATTCCCCTAGTTGCGACGGCATCAGGGCAAGAGAAAAATGCCGCTGAATAATCGCGTAATAAATTCCAACCAATACTATTCGCTTCACCACAAGCAAGCCCCGCCATAACGGTTTGCAAATCTCCGCCAACAGGAATGGCATCCGCTTTTCCTGATACGGCAGATTGATATAAACAGTCGGCAATACGTGCTTCTGCCACAATCACTTTTGGGGCTTGTTTGCCATAAGCAGCGGTTACCATGCCTTGCACCATACCCGCAAAAGAGCCCACGCCGGCTTGCACAAAAATATGCGTCGGTGGTACTTCATGTAATTGCGCGAGAGATTCCAGCATTAAAGTGCCATAGCCTTGCATGATCCATAGAGGGATCTCTTCATAGCCATCCCATGCAGTATCTTGAACCACGATCCAGCCATATTTTTCAGCCATTTCCGCCGTCATTCTCACTGCATCGTCATAGTTCATATCAACGATTTCAGCGACTGCACCTTCTCGTAAAATGGCATCCAAACGTTCTTGTGATGATCCTTTTGGCATATAGACCACTGCTTTTTGCTTTAACTGTCTTGCCATCCAAGCAACGCCACGTCCATGATTCCCGTCAGTGGTTGTCGCAAAAGTTACGCCATTTAACTTTTTCCTGATCTCATCACTGATCATTACTTCATAAGGTAATTCACTTATGTCCATTTCGAGGAAATCAGCAATATGGCGCGCCATCGCGTAAGCACCACCTAACGCTTTAAACGCCTTTAAACCAAAACGGAAAGATTCATCTTTGAGATATAATTCACCAACCCCAAAAGTTTTAGCTAACTGGGGTAAATGAAATAACGGTGTAGGTGCGTATCCTGGAATAGTTCGGTGAAAATCTAACGCTTTAGCTAACTCGTCATAATGAAAAGGGGCAAGCTCCGCGGTTGGTTTTCGCGTAAATGAACTTTGGTTAATCAGGTACTGCAATTGCTCCTGCATGGAATTACCTCTTAATCACACTTTAAAATTCGCGATAACCCAATATCGCGATTAATCGGAATACATAGGGTTATTCCCTATATCGCAATATGTATGCCAACTCACTCAAAAAGCATCCAATAAAAACATAATTAATTGATTTTAAATATATTTATTGTTTTAGTGATTAAGGAGGAAAATTCTTGAGACAGAAAAGCTGTGATCTAGACGGTTTTATTTAGCTGATAAATTATCAATAATAAGAAACTGTGTGAGCTTTATACAAAATAAAAGCAACAAATTGATAAATAACAATTAAATAAACATCAAAAATAGATGATGATAATTTATTATCAATAATGATAATTTTAAGGTGAGAATGTGATGCACTCATTACTTAGTACACTGCAAGATGAAATCAGCAAATATACCGATGCCATTGCGGGGATCACTGGCACTGATGTTGAAATTATTGATAACAATTTAATTCGTATTGCAGGTACAGGGCGTTACCGTTATATGCTTAATCAAGATGTCTCCAATAATGGACATATTTATCGCCATGTGCTGCAAGTACAAAAGACTATTTTGATTGAAGATCCGAAAGAAAATAGCCTCTGTCAACTCTGTCAAAATCGCTTAACCTGCACTGAAGAGCTTGATCTTAATGCCCCCTATTTTTCTGAATAACCAAGTTATTGGTGTAATTGGAATTATCTGTTCTAACCGAGAACAGAAAATGTTTTTGATGAAGCAGAAACAAGCTTTTATCACCTTTATCGAACAGTTTTCAGAAATGATCTCAAGCCGTATTTTTGAATGCCTTGAAAGGCTTCGTGAACAAGAGCGATTTGGCACTTTTCGAAATTTAATTGATGTGATGGATAGAGGGGTAATTGCTATTGATAGCCAAGGTAAAATTTGGCACGCCAATCTTTCTGCTTTGCGTTTTTTTGATTGTGAGCTTATTGGTCAGTCTCTTGATATCGATATGACGGGCGATATCCTTTATGGTGATGAAGAAGCGTGGCTGATATTAAACCAGCAACGCTATCACGTTCTGTGTAAAAAAATCACCTTTTCATCGGTTGATAATGACCAACTTACCATGGTTATCTTTCATGATGCTCGTGATTATATGACGCAGGTAAATACCCTTTCCGTTGATGAAAACCCCCACTCTCCTTTAATTGGCAATTCACAAAACATGCTTCACTTAAAAAGTATGTTAAGTAAAGTTGCCGTAAGTCATGCTAGTGTGCTTATCACAGGAGAAAGTGGCTCAGGTAAAGAAGTGGTCGCTTATACTATTCATCAACAAAGCCTACGCACAAAGCAGCCCTTTATTACTATTAACTGTGCAGCCATTCCTGAACAACTCTTAGAAAGTGAGCTTTTTGGTTATGTACGTGGCGCCTTTAGTGGTGCTGATCCAAAAGGACGTATTGGTAAATTTGAATTAGCTCATGGTGGTAGCCTATTTCTTGATGAAATTGGTGATATGCCTTTACATTTACAAGCCAAACTTTTACGCGTACTTCAAGAAAAAAGCATTACCCGTGTTGGCTCTAATAATCTAATTAATATTGATGTGCGTATTATTGCCGCCACAAACAAAGATCTGCGTGAAATGGTAAATAAAGGCCAATTTCGTGAAGATCTATTTTATCGTCTCAATGTTGTTCCGATCCATACACCAGCATTACGTGATCACAGAGAAGATATTGCAGAGCTAGCACAATTCTTTGCTGATGATCTGGCTTTAACCTATCAAAGGCCCTCCACGAAGATCCCCAATGTTATTATTAACTACTTATATTCCTATGATTGGCCGGGTAATATTCGCGAGTTACGCAATGTGATTGAATATATGTATGTTATGCAAGGCGATACCGTCGATTTAAATCTCAGCCACCTTCCGCCTTACCTGTTAGAGACTTCTCATGGTGATATTTTAGAAAAAGAAAATTTTAGTCGTGTCTATACCAAGACTAATCCCCCCCACGAACATCAAACTCAATCTTTAAACACACAAGAACTTCTCAAAACTAAAAGCTTAACATCAGAGTATCAAACCATTATGAGCATATTAGAAAAAACGGGAACAACATTGGAAGGAAAAAAGAAAGCGGCAGAAATCTTAGGAATAAGCATTGCCACTTTATATAGGAAAATGAAAATACGATAAAAAGTATTTAAGATGAAATTTTAAATACTTTTAAATTTAATCAAAAGATTTAAATAAAAATGAAAGATTTAATAACAATTATTTCTACTAATTATTCTATCTAGATTATTAGAAACTCTTCTTTTAATGACTACCTTTTATAAAGTATTGTCATCATGATATTTTAATATTAATGCTATTTGTAACAAAATATATTTTCCATAAAGTAAATTTAAACTATCTCCCTTTCTTCCTTACATCACATAAAAAACCAACCATATGAAAAATAAGAATAAATAATTTTATTTTTATTATCTTATTAATGTTTTTTCTAAATTACATAAGAAAACTTTGTAACACTGTACATGAGACATAATTAAATAAACTACATAGAATCCACCTGTACAAAAATTGAAGTTATTTTCTACATCCAGATTTAGTATTAATTATAAAAAGCAAAGTAATAAGAGTTGATTGTGAATTTTATGATTAATACTAAAAGCTATTTTATCTAAGGTTATATTTCTATTAGAACCATCTTTTTGAATTGCTTATATCTACTGGTGCTTTTAGTTAACTTATGAGCAATAAGGACAAACTAATCTTAGAGTAAATAGCACTTAATATGACTAATTAAACACTATTTATATCAATCACTAGGGGTCAATAATGCCTATTTTAACAAAAAAACTACTTCCAATGGCTTTCGTTATCTCAGCAATAACGGCAAGTGCAACAGTTTCTGCTGAAGAGCAAACAGGACAAATTTCTTTTACTGGTTTAATTTACGCATCAACTTGCACCATTGATATAAATGGCACTGGTTCTGACGGTAACGTCAATATGGGGCGCTATGCTACCAGTGAATTTGACGATGCCGGTAGCGAAGTGGGCGGAACTGGCGGTAATGGTCAATTAGATATCTCTTTAATTAACTGTCCACCTCAAGGTAAAGTTAAATTAAAACTAGAGGGTAAAACAGATAGTAGTTCTAATCAAATTTTAGCATTAGATAATCCTAATGATCCTAACACCGCAAAAAATGTTGGTATTCATATTTATGATCATGATGATTTAGATGATCCTTACCATATTAATCTTACTGAAGAATATGAAATTAAAGATAATGGCGATCTTAAATCTAAAACATTATCTTTTATTGCCAAATATGTCAGCACTGATAATGACGTTGAAGCTGGTCGTGCTGATGCAACATTAAATTATACTTTGACTTATCAATAATAAATAAATGCAGGTTAATTATTATATTAGCCTGCCTCAATTAAAGAGGTACTTATCAATGATATTAAAAAAAACGCTGTTAGGACTAGGCTTAATATTTAGTTCAATCACATCTAGCTTTGCTGGATTTGGTTTAGAAACAACACGAGTTGTTTACAATGAAAGTAATAATAATGAAGGATTTGTTGCATTTAATAGCGATAAGAATACTAATTATTTATTACAATCTTGGGTCGAAGATCTTAATGGAAAACTTACACAAGATTTTGTTATTACACCACCATTAATTAAATTAATGGCTCAACAAAAAAACACATTACAAGTTACTAAAAATACCACCTTACCTAATGATATTGAATCTATGTATTGGATCAATGTTAAATTTGTCGCACCAAGTAATGAGAACTTAGAGAATGTACTTCGCTATTCTATGACTAATAGAATTAAATTAATCTACAGACCTCAATCTCTTAAAAATGCAAATATTGATAAAGAAATAAAAGCATTAAATTGGAATGTGAAAAATGAAAACCTCGTAGTATCCAATAAATCACCTTATTTTATTAATATTGGAAAGCTAATAATCGATGGTAAAGAGATTGAAAACACACCTAGTTTTCTTTTACCAAAATCAGAAACAACGATTAATGTAGGTAAAACACTTTCGAACAATAAGAAAATAGAATTATTTTATATCGATGATTTTGGAAAAAGCCTTCCAGTGGAATTCTCATTATAATAAGAGATATTATTCAATATGAAAAAGACAATGGATAATTATTTAAATAAATCGCCACTCAATTTATTTATTGTTGGCGTTTTATTCGCTTCTTTTAATACATCTGCAAACGATTATTATCCTGCTAATTTATTAAATATTGAAGGAAATACACAGCAAGTTACCAATGAAGATCTTAATGTCTTTAGAGAAAATAGTATTGCTCCCGATCGTTATACCGTAACACTTTTTGTGAATAAAAATCGCGTATTAACTCGTGATTTTGATTTTATTCTCATGGAAGATGAGAATGGTAATAAAATATTAGCACCTCGTCTTTCCGCTGAAGAATGGTATAACGCAGGTATTGATCTCCCTTATGATGTGATTAATAAAAACAAAAATAATGATTTTATTAATCTCAACGATATTAACAATGCCAGTGGCTATCTTGATTTAAATAGAAAAAAATATATTTTAACAATACCACAGTTATATGTTAACGAAGACAGATTAAAAGAAAATGAAATAAAAAATTGGGATTCAGGTATTCCTGCATTATTAGTTAACTATGCCTTATCTTCATTCAATAGCCGTACTCATGGTAATACAACAGACAGTTATTATGGCAATATTCAAACTCAAGTTAACTTAGGGCCTTGGCGCTTTAATAACTATTCAACCTGGACAAAGAATGAGAATGGCGATAAAAAATGGAATACGCTAAGTAATGTGATTTCTAGAGCAATCACCAGTATTAATAGTGAATTAATGATTGGTGATCTTTATTCTTCTTCACAACTGTTTGATTCAGTAAAATTTAGAGGTATTAAATTAGTTACTGATAGATTAATGACACCGACACAAAATAGAACTTATGCACCGAGTGTTTCTGGTATTGCCAATTCAGAATCTATAGTTACTATTACCCAAAATGGCCAAGTTATTTATAAACGCAGTGTACCTGCGGGGCCTTTTAATATCACTGATTATTATCCGATGAACAGTGGTGGAGATTTACATGTTAGCGTTACTGAAGCTGATGGTTCTGAGAAAAATTTCATAGTCCCCTTTTCTTCTATTGCCAATCTTGAACGAAAAGGCGAAATAAAATATAGCTTTTCGACTGGTAAATATGACGGTAACAATAGCGGTAATGGTGCTTATGTTGTCCAAACCGAAGCTTTCTATGGTTTAACCGATTACGTTACCCTTTATGGTGGTGTACTTATTGGTGAAAAATATCAATCTGTTGGTGTCGGTACAGGCGTAAATTTAGGTAGCTATGGTGCAATCACGACCGATTTACTCTACGCCCAATCTTCCACTAATCATGGCAATGATGCATTACATGGTAATGCCGTTAGAGTAAATTATTCTAAAAATATATCAGTTACAGATACAACGCTTTCGTTAGTCGGCTATCGTCATTTCGATGCCAACTTTCTTAATTTTACCCAAGCAATGGAACACAAGGACACAAAATATAATCCCAATAATGGATTAAAAAATGAATATACATTCTCCATTAATCAGCCTTTATTTTCTAATAGTGCTTCAATTAATTTAAACTCTGTTATTTATAAGTATGTCGATGGTAAAACTGTTCACTCTTATAATGCAGGTATTAATAGCTCTATAAATAAAGTTAACTATAGCGTTTATTACACTTATTATGATGGCAGTCGCTATAACGATAAAAATAAAAACAGTCATGATTTAAGTATGAATGTTAGTATTCCATTTTCATGGAATGAAAACTACATTTGGGCTAATTACGGTATTTCGACTAATAATGATAACCAAGTCTTACAAACTGCACGTCTAAGCGGAACCTATGGTGACAAAAACCAAGCCAATTGGGATGTTTACCAAGGATATGGCAATAAAGGTGTTAATTATAGTGGTGGTTTAAATGGCTCTTATAAAGCACAAAATGCTGTCGTTAATGCAGGATATTCATACACAGAAGATAAACAAAATATTAATTACGGCATTAGTGGAGCATTAGTCGCAACACAATATGGCGCGGTATTTACGCCCTCATTACAACAGACAAACGCATTAATATTGACCAAGGATACCTCTGGTGTAGAAGTGGTTAATGGCCAATCCATCAAAACAAACAATAGTGGATTAGCGGTTGTTTCCGGCATGTCTCCTTATCAAAAAAACAGCATTAGCGTGAATACTAATTCGATCCCGAGTAACACTGAAATTTCAAATAATATTATTAGTAATATTATTCCGACCAAGGGCGCATTAGTGTTAGCTGACTTTGATGCTAAAAAAGGATTTAAATTCCTACTGACATTACAAACACCGGATAAAAGTACCATTCCAATGGGCGCTAAAGCCGTGATTGATAATGATGATACACAATTAGTAGCAAGCTTCCATCAACTCTATTTTGTTGCCAATAAACCACAAGGCAACATTCAAGTTTCATGGACTATTCACGGTGAGCAGAAAACCTGTCACGCAACTTATGACATTAATAATAAAGCGCCAGTTAATGGTTTATATATTTTAGATACTGAGTGTAAATAAGGAAATAAAATGACTAATTTAAAAAATAAGATGAATAAATTATTATTTCTAATTTTTATTCTTAGTTTATCTTCTCTCTCATTTTACAGCCATGCGGCACCAGATTGTGTTAATAACGGCGGTATTAAACACGGCACAATGGATGCCAGAGGTGGCACAATTGAACTAAAAGGAATGGTCAAAAAAAATCAAGAGGTGGCGCGTTTTACATTTAAACGTGATGGCTCTGATGTTGCTGTTGCGGATTGCCCAGATGGTGCTGAGTTTTATGCTTATGCAACATATAGCGAGGCAAGTGGTGTAATGCCAACATATTATGGAGATATTGATGGTAGGCCCGCATATTATGTTGTACGCAATGGCCCTACAGTAGGCTTAGACGATTATGCTTATGTTCTAATCGAAAACCAATCTGGTCTTGCATTTAGAAGCCAACCTGGACAAGAAATCCCAGTTAATGCACCTAAACTTAATACCAGAGACGCCACAGTAATTGTTTACTCTACTAAAGATAATCCTAAATCACACCGTTTTACGACTCAATATATTGGCTCTATATTAATTAATCGGTTTAATTCAGGTGGTGGCACAACAGCGGTTGGTTTTAGTTATCGTCTATCGGTAAATATTATTAGTGCACCAACATCTTGTAGTGCAGAAAATACTAATCTTGAAATGAATTTGCCTAAAATGCCTATTACCGCATTTTCTGACATCGGTTTTCCTCGCGATAATCAGTATGTAGAAGATCATCTCAGAATAAACTGTACAGGTAACAGCTCTGCTAAAATTAAACTGATGGCACACAACACCACCAGTTATGATGGACAAAAAACGATTATCAAACCCGATAATGAAGGTGATAGGAATAATGCTAAAGGCATAGGCTTTGTAGTTTCATCCCCTTTAAATGATAATACGGTATTAATTAATAATCAGTTTGTAAAACTGGCTGATTTAACCAGTGGGATCAATAGTGTTCCATTAAAAGCTGAATATTATCGTTATGGTGATGAGATAAAACCCGGCAAACTTAGTGCCTCTGCAAACTTTGTATTAGAGTTTAATTAAAAAGTCTTTGATAATTAAATAACCCACTATCTTTAAACAAAAAAAAACGCTATTAAATTTAATAGCGTTTTTTAAATAAATAAGAAAGAATTAAGGATAAGCAGCTATTAATACGGCTGTACCACTATAATTACCTCCACTAGCATTTGTTCCTTTTAAAATACTTTCTATTTGGATCTGCTTATATTGTCCAACTCTAGAAGTAAATTTTTGTCCTCGATTACCTGTCTCAGCATCAATCATTTGAATTTTGCTATAGATAGTTCTATTTGTACCATCGACTTTTAAAGGTAAACGTTGTTGAGGATCACCATCTTTGGTATAAAATAGTTCAAATTCAACAGGGGTTGGAACAACGTGATCACAAGAGAAATTAATTGGTCTAACAACTCGGCTTTCATACTTTTCAGCATTTAATACACCGTGATTAATAACCAAGTTATAACCTACATCAGTTCGACATTCTGCTGGTGATATCAATGTAGCTCCAAGTAACCTCATTGGTGCCGATGTACTGCTAATTGGCATGGATTGAGGTAATACTCCTTTAGCTAGAGACAGGTCGGATAAATTTGTCCAAGCCCTAGTATAGGCAGCAAATTCAGAGCTTGGAATAACAGTCACACCATCAATATTTCTTTTTTTAATATAAATTGTTATATAAAACGGGAATTGATAGCGAAAAGAATCAATTTTTTTAGTTGTAGATTTATTAAACTCATTTCTACAGTGAACCGCCGTAGAATTAGTTTCACTACTCCAATTATTTAATATGGGTGCTTCTGGTTTAATTGTAGCAAAAGTATTATAGCTTAATTGAAATGTCGCTTGATTATTAATTAAAAATGGAGCTTGTGGTGAATAAGTAAATATTCTATGAAAAGGAGTCCAGCTTTTAGTTTTTGCCCCAGGAAACACTTTAGAGAAATCACCATGGCACTTTACCATTCCTGAAAATCGAACTTGAGAAGCACCTTTTTCTATTTTATAAGTATTACCCACTTGATAGAAAAAATCACCATTTGACGCAATAGTGGGTGTTTTTGAGATTTTAGCATTATTAGCAGTTAAATCGATTGTATACCCATCAGCACTAGAAGTTATTGTATCTGTATAAACAACCGCATCTGCCGCAATACTGTTAAATGGAATAGAAAAACTAGCACCTAAAACAGCACTCAAATATAATGTTTTATATTTTTTTAAAAAAAATAAATAATTTTTCATACTAGCCTCTAATTATAATCAACTAATAACGAAACATTAGCTGTAAAAGGTCCCATTTTAAGCTGTGTGCCAGATCGATTTGATACTAACTGAGTGCTTAGTGATATTTTCCCTGAATTACTGCTACTAAGAATTGGTGTAATACGTTCATAACGCTGAACATTAATTTTACGTTTACCACTGGTAATATCAGAAAATTCAATTCCTAATTGATCTGTTGTTGTGGCTAATACATCAACACCATTATAAGAAAAATAACCATTATCTTTAGGAGAAAGATATAAATTCATCATTTTATTTAAGTTACAATCTTTAATTAATACATCAAAGGTTTTTGGTGGTGTTTTTACTATTGCGTTAACATCCACATTTTGAAAATCAATAAATAGCTCTTTGGCTCCTTTAGCATCCGTCACTGTACATGCAGGATTAATTAGTGTCGCATTAACTGTAATATGGATTTCAGCCGATGAAATAGGTACATATAATAAGCCAATAGTTAGCGCTAGTATTATTTTTTTCATTATCGCCTCCTATTGATAATCAATATTAAATGTAATGGTCGATGAAAATGCACCTTCTTTTAAATCCCCTGTAACAGGTGGACGTGCATAAACCTTAAAATTCAATAAATTTTGCTCATTTTGACCTGTCACTAAAACACGAGCCATATCAATTTTTTCATTAAATTTAATGACTGTATCATTGTTATCCAGTAGACCTAATAAAACATTAGAGCCACCTTCTGTTTTTAAATAGCTAATACCTTTATCTGTTACAAGAGTATTACTATTTAATTTTATTGAAATTGTTTTATTTAAATCACTCACATAACAATCAACAATGGGTATAGAAAAATCGACAGGTTGAGAACGTCCATATTCATAAAGATATTTACTACTAATTTTATTAAGCTGAACCTCTAAGTTATAAGGCGATTCAGGGAGCTTACATCCTGTAGAAACTAGATTTCCCATAAAAGAAATATCTAATGAACCACCTGCATAGCTATAAGTGGAGAGGCTACATAATGGCAATAGTAGATAAATCAATTTATTCATAATATATCTCCATCAGATAGCTATGAGCACCTAATTCTCGCGCTTCAAATTGCAATGCATTTCTACCATTTTGTAATGAAAATTTATGCTTTGATAAAACACGATCATACTCAATAAAAGATAAATTAATCGGTGTCGGTGCCGTCATATTTTTAACAGTCTGTGGAGAAAAAGAATTACCCATACCACATTCAGATAAATTCGCTGTAATTAAAAAAGCGTCATAACTTAGAAATTTATTTTTTGGACGATAACTTTTTATTTTGTAGTCAATAAAATCACAAGGCGAACTGACAAGATTAGCAGTGACATAAATATAACCACTGCTTTTATTATTATATGCGCTTTCTATCGTCTCAGTAGAATTTAATAAAGGTTTTGTTTCAATAGTAATTATTTTGGCATAGGCATAACTCCCAGATAATAAAATTATCATAGATAAACAGCTATTTTTTAGATAACGAAATTTCTGGGAATTCATATTCTATTCCTTATGTTACATTTCTTTTGCTACTGTGCATTTAGCTTGTTCACACTTAAATTGCAGCGTCGGTTTTCCGCCGTAATCATTAATAATGGTCATATAGGGAACATTCGTTTTAGGTACAGCGAATTCATGATCTGATTTAGGAGGGATCATCACAACGCTAAAGGCACCTGTTTCAGATGCTTTTTGTGTTGAAGCCAATCCAATCACAGTTAAATAAAAAGGTGTCACGTTATTCACGGTATACCCTTTCGCTGACGGTGTTAATGTCACACTATGGAACCACATGCTGTCTGCTTGGGACAGAATTTCTGCCGGACGATAAAACAATTTTACTCGACTTTGTAATGCAATTTGTAAAACGTTCGCTTCTTCAGATTTAGGTGGAACTTCACGTAAGTTATAGTAAAAAACAGTCTCTCTATCTTTTGGTAATGATGCGATAGAAGGTGTCGTACTAATTTGTACGATACTTGATGATTTAGGATCTAGACGCTGGATCGGCGGCGTCGCAATTAATGGTCCTGTTGTTAATTTTTTCTCATTAGCATCATCAATCCATGTTTGTGCTAAATAAGGAAGCGTTGGATTATCATTACGAATAGTAATGTTAATCGATTTTTCAGTTCCAGGAAAAATCACTCTCGTTCTATCTAGTGTTACTGCACTTTGAGCAACACTAGAGATCCCCATTAATGAGATGAAAAGAGTGGAAATAACAGTTTTATTAAATTCTTTTTTCATTTACGGTTAACCTTATTAGCATCACTTACATGGCATTAATAGCATTTGTGTTTTTGGATCAATGGTTTCAGGTAAATTAATGGTGCAACGCTTTTCATTTCCCCAGAAGACGCCCAGTTCTTCATTTTCAGCAACACCAACTACCCAAGCTATACCTTCGTCTCCAACAATACCTAATTCCACATTATCTTTATTACGAATACTTGCCCCAAATGGTGGATGTTTACCATCACTCATCTTAACTGTGGCAAATAGCTTATAGCCTTTAATTACTTTCATTTGACGATAACCAATTGCACCTCTTGTTAAAGTGACATCTGTCATCGTATCAATAGCATCATAGTTATCCGGTAATGCACTCACATCAATCGCTGCTGATGAACTACGGAAACTAGTAACACTAGGTATAACAGCTAATCCAAATGCGTTAGTTTTTACTGATTCACCTTCAATCGGAACATCCGCTATTCCCGGAGTTTCAATAAGTAAGCGTGTATCCCCATAAGCAGGTTGATGAAGCACCAAACCATGAGATGTTCCTGTTAAACCACCTGAAAGTGTTCCGCTTAAACTCTTATATTGACTAGGTACATAACTTGCACTTGCTGCAAGGTTTGCAAGACTCATATCTTTACTGACATAACCACTAAATGAAGATTCTGAATCGACTTCTTTTCCATGTGTTAAGCCTGCATTCATACTGTAGCTTAAACCTTCATCATATCCACTATAGCCCACGTTATGGTTGTAGCGTCCTTTTCCATCTGTTTTTGTATATTGTTCAGAGAAAGTCAGGTTGCCACCTTGATCGAAAGGCACAGATACATACAAACTTAGCGTATCATCATTCACGCCTTCACGCTGAGAGCGAAAAGCTGAAAGTGTTAAGTTAATATCGCGGATCTTCACTTTAGATAAAGAGAATCGCGTATTTGCATAAATACCATATTGCGTTTGAGAGCGACTATTCCAGAAAGTATTATGTTGATAATTAAGTGATAATGAAAAATTATCAAAATATTTATTTAAATAAATTTGGTAACTTTCTTTTGGAGAATAAGCATCCTGCCCAGTTCTTCGCTCTTCCATAGCTTGACTTAAGGTACGATAGTCTTCATCCGTAAAACGATAACCAGCAAAGGTAATATTGGTTTTTACTTCATCAAATGATTTCGAGTAGTTCACACGATATGAACGACCTTGTTTATCACTCTCTGATAATTTGGCAAATGATTGGTTGATATCAAAAGAGAGCGCACCAAACATAGAAAGGTCACGCCCAACACCAACCGCAACAGATTGATAGTGTTGAGATAATTGGCTACCACCATATAAGCTCCATGCATTACTCACACCATAGGAAATTTCACCACCAATTGCAGTATCACCCGTTAATCTATGATCTTCATAACGTGATTTCCCCCCCACTAATTTATAGCGGATTTGCCCAGGGCGAGTTAAGTAAGGCAGTGTTGCAGTAGAAATAGTAAACTTACGTTCTTCACCATTATCTTCACGAATTGTGACATCTAGTTGCCCTTGGATAGAGCTATCCAAAGTCTGAATTCTAAATGGTCCAGGTGGAACCGTTGTTTCTAAAATAATACGATCTTGGCTTTTAACAATAATGGTCGCATTTGTTTTTGCTACACCAACAATTTCTGGCGCATAGCCCACCAACTTAGGTGGTAACATGCGATCGTCACTTTCTAAGGTGATACCAGTGTATTGCCAAGCATCAAATAATTGTGAATAAAAGTAGTTTTCACCGACAGTTAATGTCGCAGCCAACGCTTTAATAGAACGATAAGCATAGAAACGATTGAAATCAAAATTATGTGATTCATGTTTATCACTGCTATTTCCGCCGTTTTCTTTTTGGTAACTCATACTATAGTCACTACGAAAACGCCAAACGCCCATATTAAAACCACTGGTACCATTCATAGATGCATAAACAGATTTAGAACCTGAATTATATTTAGCACCGCTGAGTGATAACGTGTAATCAATAAATGCACCTACAATACCTTCTTCCCAACGCGAAGGAGGTACCCATGAAGGATCTGAATATTGTAACCACGTTTGTGGAACCGTTAATTTAAGCGCGAGTGCAGGCAAGTCAAATGTTAAATTTGTCCCGGTTAATGGGGATAGATCTAAACATTGGCCATCATGGTGTGTTAGAACTTTTTTTTCTGCTTCTTCTGTTAACCCTAATTTTTCAAGATTATTACTAGGTACACAGACAGTATTAAATATATTTTCTGAAGATGCTGTTTTTTCAATTGGATAAACAGAGACTTTTTGACTAGGACCGATCCTTTCACCATTACTAAAAATGGTAAGATGGTAATCCCCTGGCATAATATAACCAGCACTATTAAATTGGCTGATATCAATATTTGCAGCATCGGAAGCATCAAGAATATCTGTATTAAATTCGACAGAATAAGCATAGAAGCACGGTGACATTGTGAGTAATAAAACTACTTTTGCCATATTTTTTGAAATTAGCATATTCATTCACCGTGATAATGTGATCAAAAAAATAAATTTATTATCTATTTATAATCGATTGAAAAATACACAAATGCAGAGTGTTTTCCTGCTTCTATTATTTGATTAGTAAAAGCAAGTTCAATTTGATAATTTAATATAGGTTCTCTTTTTGCATCTTTAGTATGATATATAAGATGATCAATATAATAAGGCTTATTAGGGGTAATTATATTCTCATCTTCATCTAAAATATAAAAACCTAATCCATTAGAGCTTCCAGACATCGAAAATATAGAATCATTATTAGCTTCTAACCCATTAAATTGAATATTTAATGCTTTCTTATCTGTATCACTATATTGACTAACACAACTCGATAATCTTATATAAAATTTCTTTCTTAAATTTTCTCTCTTTACTTTATTATCAATAGCAGATAACGATATATCTCCAAATTGGATATATTGGTAACGATCTTCCATTTCAATAGAGCAAGGCGATGCTATAATTGAGCCAACTAATGATGCATTACCTTTGAGAACTTTGGGTTTTACCACGTCATCAAAAGCAAAAGAGACTGATGATACAAAAAATAGTACTCCCATCGTATTTAAAATAGTCAGATACTTATTTTTATTAAATTTCATCATCTCATTACCATTATTTAAATATGTATAGGGGAAAATCCCCTATACATATATTGGTGCATTATTCGTATGAAATACGGAAGTCAGCGATAGCAGAGAATTCGCCTTCTTTAACTTCTTTAGATGCATCAACAGCTTTAGCTAAAGCAGTAAATTCAAGTACGTTAGTACCTTGTTTGTTACGCATTTTAGCTAAGATATCAGAAGCTTCACCAAATTTGTAAGTATCGATAGCGATACCAACGTTGTTAGCTTTAGTTCTGTCAGTTGCTAACAGTGTATTTGTTGCATCTGCATATGAACGTCCGTCAAATTGGATTTTCATAGTTTTAACAGGTAACCACTCGCCATTTTCGTCTTTTTTGAATTTGTCGAAGTTACATTGTTCTAATTTAATAGTGAATGCTCTTTCTCTTTCATTACCTTGCTCTAAGAACACACGAGAAATTTCACCAAATTTAACTGTTTGATTTAAACTTTCGTCTGCGATGTTACATGGAGAATCAACAACTGAACCAACGAAGTTAACTACGCCATTATTATCAGCAATAGAACCGAATGATGCTAAAGATAATGCAACTGCAGCGCCAACGATGCTTAATTTCTTAAATGTCATTATGTATACCTCAAAAGTAAGTTAATATCTGACTAACGTCATTTTTTTAAAATAGTAGAGCTTATCTTTATTAGATTAAGATGTTTAAAAAACTTAATCTAATTACCTAGATATTATTAATGGAATAATTAATTTATATTTTTAATTACTCCACCAAATTTCGTTACGCACATACTATAACTTGAAATATTTATTTTCAATTTGTAAAAGAACTTAAGATTAAATAAATAATAGTAATGATTTTTAATGAAATATAGGAATAAAAGATCAAATAACATCAAAAAACGATTAATAAAAAGTGCAATAAACTAAAAAGCGAATTAGGATAATCTGTATATGAACGAAGGATTAATTTATTAATACTCGTATTAGGATTAAAAACGGCATTATTTACTAGAAATTAAGACTATTCTTGGTCATTGATATTCAATAAGAAACAGCAAAATTACACGTAAAACACGTAAAACACACACATATTTAATTTCACAAACATATTTGAAACAAATAGTAAACAAAATGCGCGGTGGATATATGTCAATAATTACATTTAATATCACCAACCCAGATAACGACTTAAATCAAAAAAATAATTTTAGAATTATTATCTAATAAACCTCATCATTAAGTCTTTATTCATCTATCTAAAATAGAACACCGACATAATTGTATGGTTATATTTTTACGTATGATTAAATTAAGTATAATTACCTAACCATTTGCAATCTCTTTTTTTCAGATAACAGAATGTTAATTGTTAAAAAAAGGTAGCAAAAACACATCTTATTCACAATTAACATTGATATACATAACTCAATTTAATATATTGAACCTCACTTAAATCAATCTATTTTTATTAAATGAAGTTCATTATCTTGATGTTATAAAAATAAACACCAAAAATAGAATATCTGATAAATACTTATTTTTAGAATAAGAACGTAATTGTTTTTTATACTTTGCATAAATAATATGATCTATATTTCCTTCATAACCATTTATTATCTTAATTCGATATGTATTAAACAATAATAGAAAAAAAGTAAATTTATTCTCTCTGATAAGCTTTTCATAATCACAGGTGGGTTTGTACTATTCACTAACTGAGTAGTGTGAATTGGCTAGCTATATTATAAGTAGAGTTATAATCAATTAAGCTTCACTGTGTTGTATTGCGCACAATAGCTGTCACGCATTGTTATAATTGTGTCACAATATCAAAACTTCCTGTCGTATCTATACCTTTAATGGATCTAGGATAATGTAAGTTTTCAGTTCAGCCCACTTCCGTTGCCCTAAAGACTTTTAAGGGCTCGACAGCTATCTCCTTCTGACCACTTTTTATTAGTCGCGAGGCCATCACAGAGAAGCTTGTCGAATGTATTAAATTCTTTTTCTGTTCTTCTTTAGCTTGATACAGTGAGTGATCTGTTTTAATAAAGCAGATCACTTTAATAATGGAATCTAATCCAATTATTTAGGTGCTAAATGAAAAAACAAACAAACAATATTTATACCACTGAGTTTAAGCAAGAGGCGGTCATATTAGTCACCGAGCAAGGTTATACCGAAGGAATTGGTAAATCATCCTGCTTTGATAAAAATTGAATATGGTATTGATGTTGCTGCCAACGGCATATTCTTGACTTGAGGAAAGCTGACAATGGTGTTAGTGCAATGGCAAGGCACCAAGGCAACCATCACGGATACACAGATGCGATTAGAAATGCTTTAGATAGAATAGATCTTAAACCATCTAAAGAAGTTATATCGCAACAAGTAGCTAACATACAAGATATAGCTAAAAAGGCATAATGGATGGGAATATAATTAGATCTAAAGATATGTATAACACAAAAATATTTGGTAAGGATGTTAGCCAAATAGGAAGGCAAAGAGTGTTTGATTGTTGGAGTAAAATATTAGGGTGATATCAATGCATGAAACAATAGATTTTTATATGGAGCCAATGCTTTTTTTAAAAAGCTCTAATTTTCTTTCTGGATCTTCTGATAAATTAGAAGGATATGAAATTATAGAAGATAAAGAAAATGCTATAAAACTCCTTTTTGATCAAAATGTTTCAAGTCCATATGCAATTTGGAGCGATTTTTTTTCTGATCTCATATCTGAATTTTACCTTCATGAAGATTATAAAAAGGCAGATAAAAATATTCTTGGCAGAACAAAGCTGTCAACTGAAGACTATGTAAAGGAAAATATTAGGAAAAGAAAATTATATCTCATGAGAAAGGAGCAAGGATTAGCTGATAATATCGAATATGATTCATTTTTAGAAGAAGTTAGTGATGAGTGTCATCATATGCTAAGTATGGCTAGTATTTATCGATATTTATTTTCTTTTAATGAGAGTTCTAAATTAGAAGAAATATTCTCCATATTTAAAAAAGGTTTTATGCCATGTGGTGTTACTAAGGATAAAAAAATAGTCGTTTTTAATCCAATGGTATTAAAACAATAGTTGGTATAGAAGCAATATCGACTGCCCGCAATTATATTTATATGGAAAATCAATATTTCCGTTATTCACCTCTTGTAACAACATTAACAGAGGCGGTAAAAAAGAGAAAAGCAGAAGGATATCATTTACCCCTGTATTTATTTGTGATGACAAATACCACGGCACTTGAAGAAATGAAAGTGGGGAGTTTTACGACTTACGATATGCTAAAAGAATTAAAGTACCCTGATTTGTCTCCTAATTTTTTTAAGAAAGACAAATTATCTGAAGATAAAAAAATGAAATGATAGAAAAAAAAATACCGGACTTAAATACGATTATTTGTACGTTAGTGTCGACTAATCCAGATATAACTCAAAAATCTCTTTGGCAACCGACTTATGTTCATAGCAAAGTATTAATGGTGGATGATGTTTTTCTGCCATTAGATCCGCAAGCAGACAATTGGTTTAAACAGGCGGTGCAATTAAGCGAACAGGATAATCCCAATTTTAATCAAATAGCGCAGCTTTTCGCCAAGCCGCTGAAAAAGACCATTACAAAGCGATAGGTAATTTGCAAGTTATGATAACTGAAGGGGATATTGATCCTTCCGTTGGTAAATATCGAACGGATGAAGTTATCGAGTTAGTCGAGCGCTTAATTCAAATGAATATTCCTTTTGATTATTACATTATGGAGACTTATTTAGAAAGAGGATATGGTGTAGAGCAGGATAAAGGAGCCGCATTTAGTATATGTTAAAAGCTGCCGTGATGGAGGATCCCGAAGGACAATATGTAATAGGGCAAAATTTTATAAATATTCGAGTGCCTGAATTATATCGCCTAGATTTAGGGCGTGCGATGTTGGATCGTGCATCTCGTCAAGGTTTTAGTAAAGCCTCTTTTCGTTTAGCGATGAACTATTTGGTTGTTGATGAAAATTACTCGCAAGCTTTATTTTATTATCAAGAGACAGTTAAACAAGGAGATTCTCAAAGTGCTTATAATTTATCAGGAGCATTTAAAACGAGTGATCCTAATAATAGCTTGGATTATTTAGGACAGAAAATCGACTTAGAACGGTCTCGTCGTTATGCTTTGATTAATGACGAAAGAGATGAATACCCCAACGCCAAATTTTCCGATATTGATAAAATTGTCCCTCTTCCTCCTGCTGAACTGCCCGAATGGGATGGTACTTTTGAATATCAAAAATAGACTCAAAATCAATAATAGGGTTTAGGCTAAATATAAAAAAGACGCTCTTAGCGTCTAATTTTTGGTGCGGAGGCCAGGCTCGATCTTAACATTCAATGCATTTTTTTATTTAATATAAATTTATAAATAATTTTTTGTATACTTAAATTTATACTCAGTAGTTTGGGGTTTGAAAACTAGATTAATTAACACCATCCCCCCTCTTACATAAGCTGTTGCCATAATAGCATCTTTATCATTTTCATTGGATATTATTAATAACGTCAATACTCTACTCTTATCTATTGTAACCCTTAGTAATTGTTAAAAATAACTTGTCAATACCTTAACGCTGGTCAACAATAATATTTAACTTAAGTTCAATTACGTTTATGGACAGATATGGCTATAGGATATTTTTTACGAGTTGGCGATAAAACAACCTGTGGCGGTCAGATTTTAACGGGTGATGATACCTTTCAATTTTATGGAAGGTCTGCTGCACGTCAAGGAGACATAGTAACCTGTGGCAAACACTCGGGAACATACAACATACTGGGTGGTGTTAGCAACGTATGGGGTAATGGTAGAATGATGGCTGGAACACTGGATAGCTTTAGCTCCTGTCCGTGTAAAGCAAGACTGATAAACTCCATCACTGATTGCTACAGTAAAGAAGATGAGCCGATGTCTCGCGCATATAATCTTGTAGTACAAGATAAACCTATAGCTCCGCACCAACACTTTAATAGTTCGCAATCTACATATAATGAGTATGCTATAGGAGTGTGTGATAGAGCTGATGAGCAGCTATCGGATGGAGTCTACGTTTGGACTGAAAGAGTAGAGGCAGGACACTCTTATATTTCAATTCACAAAGATAACCATATTCACGTTTTTACTTATGGTCGATTTGGGCGTACAGGTACTGCTGGCGTCGCTGGCGATGGTATTCTTATATATTTACAAGGTGAGGATGCTAGAAATTATTTTAGGCATGAGCTGTACAAAATGAATGCTCGTGTTTTTTCAATCAACGATGCAGATGTTGAAAAAACATATCAACATTTCTATTCATTATGGATAAATGGCACAAAACCAACATGGCTACCCCAAAATGCGGGGGAAGCGACAAAAAACTACGGTCATGTAATCGACGTCTATGACTTAAGTTCAAGCAATTGTACAACCCATACAGTCCATGGATTGAAGGCTGGGGGATCAAAAATATTCAATAGCAGTTATACCCCAACTAGAACCCAATATCCCATAGAAAGAGAAGAGTCTTTTGTTATCCCTTTATCGCTAGAAGATTACCTGGATAGTAAAAAACACGATTTTTCTTCACTGACTATTATTGAAATGACAGGTGTGTTTAAAGAAAAATATCCTAATATTAATAGCGGAAAACCCACTGAGAAAGGAGTTAAGCAATCTGGCTATGAAGCAGGAACCCAAAGCTTATCAACCGTAGGCTCGTCCGGTATTTCATCTGAGGGATCCGGAGGTATTTTTGGTAGCACTTTTGATGCAGAGACCCCTGATGAAAGCTAAAAGTATAGTAAAGTGGGCCTTAACGGTATTTATTATAATTACGAATTATTTAATTCTTTTTTTATTAAAGATGGGATATGCGGTTACTAAAAAATACCAACTTGATCAACCTTGGTCAGACCAACTAACGCCCCAAGGACTACAAGAAATTGCAGATATGTTAACTCAATCAAATGAATTGATTTCTACTTTTGCAATGCTGAGCTTTCCCACTAGTCTATTGCTAATAGTCATTATTCATAAGGTCTTAAAGTAGCATTTAAGTGCAACATATCACGCTACAGTATCCTGTTTTAGCCAAAGGTAAATACTATATAACGAATATTAGTATTTTTAATACCGTGAGCTAATCGGTAGAAATAAAAGGTAATATAAGTAAAGGGTTATAGCTCTGTTACCTCAGTCGTGTAATCAGGGCTTCGCTCAATATCTAACAACCACCAGCTTTTAGAAGTGTACACCGATGAACACTGGCGCACACTTATAGTTAAACTGTTCAAAATTAAATTTATTAACAATATCAAATAGTTGATTGCTATATTTATATAAAAATGAACAGTACAAACAGTTATATATAAAAGTATTTAAAACCTAATTACCTAAAACAGTAAATAACTACATTTAGGTGGTGGGGATGTTATTCCCTGCCTGTGGATTGGGCGTAGTCGTAAGGCGAGATAAATCTTTGCCTATTGGCATCTAGATTAATCAGCCCACCATTGCAACATAAGCCGGCGCTCATCTAAATGATGTGATGTGTGCAAATAAGCCACTTTAACGTTATTTCTTTCCAAATGGCTAAGCTGTCTCTCGATAACGTCATCTGCCCAAAGCCCAGCTCCCCCCATAGCGCATAATAGCTGTCACACGTTGTTGTAAACGTGCCACAACCTTAAGACGTCCAGACATCTCTACGGCTTTAATCGGTTCTAGGAGATCGCGAGTTTTTAGTTCAGCAATATTACGCTTACCAATAGCAACAAAGATATTGTCCTCAAGGCTTTTGAGGACTCGATAACTATGCCCTTCTGACCATCGCTGATTAGTTGCATGCCAATCGCGAGCAACCTTCTCGAATGTATTAAATTCTTTTTGTTGTTCTTCTTTCACTTCTTTACGTTTTTCACTAGGATCTACTCCGTTAGCGACAAGTTTTCTTGCCTCATCTCGTTTTTCACGGGCATTCGCTAGGGAGACATCAGGGTATACACCAAATGCTAGCATCTTTTCTTTACCGCCAAAGCGATAACGAAAGCGCCAATATTTAGAACCATTGGGGTGAACTAGAAGAAATAATTCTTTACCATCTATCAGCTTATATGCTTTATCTTCAGGTTTTGCAGAACGGATCTTAGTATCAGAAAGTGCCATTTTAACTATCTTCGCAGCCGAATAGCGGGTACAAAACTTTATCGAATCGGTATATACCCGCAAATGTACCCACATCATTAACTTGATGTCGGTTGAGTTGAGTATACGTTGGTAGAGTTAAAATGAGGGAAAAGCCTTGTAGAACTGGGATTTTAGATACAAAAAAGACGTCTTTTGACGTCCATTGATGTTCTTATGGTGCGAAGGCCGGACTCGCACATAATACTTAACCTCATGATCTAAATTAAAATATTAAAGTATAAATTTATTTATACCAACATATGTACCAACAAATGAAATTCTGTTCAATTTACTTTAAGCTATTCATTCAAGATAAGACACTAATGTTATCATTTATCAATTTCATCTTTAAGACGTGCCCATAATGGCTTTAACTGCTTTTTTATACTCTTCGAGTTCATTATTGTTGCAGCCCTATAACCATAGGATAAAAAATTACGCTTTCCTCTATAAGAATAAAGCCGATGTAGCTTACGCTTATATAGTATAGTTTGTTCTAATTCGCCATTTTTTGCTCTTATTTTATTTTTTCTATTCATAGTGCTTTTAGCTAATTTCACACCACCTTTCATTTTTTCTGAATATCTGGCAAGTGCAGCAGACCTTAAATAAATAGAATTTCCATCAAATAAAAAACCTAAGTATTGAAGTGGTTTAATCTTTCCATCTTCATATGAGCAGAGTTTTCCATTTTGATATTTGAAATCACGGATTTCTGTTTTTTCATTATTAATTTTAACAACCAAAGATCCTATTTCTTTAATTGCATACATTTCAACATTATTTCGTTCAGAGCTTGGAACAATAAATAACATATCATCGCAGTAGCGAAAATATATACCATTAATAGAATCAACATAATTTTTCATTTTTTCATCAAATGAAAGCATATAGATATTTGAAAGCAAAGCACTAATTGGAGATCCTTGTGGTATACCTGCTTTACCATTCGGATTTGATTGAATAAAACCTTTCTTTCTTACTATTGTTCTAAAATCTTGAGATGAGCATACTCGACATCTTCCATTAGCTTTTGGTGTATATGGAGATATACTGAACTCCTGAAATAATAATCCTCTATCTACTTTTGCGAACTTGGTTAATGATTTAAATACATTATAATGATCATTAGGAAGGAACTTTTCTTCTAATAAATTACACCATTCTTGTTTAAGAATTTCATGATCTAAGGTATCAAAGAATTTTGAGAAGTCTAACGCAACAGCAGTGCATTCACCTTTAGATCTAATATAATTAAATGCATCATTAGAAAAATGGATATTACTTTTTCCATCAAGTTTTCTAAAAGCAAGTATCGATTTATCTAACCCTTTTTTAACTAACTTTTCTTCATATAATTCAGATAACTTTTCTGAATAATATGCATAAATATGGCTATCAATGTGGGATGAATAAGCAACTTCTCGTTGCTTCGGTTTTCTATACAAACATCCGGTAGCTAAATCTCTATCCAATTTATTAAGACTAAATTCGTATGATATAAAAGGGAAAAAAGCATGTGATGCTACAATTTTTTTGTTAGTTACTATGCTGCTAGCTTTTTTAGCACTAATTGCTTCATCAAAATGAAGATAATTTCTTTTTTTGTACCATGATGGTAGTTCTGATTTTTTCATCATAACTCTAGCAAAACCCAAGAGAAGTGGATATGCGGCCATTCCGTAGTTTTCTCTTGGGCTTTAACTAACTGGCCTAACCAATCATCTGGCTCTTAAAGAGCACTCACCGCGTACTATTAGAAATGATTTATAATATAATCTGCGAGGAGAATTATATGATTATGATAACCTTATTAATCTTACGCTTCATGACGATGTGCGTGTTCTTCCGACGGAAGAACAAATACATTGACAATCTGTTATAAACCTTTATGACTACACATAAAGCCCTGTAATGATACGTTCAGACAGAATAAAGTGCAATATCATAACAAGACCATAAATTATAATGATTTCAAAAAGTAAAAGGATTCCATATTTAATAGTATACACTACTATTAAATATGGATTTTTCTTTATAAATTGGTATTTTAGTAGGCTATTTTACGATAAATTACTACTTACTTTTATGTACCGACATCTTCGCCAACTCAGGATTATTGGCCTCAAAGATGGATAACGGTAATTCGACCTTACGCCCGTTCTGATCTTCTACCGCTTTAACCACTTCAAACTCAGCAACAACCTCACACGGAATTTCCAATCCTGCAAAGGCGGCACGCGTTGCGCTAGAATCGCCAAAAGGTTCCACTTCCAGTACCGTATCCCCTAATACTTTTCCTTGCCCATCTTTCATTCGCAGCGTTAGCTCAAGCGCACCAAACTCCGCGTGGTCTAGAACCATATGGTTACCCCCATTATCAAGAGTAAATGAGTAACCACAGTAACCTTGGTTAATAAAGTTTGAGCTCGTATGTGTGATGCTCGCATAACGCTGTTGTTCTTCAGCCAAGCTAAATGTACTGACTGCCAATAAACTCATCGCAAATAGGCTTTTTATCTTATTCATTACGTTACCTTTTGTTATCTTGTATCGTCTTCGCTACCGCAAGCAACGGTAGCGAGAATGTCATTTATTGTTGGTTGGTTTGCAATCCACCTTTAGTACGGTCTTTTTCTTTCCAGCGCGGTCGATTCTTGCCTGAGAACTCTTTTTGCATACTCCAATACCCAATGGGGTAACGAGCTACAATCGTCCCGCCAACACCAATATCGACCGAGGAGTACTGGCCATTATTAATGGTTCCTTTTTGGACGTAGGCATTAGGGCTACAAGTGCCCGTATCGCGTTGTTGCCAGTTTCCGTCAGTTCTTGCCACGATATAAAAATCACCAAATGCGCAACCTGACGCGGATTTATGATTTAGTACAGCAACATAATGCTTGGTTGAGCCCACAATCCTACAGGTACTGTTTTGGCTTCCACACACTTGCCATAAGGTTTTACCGCCATCACCTTTATATTCCCAAATGGTATTTTTAGGAGGCTGGCTGGTGGCAGAGACGGGGGATGTCATCAACCACAGTGAGGCCAATACAGTTACAACTACATATTTTTTCATTATAAATTCCTATCAACATAAATAGAAACGTCAGATTGACGCTTGATGAACACCGTCTAATGGGTGCTTGGTTTTCCCTGATATGGCGTATTCGATGGTTATCGGGTGAATGGTGAATAAGGTATCCACAACAAAAATTGCTGATCATGTTTAATGTTATGGCTAGCGGTTTAATCGCACTGAAACCCAGTGACGAATTCGTCGGTGAAGATAAAAGGCAATACTAGTGGCGATAAGCAAATCAACCAGCAATATCGTGGTGGCGATACCTTCAGTAAAACCGTATAGCCAAACGGATGACATGATAATCAGTAGGCTATAGAGAGCTAATCCGATGATGATAGAAGAGATAATGGCAACTAACTTGGGGTTGAAATGGATTTTATAATCAATCTCCTTAAAGGCACTTAAAACCCACAAGCCTAATTGCGCCAAGAGTTGTGGGATAACCAAAGCCAAGAGATATAAAACGAAGTACATCAATGTGATCCCATACGGGTTCATGATGAGAGCGATAAGCTGGAAGTGTGTTAACAATACGCCAGTAATCCAAAGGCATAACAAAATACTGATAACGATAGCGATCCGTTCTAAACCCAGTTGTAAGTGTGAAACAGTGTTCATATTTTTAAGCTTCCTTATGTGATAATGAATTCACGGTGTAAGGGTAATTTTGAATAGGCATGATCCATTCGTGACCGCAATCGCGGCACATCCAGCCCGTGCCCCATGCAATGATGTCTTGCTCAGAAGAACAGTGAGGGCAATGTGTGGGATGCGATGCTGGTGGCGCTAGTAACGTCATGGTCGGCTCCTTTCTTTGTGTGATGGAAGAGAGGTAAGTACTTGTGATATCAATCGAAAATGCGGTAGTGCCGCGATAAAACTGTTTTGTTGTGACAGTTGCATCACTGCATATTTCGGTGTAAAGGAGGTATTAAGTGATTGAACTTGCTGGATATCCTCTAACAACAAGACATGTACTTGCTGGTGGTATTCCGCCAATAAGTACCACTGACCTTCACGGTAAATCAGTTGATAAGGTTGTAGTGGATTAAAACGACGCTCAGGCGTAAGTAGGCTAATAGATTGCTTACTGGTAATGGCATACACCAATTGATAGAAATGGTCGGCATGTAAAGCAGAAATCTTATGGGCGTGATGCCAAATCAAACAAGGTGCATGAGGCTGCTGAGTTAACAGCAATCCCAGTAAGCGACTGTCTAGCCCCGGGAACAACCGAGTCATTCCAATCTGTTTTACAAAGGTCAGAACATCTTTGTCTCGGTAAGCTTTTAGCGTATTGATGGGTAAACGATAACAACCTTGCCGACCTTCTACCCCCAGATAAGCCAAGCGTTCACGTAAATCCCGTTGTAACGTGCGTTCAGAAACGTTGAACTCTTGAGCTAAACACGAGAGCACAAGGCTTTCTCCTGCCATTAAGCGGGCAATCAGCGCAGAGAGTCGCACAGCCATGCGGTCATATTTTCGGTTAATCTGAAACATAACGTATTGCTCTCAATAACAGACGTTAGGAAATTAAGAAGTGAGGGAGTTTAACTTAGTGAATTGACAGGTTATGTCTGTTGGGAAAAATTCTCATTGGGCTTTTTAGTGAAAAATGACTATATCTAATTATTTGATAAATAACGTTATGCTTTTTATTTAAACGATAAGAAAGCAACGCGTAACGACATAACCTGTCAGGGTGGGAAAATTAGTTGGGCTGGCGAGGGGCGAGTTGGTTAAATAATGTATCCGCCATCACCCACAGGGCTTTATTGAGTTTGATATCGCCATCAATCCCATTCACTGAACGAGTGCGAGCGCGTTTGCCTTTTGCAGTGCGGCCTGATAATCCCCCTTTAATCAGGTTTTCTTGTAACCGTTGGTACACCGTCCAAAGGTCTTCTTTCTTATCTTCAAAGCGTCGAGGCTGTAGAACTTGCTCTCGTGTAACGGGCTGGAACTCTTCACCAAAGCGGTAGGTCAAAGCCGCTTCAGCAAAGGCGTGTTGGGCGGTTGGCGGTAACAATAACGACTGCATGCTTTCGCGCTTTTCAGCCACTTGCTCAAAGGTATCGAGTACCTCATACGCCCCTTCAATTACTTTGCCCACCACATCCCCTTTATGGGGCACACGTACTTCCCCTAATACATCGCCACACACCAAACCGTTCGCACACACAGCTCTGAATAATCCCGGCAACATTTGATAACTGCTTGAACCATCGTGGCTATTGAGCAAAATAATTTCAGGAACTTGTACGCCCGTGATCTGGTCATGGCGACGCAGCCGTAACATATGCTTAGTGTGCTCTCGACGGCTAACATCACGTACCCGGGTCTGGCAGGCAAAGAATGGATAGAAGCCTTCTTTTTGCAGGCTATCAAGTAAGGTAATGGTCGGAATGTAAGTGTACCGTTCACTGCGCGAATTGTGTTTTTCTTCAGAAAACACACTGGGCACCGTGCGAAATAATTCTTCAATGGTGAGTGGACGGTCACGACGAATATTGTTAACAGAGCCAAAACGCGAAGCTAATAAACTCATGATAGGCTCCTGATTAATCAATTAAATGGAAAATGGCAGCGGATTCGGGATGTTGTGACGCGTGGTCACGTAGCTGATAAAAGCGGTCACACATCACTTCGCTTTCTGTTTGGAATGACCAGATGCTGTACAGGATAAGGCATACTGCAATGCCTGCGGCTTCTTGGCTCACTGTGGCCTCATTGCCGTTGTGCATGTTGAATAGGGTTAAAGTGTCTGCGTTTATATCGGGGTAGATAAAGGCACCGCCATTGTTGAGCGTGCCATATTCCCAGTAACCGCCATGATATTCATCGCAGAATTGGCCCATCGTGGTGAAGATCACTACTTCAAAGGTGTCCCAGCCTTTCACTGCACCAAAATGGTTGAACCAAAAATCAAGGCGTTGTTCACCAGGGACTAATTCCATTGTGATAGTAGATTCAGTTGTATTACTCATAAGTTGATACTCCAATAAAAAGAAATAAAAAAGCGCCAATCCCGTTAAGGACTGGCGCTTGATGTCATCAATGTTGTGTTAATTTAAGAAGTTAAAAGAAAAAACTCCACAGGGATTTAGCGACGGAGACGATGCTGTTTTTGACTGTACTGACCGTATGTTTTATCAATGAGGGTAATGGAATGATATCGATTATGGTATCGACGATATCACTGACACATTGCCCAAAATCGTTACGTGCAGAGTTTTCCACGGATTGCGTCCGGTAAGTGCTGTTCAGTTGCCTAGCGACCCCGCTACTGGCTTGCGCCGGTAACGCCTGTATTAATTGCTCAGCTAACTCAGTGAGTTGATAGTTTTCGACAGCAGAAACCGCCATCACCGGATGATGCGGTTTAAAGGCTGCTATCACGGCTTGTTGCTTCAATTCTAAGTTAGCCACTTGTTCAAGGGATGGCTGGTGGTTGTGTTCATCCCACTGGCGACAGGGCTCTATTTTGTCAGCTTGGTTTAATACGAATAGAAAGCGGTTTGGATGATAATCACATTGCTCCGTAAGAAAGCGATAACACTGTTCATCTGAAGACCATGCGCGGTCATCCGCTTTGAGTACCCAGATGATTAAATCCAGTTCGGGTAATAAGTTACGATAGAGCTGGTGGTACTCTCTATCTCGATCAAGACTTTCCCCTACGCCGGGTAAATCAATAAAGGTGAGTGTGTGGTTGTTCATCGTCATACTGAAGCGTTGGGCTTGTCGCGTACAACCTGAAACATCATTCACAGGTGATAGTGATGATTGGAAGAGTGCATTGATCAGATTGGATTTTCCAGCTCCTGTTTTACCCATCAGGCCGATGATGGGAGAGTAGTTGATGAGTTTATTCAAATGGGATAAAAACACATTCTTAGCCCCTTTAGGGAGGAAAAGAAAATGATTTTCGAGTTTATTCATCGTTGCAACCTTAATATATGTTAAGTTCGCATAGATGATATATATTTGAAATTTATTTCATTTTTTCATATTCATCAATAATGAAGCTGTTTAGCCACTCTGAGGCTGAGACACCATAACTAAGTGCTAGTTCTGTCAGTTTCGCTCTTGCTTCCACAGAAAATATAATTTCATCCGATGAAATTTTTGGTTTACCTGAACCTTTTAATTGATTGGTTTTCCTATGCTTTCGTTCATTTCTAGCTTGAAGTAATTTTTTATAGCGCTTATCTTTTTCATCTTGAGGTGATTGCCATAAATAAAAACCAGTCACAATGTAAAGATAAAGCTCTTCATTATCCTGATATTCAGTTTTAGTCAATGCTTTACTTTTGACCAGATAGTTATAGACCCACTTACACATTTTTATATCAGATGGTTTTAACCAATCAAAGTACTTGTAATGACAGGTTTCCTTAATTAAGTCATTTCTTAAGTAGTCAAGCATACTATATATATCAGTAACATAATCTGTGTATTGAAAAGCATTAAGCCTAGCTACAACAAAGTTAATATATTCAATAGATTCTACATATCGCCCTTCATGACTCTTCGGTACAAAAATAAATTTCTTATCAAAAAAACCGTTCGTTACTGTTTTTATAACACTACTAAAATCGTCCTTAACTGTGAGGTCTTGCAAATAATAACGTGTTTTATACAGATAAAAACTAGCGTATCTACTGTTACTCAATACATGCCATATTAGGTAACAAAAAACTTTATTCTTCCTCATGTAACCATAAATTTCTTTCTCTAAATATGAATAATTTATTGTCATGGAAACCTCATTTTTATATCGATTAAAACATGATTATTGCTTAATTTTAAAATTATAAAAAACTATTTAAACTACCAATAAATAACTAATTAAAACACATTTTATTCATGATTTAATCGTGATATTCATATCCTGTCATTCCTTACTTTTAAGGGGTTACGAATAGATTATTAGGCTTATACGAATACAATAGTGCTGTATTTATTGATAAGCATACTAAAAAAATAATTCTAATGTTGTGAAAGTGACGCTGTTATTCATTTCGCGTTAGAAAATTAATATCAGAGTACTTCTTGATGAGATGAATCATCTGAGCCTCTGACTAGCAGGACTTCTGTGTGTAAAAACGGTGCTGGTATAGTTATATATTTAATAGAGTAAGAATGGCATTTTATAGGTCTAAAGATCACTCAAGCAATCTTGACTAACTTATCTATTTTTTACATCCATCGAACTAGATATGACTTAAAAAACCTTAAGGAATAAATCATGTCTAGTTATACCTACAATGAGGACTATCTTCGTAAGATAGATCGTGTTATCCGCAAATCACTCCTCACTTATAATCGTGTTACAGCTATTCGCGTCGATTTACGCTTCCCATCATCGACAACTCATTACCATGAGGATTCAACAGTCATAACTCGTTTCATTGAATCCCTAAAAGCCAAAATAGATGCTGACCTAAAACGCAAAAATAAAGTTTGGGATCGTAATTATTTATGCCCCTTATCTTATGTTTGGGTCAGAGAGTTTGGTGAGATCAGTTGCCGGAAACATTATCACTTATTGCTACTAGTCAATAAGGACGTCTATTGGAGCTTAGGTGATTATACTAGAACGGAAGGAACGCTTCATTCGTTACTGCAACAAGCATGGTGTAGTGCTATTGGTCTGAACTATCCTGCGGAGCGTTATTTAGTTCATATCCCAGACAATGCAGTTACTTGGCTAGATAACAATAATGCCAACAATGAAAGTACGATATTTGAATTAAACCAGCGCTGTCGTTACTTAGCAAAAGAGCATACGAAATATTATGGTGATGGTGAGCGTTCTTTTGGATGCAGCCGTTAATCTACTAATAAAAAACATGAGGGGGATATCTTTTGGAAGAGAGATATCCCTAAGCATTCATCGATATCCCTTCTGCCTTTTAACTTTAAAGACAGGAGTTCAATAATGAGCACTCAAGCGATTCCTTTATTAGATGACCAATTCGTTGATATGAAATTTATAACCCGTTTAACTGGGCTAACTGACAAATGGTTTTATAAATTGATCCAAGATGGTGAGTTTTCTAAACCAATAAAACTGGGGCGTAGCTCTCGCTGGTTAAAGAGCGAAGTTGAGCTATGGCTACAAGCACGTATTGCCGAATCTAGAGCTTAATCCACCACACCGTCCCATCATTCCGTACCAATAGCATTAACTTTTAAATCACTCCGGAAATTCAACAATGAAAAAGCATCATACCCGCCATGAGTCATTACTATAACATTACCAACACTAGCTGGATGGCTTTACTAAACTCGCGGTTTGTCAGGGAATATGTCATTCCTCACTTTGGTATTCCCTTACTATTTTACTCAAAACCTCGACTGACGCTTAATTTTACAATTTTCTTACATTTCATAAGGTGCTTTACCAGTATGAGTTGAGTGGAGAAAATGATAGTAGAGGAAAAGCTTAGATGTACATACCATAGTTTAGTTGAGCAAAAAATATAGAACTATAACTTTCACCAAAGCCAAAATAAGGAATAACCTGCAAGCGAAACAAGCTTATGCTTATATATGGCGTTACAATAAATCAACTTAGAACGTTAAAATGATGTGTTTAACCAAATGACTTTTTACGTTAAAATACTGGGTTTATATCAGTATTAGGATTAACATGATGGAAAAATTAAATCCTCAAGTAGCAGGGTTATTTGTAGGCTGTGGTGGACTCGATTTTGGGTTTAAAAATGCTGGTTTTAACCTTATTTGGGCTAATGAATTATCATCTGATGCTGCTCGATCTTATTCTGAGCTAGTTGGTCATCCCGTTATAGTTGGAGACATATGGGAACATTTACAAACTATACCTAATGCTGAAATACTAATAGGAGGCCCTCCTTGCCAAGCATTTTCTTTAGTTGGTAAAAGACTAGAGGATGATCCTCGTGCAAAATTAGTTTTTGCTTTTGCCCAAGCTGTTGAAAACGTTAAGCCTGAAGTGTTTGTTATGGAAAATGTACCAGGCTTGATGGCCTCTTCAATAAATGGTATTAAACTACATGAGGTTTTATCGGCTAGGTTTAGAGCACTAGGATATAATGTTGAAATTTTAAAATTAATTGCGACAGATTTTTTCGTACCACAAAAAAGAAAACGTGTATTTATGATTGGGCATCGCTTTCAAAATAAAACATTTAAACTCATTACATCAAAAGATTTTGCTCAACACTTAGGTCAGCCAGACTTAATAAAACCGATATGCGTTAGTGATGCTCTGGGTGATTTACCTTCACCGCTACCAAAAGGCAGTAAAGAAAAAATAGAATATGCAACTCCCCCGATTACATCTTATGCTAAATTAATGAGACAAAGCAATGGTGGAACCGTTTCTCATCAAGTAATGCCAACAATGTCCGTTTTAGACCGAGAGTTTGTTAAACATATCCCAGCTGGTGGTAATTACATGGATATTCCTGATGAAATATCAACAAAGCGTATTATGTCATTTAAAGCTAGTGGCGGTAGAACAACTACCTATGGCCGGCTTCACCCCGATTTTCCTGCTTATACAATAAATACATATTTTAACCGCCCAAATGTAGGGGCAAATTATCACTACAATGAAGAACGCCTCATTACAGTCAGAGAAGCATTGCGATTGCAATCTTTTCCAGATAATTTTTCGCCATACTATACCAATCAAAGAAGTTTACATACACAGGTTGGTAACGCAGTACCCCCTCTTATGGCACAAGCTATAGCATATTCAATAAAACAACTTTTTTTATGAAATTAAATTTAGAACTAGATGAATCATTGGGTCAAGTCTGGACACCAGATGAAATTGCTTATGAAATGGTCAGAGATGCATTTAGTTTAATTCCAAATGCTAAAAAAATTCTTGATCCATCCTGCGGACCTGCGACCTTTTCAAAGGCAATTAGTAGACTTAAACATCAGGAAATTGAACTAACATGCTATGATGTTGATCCACGAATGCAATCTATTACAAAAGAAATCAACCATAGTCTGAATATTAATAGTAAAACCTATAATCAAGATTATTTATTAGATTTTTCATTAGAAAATAATTTTGATTTAGTAATAATGAACCCGCCATATATCAGACAGGAAAGAATAAAATCAGAAGTTAAAACTAAATATAATGAATACTTAAATTCTAAATTTGGTGTAGTTATTGATAAAAAGTCAAATTTATTTGCCCTATTTCTTTTAAAAGGTATACTTGATTTAGCATCTGGAGGGGTTTTATGTGCTATCGTTTTTGATGCGGTGAAAAATTCAGGTTATGGTAAAAAAACATTATCATTATTAAGACAACATGCTGAATTAATTTCAAGTAAATCAGTAAAAACACCTTTCGAAAATGTTATAATTGATGCTCAAATTTTATTCTATAGAAAAAGAGAGCAACAATCTTTAGCAATAGAAAAGTATGAAAATCAAGCCCCTAGTGATAGTAAATTAAAAACTCTAGAGCAGCTACTTGTTACTCGTAGAGGAACGTCATTACCTAAAAGAGCACCTTTTTTTGCTGAGCAAGCAGATCCATTTTTTAGTTTTTCCTCACCATTTTTTATTAAGCAATCTCGATTAGATGGATTGGTAATAAAACCAGATCATCGCATATATTTATCAACTTCTGCGCTAGAAAGAAACGTCGATTTTCAAATCTGGATGAAGAAAAGACTGGAAAAATATAATATTAATGAACGTAAAAAATTAATCAAGCCAGTTATTGGAAAAATTGCATTCAATTACTATATCCGAAATGCGCCAAGGCACTTGTGGAATGCTCAGAATATAGCTTTATCTGATAATTTTTATGTATCTGAGCCTAAAAATAACTTTCCACCTGAAGCGGCTTGGCTATTATTAAATAGTGAGCAATACTTAAATAGATTGATTTCTGCTTCAAGAAACCAAGGTATGGGATTGCTTAAATTACAATTGTATGAATATAAAAATGTTTTATTACCAAATTGGAACTTACTTAATAATATCAATATAATAAAAATTTCTAATGAGGCGAATCAATTAATCCAAAATAATGCAACATACGAAGTAATAAAAAATACAGCGACAAGTTTAGTCAAAAAATTAATGGATATATAGCACTATGATACCTAAACTCCCCTCATATTCAGATCAAGAAAATTCAGTTTTTCATCCTGCATTTGAATATGCTTTAAATGAAGCATTGAAGATTAGACAGGCTAAACATATAGAAATTAGAAAACAATATCAATCACCTACTGGTCCTATAGATATTATTCTTTTTAATACTCAAACACAAAAAGTCATTCTGCCCATTGAGATTAAAAGGACTCAATCAAATGTACGAGGTGGAGGAAGACGCCAGGCACGTGATTATTGGCAAAATTTAGGAACAAAGTGTGAAACTCCATTTTATTGCGTTTCAAATCTTGAACTGCTTGAATTATTTAGATATGACGAGTCAAGACCCAAAACATCAGCACAGCAAATTAAATTAGAAAATCCTATAAACGGAAGTTTAGCCTCCTCATTAGAAGAGGAAAAATTTTATTCAAAGCTAATCAATAGCATAAGTGAAATATTGGATATTGTTCTTGATAAAAAAGAATATATCTATATTACCGGATTACCTGAATTACAAAATAATCTTGAAATAGCTGTAAATGATTATCATCAATGGCATAAAATACTTATCCCTGCCTGTTTTGAATATATTCGAGGCGCAGCTACTAAAATTGAAAACTTAAACAAATACAAATTAAAACCAGCAAAATTTTATTCAAAAAATCCTCATCGATTAATTGATATTGGAAAAAAAATAGATTTTGAACATATATTTAAAGACCCAGCCCCAGAAGCAAATAATAGCATCATTTTTTCAAAAATAATATTAACTGAAGCCTATCATGCAGGTAAAGAATTAGGGGCTGGTGATGAAATAGCTGAACTAATTAATGAAATTCTTACCGATTATATACCGAAAAAACAAGGTATTGTAGAAACTGACACTGAATTAGCAAGGCTTTTGTCTATAATTGCTAAAGTAACACTAGGAAGAGAACTTAAAGAAGATGAGACAATTATTGATCCTGCAAGTGGAAGTGGCCGTTTATTAACCGCACTATACCAAACTTCATTTACTAATATTTCACCAAAACAAATTAAGGCAATAGAGAAAGAACCTTTATTTTCTGAATCTCTAAGCCTCAGACTGGGGTTAGTCTTTGGTGCAAACATATCTCAATTAAACTCTCCTAGTGTTATTATCCAAGGTATAGAAGAAGTTGAAAAGTCTTTTTTCGATAATGTGAAAATTGTTGTCATGAACCCTCCATTTATATCTGGAGTTCAATCAATAAAAACAAAAAAAATCTTTTCAAATCGAATTCATAAAATAAGCGGAGAAAAATCAAAATTAAATATTGGCCAAGTAGCTTTAGAAATTCTATTTCTTGAATTAGTTTGTAATTTAGTTCCTGATGGAACCATTATTTCTTTGATTTATCCATCTAATCATTTATATCGCTCCTCCAAAGAAATGACTGCTTTTCGAAATTATTTATTAGACCAGTTTGGGTTAAGTTATATTGTAACATACCCAAGAAAAGGTTTATTCTCTAGTGTAATAAAGGGAACTGTTATCCTTTCTGGAATTAAAGGAAAGAAAATTGAAGATATAAAACTTATTGAAGTATTAAATACAGTAAATGATATTCAATTTGACAAATTTTATAATTCTATTTCCGTTAATCCTATACTTTCAAAAAAAACTAGAAAATCTTCAATTTCTGAAGATATAAGCTTAAAAATAGTTTCAAGAAGTGATTTAAAAATTTCTAGTGATGTGGGATGGCAAGAAATTATGGGAACTGGTTCTGGATTAAAAGCCAAAGATTTCATAAATAGACACATAAATAAAGAGCAAAACTCCAACTTATTTATAATAAAAAGAGGAAATTTTGGAAATAGTGGAAATAACCCATTAACAGTTATCTCTAAAGATCATCAAAAATACCAATATCCTACTGTACTATCAAAAATTCCACTAGATTGGTTTATTTCTTTATTAAATAATACTGATAACATGCCTCGTGTTGTAACAAAAAATTCATCTACTCATGATTCTTTTATTCCGACAGATAAAGCATATATCCCAAACACGCAAGAATCAGATTTACTTGATCTTATTATTACAGAATATCTACATAATTTTTCACATGCCCAAGGAGCTCAGAAAAAAGCACTCCCTAATAAAGATCATATAATTAATAGCCTAAAAAATAATGGAAGGATAAAATATTCTAATTTAATTTTATTACCTAGAGCTTCACGAGTGAAAGGACAAGTTGCAATTGTCGAAAATGATCCGATACTTATTTCAACAAATGTCCTATTAATTGAATCTAAAAACATCAATCACGCAAAACTTATGGGATCATGGCTTCTATCTGTTTTCGGCCAATTGCAGTTGGAATTATATGGAATATCTCAAGAAGGAATGAGAAAACTTGAAGTTAATACACTAAATAAAATAAAGTTTCCTAATTTTGAACAAATTGAAGATAGCAAAGCAAAAGAATTAATTACATTGTTTTATTCTGAAGATAGTATAGATTTTAGAAATATACAGCAAAGACAACTTGATAGAGCATGGTCAGAGGTTCTTTCTCCAGACAAAGCAATAGCTTTAACAAATGAAGTTTTTGATATTTTTCAAGAGCTTGTAGATAATCGTATTGGTCTTGGATAAAAAGAAAAATAACTCAAAGGCCAATATAATAAATATTATATTGTTCATGGGTAGTGCAATAATATATATGCACTACCCTTAAACTCATATACCGATTAAATCATAGCCTCATATTAATTTTTTATTATAGAGAGCCCATTAAACCCAAACGCCCCCACATGCCCGCCCCTATTCGCATCCAAATAATCTGCCCACCACTGCACCATCAGCCGCCTTTCCTCAATATGTTCTGCCTTATGAATATAAGCAGCTCTTACTGAGTTGCGTTCTTGGTGGCTCATCTGCCTTTCTACCGCATCCTTCGACCATAGGGCTGACTCAATCAACGAGCTACATGCCATCGTTCTGAAACCATGCCCACATACTTCTGTCTTAGTATCATAGCCCATCACACGTAAGGCGTTGTTTACCGTATTTTCACTCATGGGTTTTCTAGGATTATGATCGCCGATAAAGATCAGTTCGTGATTACCACTAAATTGATAGATCTGTTTTAAGATCTCAATGGCTTGCTTGCTTAAAGGAACTAAATGGGTAGTACGCATTTTTGATCCGCGATGTGAGTGCTTAACCCCTTCTATCGCTTCGCGTTCAGCGGGGATCGTCCACATGGCATTTTCAAAATCGATTTCATCCCAACGAGCGAAACGTAATTCACTGGAACGAATAAAGACTAATAAGGTGAGTTTGACCGCAAGTTTAGTTAAAGGTCTTCCCTTATAATCATCGATGCGTTGTAAGAACTCAGGTAGGCGTTTAAGTTCTAAAGCTGCTCTATGGATTCGTTTACCTGTCGCCACTGCACCTGCCATATCTTGTGCTGGGTTATAGTCAATTAAACCACTTTGTACCGCATAGCGCATAATGGCAGTCACACGTTGTTGTAGACGTGCCGCCACCTAAAGATATCCAGACATCTCTACGGCTTTAATCGGTTCTAGGAGATCGCGAGTTTTTAATTCAGCAATATTGCGTTTACCAATAGCGGCAAAGATATTGTCCTCAAGGCTTTTGAGAACTCGATGGCTATGGCCTTCTGACCACTTCTTATTCGTCGCATGCCAATCACGTGCAACCTTCTCGAATGTATTAAATTCCTTTTGTTGCTCTTCTTTTACTTCTTTGCGTTTTTCGCTTGGATCTACTCCGTTAGCGACAAGTTTTCTTGCTTCATCTCGTTTTTCACGGGCATTCGCTAGGGAGACATCAGGGTATACGCCAAATGCTAGCATCTTTTCTTTACCGCCAAAGCGATAACGAAAGCGCCAATATTTAGAACCATTGGGGTGAACTAGAAGAAATAATCCTTTACCATCTGTCAGCTTATACGCTTTATCTTCAGGTTTTGCAGAACGGATCTTAGTATCGGAAAGTGCCATTTTAACTATCCTCGCAGCCGAATTGCGGGTACAAAACTTTATCGAATCGATATATACCCGCAAATGTACCCACATCATTAACTTGATATCGGTTGAGTTGAGTATACGTTGGTAGAGTTAAAACGCGAGGAAAGCCTTATAGAACTGGGATTTCAGATACAAAAAAAGACGTCTGTTGACGTCCATTGATGTTCTTATGGTGCCGAAGGCCGGACTCGAACCGGCACACCCGAAGGCGGTTGATTTTGAATCAACTGCGTCTACCAATTTCGCCACTCCGGCACTGAAGTGTGTCTGGAAAACCCGCTCATTATACTTGCATGGTGAACCCTCGCAACAATTATTGTTAGTTTTCAGCTTGATTGGCGAAAAAAAGTGCATTTATGTTGTTGCATTACCATTAAAGTACAATTGTTATGTTGTTCAAAAACCACTGTTGTATAGGTTTAAGCCGCATTATATCAATCATCAAAATTCTTGAGGCAATTTTACCTAGTTTTTATTTATTTCTATTCTTTTTATATATTTCATCTTTTATTTTATTCTCATTTATTTAAGAAAGAATTAATAGTAAATATATTTACTCTCTATAGTAATATCTTTTTTCCATTAAAATAATTTTTAATTATTTTTATCTGACACAATCGATATATCATATTTTATATAACGGAAAATAAAAAAAGGATCAAAACTTGGGTTAGTGTTTTGATCCAACAGTACTGCTAATAGAGGGCTTAATTTTATTTTAATGACTATGAGTTATTTTTATAGCGTCATTGCCCTTTTCTTCCCTGGTGTGAGGAAGAAGGTAGTTATATTTTAATACGATAAATAAACTTCTTTATCGGTACTGCATTTTATTGATATAAAGGTACTTATTATTAAATTAACAAACTTACTTTTAAAACAAAGGTGTACATAATTACTATAACGAAAGTTCTACTATCTAATATAAAGGTACTTCTTTACTACTATAACGAAGGTACAGCTATCTAACATCAAGGTATTTACAACTAAATTAACAAACTTACTTTTAAAACAAAGGCATACATAACTACTATAACGAAAGTTCTACTATCTAATATAAAGGTACTTCTTTACTACTATAACGAAGGTACAGCTATCTAACATCAAGGTATTTACAACTAAATTAACAAACTTACTTTTAAAACAAAGGCATACATAACTACTATAACGAAAGTTCTACTATCTAATATAAAGGTACTTCTTTACTACTATAACGAAGGTACAGCTATCTAATATAAAGGTATTTACAACTAAATTAACAAACTTACTTTTAAAACAAAGGTGTACATAATTACTATAACGAAAGTTCTACTATCTAATATAAAGGTACTTCTTTACTACTATAACGAAGGTACAGCTATCTAATATCAAGGTATTTACAACTAAATTAACAAACTTACTTTTAAAACAAAGGTATTACTATTTAATATAATGGTGTTGAAAAATCACTACTAATATATAACTTATTTATTATTTAAGAGGCTATTTTATAATATGCCTTCTTATTACTTCGTTCTATTATTGCTGTGTTATCTTTGCTCTGTAACGCTTATATTCTCAGTCTCTCGACTTGATGAAACTATAATAAGTTTAATTTTATGTTCCCACAATCACTAAATTATTACAAAATATGACACACTCTTATATTGTCTTTATAAAACACTATTAATACCATCTAAAAATGATACATGTCGAGTTAAAACACCAATAAAATCAACCCATGAAAAATATAACACCATTCATTAACATTTTCTTGATATACACATTTTAACTTAATAATAAAGAAAAACTAATAATAGAGTAAAAATGTACGATAAACGAAGGAGATTGTAACTTAACGGTAATACTTATCTCATTTTTAGATAAGAAATAGCAGGGAATTATCTTTTTATGATGCAGTTTTTCTTCACTATCTTTATATCAGAGACAATTTGACACATTTAATGCCAACTTTCTGATAACTGGCACTTGCACTGATAGACATTCTTATTTCTGATAATATAATCAAAATTTGGTTTAAATCGGATTAGAAGGCGGTGTTATGGGCATTGTTGGCTGGATTATAACGGGTATATTTGTTGGTATTATCTTGGGTGCCGTATTAAAAATGATAAAGAAAAAATAGCGCGATAAGAAAGGCACCAATTTAAAACATAAGCCACTTATGTTGATCGCACTCCTTTCACCTCACTGACTTCTGTTGAAAGTAAAAATGAAAAAACATTTTCTAAAATATCTTATGATCCCAGTCGCTTTGCTGACATTGAATGCCTGTAGCCAGCATTCATCACTACCACCAGCAACGCAACCTTCTATGTTAAATCAGCAGAATAATAATGTACCTGAACTTACACAATGGCCTACAGCATTAAGCCCTAATGTGAGTAATGCGCGGGTGTTGTTTGATAAATATGCTTCTCAGATCTATCAAAAGAGTAACCCTCAAGGCATGGTTATTGTCATGATCAATAATTCTCAAACCTTGAATCATGCTTTTGGGACAACAACGCCTGAAAGTCGCAATGCACCATCAATGAATTCGCTTATTCGTATTGCTTCAATAACAAAGTTAATGACCAGTGAAGTCATGCTTAAACTACAAGATGATGGGAAATTATTAGTTACTGATCCATTACAGAAATACAATTACTATGGTGTTGATATCCCATTAGTGAGTGCTCAATCACCTATCCGCCTTTATCATTTAGCCAGTCATACCAGTGGTTTTCCACGAGAACAACCTGGTGGAAAATGGGGAAGACCTGTTTTTATTTGGCCAACTCATGGCGACCGTTGGAACTGGTTAAAAAAAGCAACATTAACATCACCTGCCGGTAATCAAGCTGCGTATTCAAATTTAGCGTATGACTTATTAGCAGATGCCTTAGTGAAAGCATCCGGTAAAAGTTATCCGCAACTCCTAAAACAATATGTTACTCAACCTGCAGGAATGACCAATACCACATTGACGCCAACATCTGCACAATGCCAACGATTATTAGTCGGATATAAACCAAGTCCATGTTCTGACACAATAGCAGCAGCAGGAAGTGGTGGTGTGTACTCAACACCTGCAGATATGCAACGTTGGATGCAAGGCTTTTTGACCTCTCATAATGCCATGCGAAAAGCAACGGCAAGTAAAGAGCAGTCTGTCTATTTTCCTCGTAATCGGCTCTCTTCAATAGAGGGAATGGATGTTGCAGGTCGTGCCGATGGTGTCGGTTTAGGTTGGGTTTATATGGCTCCAGCCAATGGAATTCCGGCTATCTACCAAAAAACTGGCGGTGGCGGTGGATTTAATACCTATATGGCAACAATACCTGAATTAAATATTGGTGTATTTGTTGTGATCACTCGTAAACCAAATGGCACTAAGTTTAGTGAAGTGACCCAAGGCACTAATGCTCTTGTTCGCGCACTAGCAAAAGATTTTTATCAGTGATCACATCCCCCGATAGAAACAAAAAGCGCCTTGTTAGGCGCTTTTTGTTTTTTCTGGCTACAGTGGATATTACCTAACGATTACGCCTCATCAATAACCATAGACTTAACGTTAGGAATAATATTCCTGGCACTAATGCTGCAATCACAGCAGGTATGCCATAAACCAGACTTAATCGTCCTGAAACTTCATTGACGATATAAAACAGGAAGCCAAAAGAGATACCCGTTAGAACTCTTAATCCCATTGGCACAGTACGCAATGGACCAAAGATAAATGACAATGCCATCAACATCATTACTGCAACAGAGACTGGCGCAAAGATTTTTTTCCAGAAATTCAGCTCATAGTTTGCTGATTCTTGTCCACTCTGTTTGAGGTATTTAACATATTGATAGAGCCCACTAATCGATAATGCATCAGGATCTAAGGCCACAACGCTCAATTTTTCTGGCGTTAATCGGGTTGGCCATTCAAGTGATACCTGTTTTTTACCTGTGATTTTTTGTGGATCGGTTAAATCTGACTGTTCGACTTGTTTTAACATCCACGTTTTTTTATCGACATCATAGGTTGCACTTGATGCATAACGCACAGTTTCTAGTTTTCTATCATTATTAAAATCATAGAGTGTGATGCCTTGCATCTCATTTTGGCTCTTTATTCGGTTGATATGAATAAATTGATTGCCATCTTTAGCCCACATACCACGGTTAGTGGAAACTAAAGAGTTACCCATGATTTTTTCAGCGCGATAGTTACGTGCATATTGTTCACCTTGTGGTGCCCCCCATTCGCCAATCAGGACTGTCAACAGTACTAATGGGATAGCGGTTTTCATCACAGAGCCTGCGATTTGCAAACGTGTAAAACCAGATGCCTGCATCACCACCAGCTCACTGCGTGTTGCCAATGCACCTAACCCTAATAATGCACCGAGTAACGCAGCCATGGGGAAGAAGATCTGCACATCTTTAAGGATATTTAAGATCGCATAAATACCCGCATCAAGTGTGGTGAAATCCCCTTGCCCTACTTTACGGAGTTGATCGACAAATTTGATAATGCCAGATAGAGAAACCAGCAAAAATAGTGTCATCAAAATCGACTGTAAAATAGTACGCCCGATATATCTATCTAATACACCAAACATCAGGCAACTCCTTTCTTAAAGCGAGCTCGGAATTTACGCATAGGCAAGGTATCCCAAATATTCAATAAGATAGCTAAGCCAAGATAAACGCCATTAACACTCCACATCGCAATGAGAGGGTCAACTTTTCCTTTTTCGCCATTAGAATGTAGCGAGCTTTGTAATAAGAAAAAGACCAGATAAAGCAACATTGCGGGTAACATACTTAATACGCGACCTTGGCGTGGGTTCACCTCACTTAAAGGCACCACCATCACAGCCATAATGACAACAGAGAAAATCAAAGTTAATCGCCAATGGAATTCAGCGATAGATTCTGTTTCATTAGAATGCCAAAGTTCCGTCATCGTTTTTTGTTCTACACGATTACTGCTAATGGTAGATTCGCGATGCCCGATAACAGCTTGGTAGTCATTAAAATCGGTGATACGAAAATCACGCAATACAGCCGTACCTTCATAGCGAGTTCCCTCACTGAGTACAACAATCTGATTTCCGTTAGGCAATTCCTTGGTATAACCTTTATCTGCCACCACAACCGACGGACGCTGATCTTGCGTTGGACGTAACTGTGCGAGGAACACATCTTGGAATTGGTTACCTTTTACGCTACCTAGATAAAGTACCATATTACGGTCACTGGACATTTTGAATTGTCCTTCCATCAAGGCCGCCAAGCTTGGGTTTGCCTTGGCATCTTCAAGCACTTGCTCTTGATGCGCTGATGACCATGGAATAAGCCAAATGACATTCCCTGCGGCTAATGCGCTAGTCAGCAATGAAAGCAATAGTGCTGCTTGCACTAATGCTTTTTTACCTATCCCGCACGCATTCATGACGGTTATCTCACTTTCAACATAAAGTTTGCTGTAAGTCATCAGAAGCCCAAGAAAGAGGCTTAATGGAAGAATAAGCTGTGCCATCTCTGGAATTCCCAGCCATAGCAGAGAAATCACGAGGTTTGTAGGAATGTTACCTTCTACAGCAGCCCCTAAAATTTCAACCAGTTTCTGGCTAAAGAAGATAAGCATCAGGATAAACAAGATGGCTATCTGGCTTTTAAGGGTTTCCCGAGCTAAATATCGAATTATAATCACGCTAGTTATGCCTGTGAAAACTTGTCTTTTTGCAGGAAAATCGCTAACTTCGTTGTATATCTATCATTTGTGCATCTCAGTTAGACATTCTTGCAGCCCAAATGATATCAAAACATGCTATAAACAGGTTCCCAATAAGAACAAGCTTATAAGTTAGCTAAATTAGTTGTGTTCAATTAATGCATTTAGCTTAACATAAAAAGTAAACTTTCTATGGGGTAGATTAATGCGGATCACTATTCTAAACGATACTTTCCGTTTTTGTCTTTAATATTCAGGAGAACGCATGGAGTTTAATGTAAAAAGCGGCAGCCCAGAGAAACAACGCAGCGCTTGTATTATCGTGGGGGTGTTTGAGCCTCGTCGTTTATCTCCGATCGCGGAGCAACTTGATAAAATCAGTGATGGCTATATCAGCGCCTTATTACGCCGAGGTGAGCTGGAAGGTAAAGTTGGACAATCATTGCTGTTACATCATGTACCTAATGTTCTCTCTGAGCGCGTTTTACTGATCGGTTGCGGTAAAGAGCGTGAGTTGGATGAACGTCAATATAAACAAATCATTCAAAAAACTATTAATACGCTCAATGAAACTGGCTCAATGGAAGCGGTCTGCTTTCTCACTGAGTTGCATGTTAAAGGTCGTAATAATTACTGGAAAGTACGTCAAGCGGTTGAGACTGCAAAAGATTGCCTCTATACCTTTGATCAACTAAAGAGCAATAAGACAGAATTACGTCGTCCATTACGTAAGATGGTCTTTAATGTTCCTACTCGTCGTGAACTACCTAGTGGTGAACGTGCCATTGCTCATGGTTTAGCTATCGCATCAGGTATTAAAGCATGTAAAGATTTAGCAAACATGCCACCAAACATCTGTAATGCCGCTTATTTAGCTTCTCAAGCGCGTCAATTGGCAGACTCCTCTTCAAATGTTTCTACGCGAGTTATTGGCGAAGAGCAAATGAAAGAGCTGAACATGAACGCTTACCTTGCGGTAGGTCAGGGCTCTCAAAATGAATCTTTAATGTCTATCATTGAGTACAAAGGCAGTAAAGATCCTGAAGCTCGCCCAATCGTATTAGTCGGTAAAGGGCTGACATTTGACTCGGGTGGTATTTCTATCAAACCTGCTGATGGCATGGATGAGATGAAATATGACATGTGTGGTGCTGCAACAGTCTATGGCGTGATGCGTGTGGTTGCAGAACTACAATTACCGATTAACGTTATTGGTGTACTTGCGGGTTGTGAAAATATGCCGGGTGGAAAAGCCTATCGCCCTGGTGATATCTTAACAACTATGTCCGGCCAAACCGTTGAAGTATTAAACACTGATGCTGAAGGCCGCTTAGTTCTATGTGATACGTTAACTTATGTTGAGCGCTTTGAACCTGAGTTAGTTGTCGATATTGCAACATTAACAGGTGCATGTATGGTGGCTTTAGGGCATCACTACAGCGGATTAATGTCTAATCATAATCCGTTAGCACATGAGTTAATGAATGCATCAGAGCAAGCAGGTGATCGCGCTTGGCGTTTACCATTAGGCGATGAGTTCTATGAACAAATCGAATCTAACTTTGCTGACTTAGCAAATACAGGTGGTCGTTTAGGCGGTGCAATTACTGCCGGTTGTTTCTTAGCGCGTTTTGCAACGAAATATAACTGGGCTCACTTAGATATTGCAGGTACAGCATGGCGTTCTGGTAAAGCCAAAGGCGCAACAGGTCGTCCTGTTTCTTTACTGTCTCAGTTCTTACTTAATCGCGCGGGTTTGAATAGCGACGAGTAATACCGCATAATTATCAGGGTTAAGGTATTACCCTATTATTATGGTAAATAGAGCAGACTCCAAGAAGGGTATTGCAACGCAATACCCTTCTGTTATCGGGATATCATGAAAAACGCCACGTTTTATTTAATGGAACACCCATCAATACACGATGATTTACAGGCTCATGAGTGGCTTGCCTGTCAACTTACCGCTGAACATTGGCGCTTAGGCAAACGTATTTTGTTGGTTTGTGAGTCTCAGGCTCAAGCTGAATTGCTTGATGAGGCATTATGGGCAAGAGAACCTCATCAGTTTGTTCCTCATAATCTTGCAGGTGAAGGCCCTCGTTATGGCGCTCCTGTTGAATTATGTTGGCCTGGAAAACGTGGTAATGCACCTCGTGATCTCTTGATTAATTTGCAATCGCAATTCGTAGACTTTGCCACAGCTTTCCATGAAGTGATAGACTTTGTACCTATTGATGAACAATTGAAACAGTTGGCGCGTGAACGATATAAAATTTATCGTAGCGTCGGCTTTACTTTGACAATGGCTACGCCGCCAACCTATTGAATATGTAAAGAATATGGAAAATAAATCCGCACCGAAAGAGCCATCGCTCGACACAACATATAATCCAGCAGAGATTGAACAACCTCTGTATCAGCATTGGGAAAAAAACGGCTACTTTAAAGCCAATGGCGATACAACAAAAGAAAGCTTCTGTATCGTGATCCCACCGCCAAACGTCACAGGTAGCCTACATATGGGCCATGCTTTCCAGCAGACCATTATGGATACCATGATCCGTTATCAGCGCATGCAAGGTAAAAACACCTTATGGCAGTCAGGGACTGACCATGCGGGTATCGCGACTCAAATGGTCGTTGAGCGTAAAATTGCCGCTGAAGAAGGTAAAAATCGTCATGACTATGGTCGTGATGCGTTTATCGACAAAATTTGGGAATGGAAAGCTGAATCAGGTGGCAATATTTCTAACCAAATGCGTCGTTTAGGTAACTCTGTTGATTGGGAACGTGAACGTTTCACCATGGACGAGGGTTTATCTAAAGCCGTTAAAGAAGCTTTTGTGCGTTTACATAAAGAAGATCTTATCTACCGTGGTAAACGCCTTGTTAACTGGGACCCTAAATTACACACAGCGATTTCTGATCTTGAAGTTGAAAACCGTGAAGTTAAAGGTTCAATGTGGCACCTGCGTTATCCTTTAGCGGATGGGGCAAAAACAGCTGAAGGTAAAGATTACCTCATTGTTGCAACAACTCGCCCAGAAACCATGTTAGGTGATACTGGTGTTGCGGTTAACCCAGAAGATCCTCGTTATAAAGATTTAATTGGTAAAGAAATTATTCTACCAATCGTCAACCGCCGTATTCCTATTTTAGCGGACGAACACGCGGATATGGAAAAAGGCACGGGTTGCGTAAAAATCACCCCTGCTCACGACTTTAATGACTATGAAGTTGGACGTCGTCATCAATTACCAATGATTAATATCATGGATTTTGATGGCAATATCCGTGTTAGCGCAGAAGTATTAGACACCAATGGTGTTGAATCTGACGTTTACAGCACTGAAATTCCAGAAGCCTACCAAGGCATGGAACGTTTCGCAGCACGTAAAGCTATGGTCGCTGAATTTGAACGTTTAGGTTTATTAGAAGAGATCAAACCTCACGATTTAACCGTACCTTACGGCGACCGTGGTGGCGTGGTTATCGAGCCTTTACTAACAGACCAATGGTATGTTCGCGCAGCACCTTTAGCGAAACCCGCAGTTGAAGCTGTTAAAAATGGCGAGATCCAATTTGTACCAAAACAGTACGAAAACATGTACTTCTCATGGATGAATGATATTCAAGATTGGTGTATTTCTCGTCAACTGTGGTGGGGTCACCGTATCCCTGCTTGGTATGACAACCAAGGCAACGTTTATGTTGGTCGTGATGAAGAAGAAGTTCGTCGTGAAAACAATATCGCCGCTGATGTCGCATTACGCCAAGATGATGACGTACTGGATACGTGGTTCTCATCTGCACTGTGGACATTCTCAACATTAGGCTGGCCTGAAAACACTGAAGCACTAAAAACATTCCATCCAACGAATGTATTAGTCAGTGGATTCGATATCATTTTCTTCTGGATCGCTCGCATGATCATGATGACCATGCACTTTATCAAAGATGAAGACGGTAAACCGCAAGTTCCATTTAATACGGTTTACATGACAGGTCTTATTCGTGATGAAGAAGGCCAGAAAATGTCAAAATCCAAAGGTAACGTACTTGATCCTCTGGATATGATTGACGGTATTTCATTAGAGAACCTGTTAGAAAAACGTACTGGTAATATGATGCAGCCACAAATGGCTGAAAAAATTGCTAAACGTACTAGCAAAGAGTTCCCAGAAGGTATTGAAGCACACGGTACAGATGCTCTACGCTTTACCTTAGCGGCATTAGCTTCAACAGGTCGCGATATTAACTGGGATATGAAACGTCTATCAGGCTACCGTAACTTCTGTAACAAGCTGTGGAACGCAAGCCGCTTTGTTCTGATGAATACGGAAGATCAAGATTGTGGCTACCAAGGTGGTGAGATGACATTCTCACTGGCTGACCGTTGGATCTTAGCTGAATTTAACAATACCGTTAAAGCCTATCGTGAAGCGTTAGACAACTATCGTTTCGATATCGCGGCGGGTATTTTATATGAGTTCACTTGGAACCAATTCTGTGACTGGTATCTTGAGCTATCAAAACCTGCGGTACACAAAGGTAATGATGCACAAAAACGCGCAGCTCGTCATACTCTGATTGAAGTGCTAGAAGGCTTACTGCGTCTTGCTCATCCAATCATTCCATTTATCACAGAGACAATTTGGCAACGAGTGAAGGAAGTTAAAGGCATTGAAGGTGAAACCATCATGCTACAAGCTTTCCCTGAGTTCGATGCTTCACTGGTAGATGAACACGCGCTTAGCGATCTTGAGTGGATCAAAGAAGTTATTGTTGCAGTTCGTAATATCCGTGCTGAAATGAATATTGCTCCGGGTAAACCACTTGATGTTATTTTACGTGGTGCGGATGACAATGCTAAGCGCCGTGTTAGTGACAATATTGGCTTCTTAAAAGCCATGGGCCGTTTAGCTGATATTCGTCCATTAGCAGAAGGTGAAGAAGCGCCATTATCAGTGACTAAATTGGTTAGCGGTGCAGAATTGCTGATCCCAATGGCAGGCTTTATCGATAAAGATGCAGAGCTTGCACGTTTAGATAAAGAGCTTGAAAAAGTAGAAAAAGATATCACAACTTTAGACAGCAAATTATCTAACGATGGCTTTGTTAGCCGTGCGCCAGAAGCGGTTGTTGCTAAAGAGCGTGAACGCTTAGCGACATGCTTAAGTGCAAAAGAGAAGCTAATCGCACAGAAAATCTCTATCGCCTCTTTATAAGCACTATCGCTTTAAAGACGCTGAGATTGATAATGAAAAAACCGCGTTCTGAAGTGACCTCATAAAGTTGGACACTTTAAATTCGGCGGCTTGTAAGGCCTGATTTCGACATTCAACCGGAGTCAGGCCTTTTAATTTTTCTTTGTAGCCAATCAGCCACATTTTAGCTAGGTAAATTAAGTGATAGACAAAAGTAAACTCAAAAATATAAAGTTTTTTGAAAACGAACCACTGGTTCACCATTTGAATTACGCCCTTTCAGAGTGCGAAGAAAAAAATATTTTGCGGGGTTGGCGACCTTCATGTATGGAAGACAAATGGCTCTCATACAGTGAAGATGGCTGTGTTTTCGTTCACAGAAGCTGGACTGGTCATTTGATGTACAAATTTACGATCCGTGATCAGTCAATACAAAGCGTGGAAATTGCGATGGATGATTTTGTGAATATGACGAATGAACGGAAAATTGAGGTTTTTCTCTCACTTTTACCACGCTTATCAGAAGAGCACGAGAATGATTGGGAATAGCGCGTTATTGCTTTAAGAGTAAAGCCCCAGAATTTGTTAGTGGTTTTAGTGGCTGCGTCGAATATTTTCGGAGACTCATCAGGGAAAAGCATTTCTAAATCTTTGGTAAGGAAGATATTTCTACCTTTCTTATTGAACTTGTTAAAAACATTAACCGCTGTCATTAACTCCATATCACCCTCTACTAAATCCCCCCTCACAAGGGGTTGTTTTGTATATCGCGGGTTTTTACTTAGTCTCTTTCAGCAAAAAAATAAAACCATTTTTCACTTCATTTCTTATTATTCACGGTTCTATTCTCGTCAATACGTCATTTCATCCCCTATTTTCACTTAGATTTAATCACTCACTAAAATATAACGCTAGAAATAAAGGGAGAAATTAAGCAAAGAGAAAGGGTTAACGGTTTACAAACACGCTTAATCAATTAAGATAGTTTTTGTAGCCATCAGTGCTACTTTCAATGAAGAAGTTCCTTTCCGGTGCTCTCTCAATAAATAATCAAAAAATATTCTACTAATAAGTGAAAACGATGAGTGCAACTATGACTGCAACCCAAGCTATAACCTCAAATATTGTTATTCGAGCCATTGAAGAAAAAGACAACGCAAGTATTGCTCGCGTTATTCGTGAAGTCTCAGCTGAGCACGGTTTAACTGCCGATAAAGGCTTTGCGGTTGCCGATCCAATTTTAGATACCCTCTATGAAGTTTATCATCAGCCACGCAGTGCTTACTGGGTTGTTGAAATGGATGGAGAAGTTGTTGGTGGGGGTGGTGTCGCACCACTTGCTGGTGGCGATGGCAATACATGTGAACTACAAAAAATGTACCTTTCATCCAAACTGCGTGGCAAAGGTATTGCGAAAAAAATCGTTCTGCAATCTCTTGAATTTGGTAAAGAGCAAGGCTTTAGCCGTTGCTATTTAGAAACCACAGATATCTTAAAAGCGGCTGTCGGTTTATACGAAAAACTAGGATTCGAATTTATTGATGAAGCATTAGGCAACACTGGGCATAGTGATTGTGAGATCCGTATGGTGAAGCCACTTTAAGCGTTCTTGCTGTTCCCTACGTAATACAATAAATAAAATAAGCTCTACTTGACCCGCATTTCTTATGCGGGTTTTTATTAGCAATAAATAGCACCTATTAACACAAATCCAGTTTATCAAAATGATATAAATACAGTATGTTTATATGCTTATTTTCTCAATTAATTTCTTAATTAATTATTATCAAAATATTATTAATGAAATTCTCATCTTAAATTTTATTAAAAACCACAAGTTTAAATTGTTTTTAATTCCACTCTAGATAATTATATTACCCCTCTTAAATAAAATATTATTTATCTTATTTTATATTTTAAAAAAGAGATTTTTTTATATTGCTATTTATAGCTAATTTAATATCTTTATGCAGATAAAGTCATGCATTGGCTTTTATAACTCTAAAATTTAAAAGGAATTTTTTCATGAAAAACTTTGTTAAAATTGCACTTATTGCTTCTGTAATTACCGTAATGACCGGTTGTACTGGTAGCGTATACAATAAAGAAAAAGACTGTAACTACGACTACTTACTGCACCCAGCAGTTTCTATTTCTAAAATCATTGGCGGTTGTGGCGACACAAGCAAATAAGATTTAAGAAATAAACACATTAATAAACTACATTCTGACTTATTGTTGCTAAGAAAGAATGTAGTTTTTTGTTTTATCATACCTTATATTTTTACTCGTTTTTTATGAGTTGCACTCCTCACCAACATAAGAAATCAGAGCTTAGTGTTTCCATTTTAATGGAAGATAGATTAAATTAACCATTAATAAAATCTATTTTAGGTAATTTTATATGACATTAAACTACAAGATTATTATCGTCACATTATTTTTATCTATTCCTATATTGGCTTATTCCTCCCCTCAAATTAAATGTATTGCCGAAGAAAAGAACTTCTCCGCATGTGAGATATTAGCAACGCAGGGAGATAATAAAGCATTATTAGTACTTGGACGTTTCTATGAAACGGGTACCGAAGTTGAAAAAAATGTAGAGAAAGCGGAACAAATCTATCAACTCTTAGCAGATAAAAATGATGCTGATGGATTTAATCAATTGGCAATGCTTAAGGAAGATCAGGGCAAAAAACAAGAGGCTATTTTACTTTATCAAAGAGCAATAGAACTAGGCTCATCATCTGCTAATTATAATTTAGGCATACTATACAAATATAATAATAATTATAAAAAAGCAAAAGAGATGTTTGAAAAAGCAATTACCGATAATAATTCAGGTAAGGCTATGATGAGTTTAGGCGATTTATATTTTGATGGATTTGGTGTTGAAAAAAATATGGAATTAGCGGAACACTGGTATAAAGCTGCTATTCAAGCTGATAATTATCTTGCCATTACACGATTGGGAATACTGTATGGCAATCTGGAAAAATATGATGAAGCGATAATATATTATCAAGAAGCGATCAAAAAAGGTGATCCCGCCGCAATGAATTCAATGGGATTACTATATCAACATGGTTTTGGTGTAAAACGTGATATCAATAAAGCAGTTAAATTTTATCAAGATGCCACTGAACAAGACGAAATCGGAGGGCTAATTAACCTTGGTCTAATGTATGAAGAAGGCCTTGGGGTACCTCAAAATTATGAAAAATCCATCGAATTATATACAAGAGCCTATCAATTAGGTTATACCGATATTCAGTTACGAATTAATTTCTTAAATAACCATTTAATAAAAAGAATGAATAATTAAATTCTATGTTGCCTGTTTTCGACATATCCAGTCTGGTCTCAAAACAAGAGTATGATAAATACGAAAAGAGCGAAAGTTCTCACCACCAATATATCTACTCAGTCAATATCTCTATTTACTTTTTATAAATTCATTCATTTTTTTTGAACACCATCAACAAATTCCCCCTATTTTGTTCATCACGCGAACACTTTATGATCAGCCTCATTAAGAAATCGCAATAATCTGTATTACCTCCTTCTGTGTCTTGGTTATTGCGGTTTCTTTCCTTAACTCGGAGAACAATCATGACTATCAGACAGATTAATCATATTTATTCGGCGCCAAATTCACACTGGGTAGGTAATGGCTTTCCAGTCAGCACCTTATTTTCCTATCAGGAAAATGGTGAGAAACATAGCCCGTTTCTGCTGATGGATTATGCCGAGCCAACACTGTTTAAACCTGTTACTAATGCCCGTGGTGTAGGAGTGCATCCTCATCGTGGATTTGAAACCGTAACAATCGCCTATCAAGGTGAAGTTTCTCATCATGACTCTAAAGGTCACGCAGGAACGATTACCGCAGGTGATGTGCAATGGATGACAGCTGCTTCTGGTATTTTGCATAAAGAGTATCACTCTGAAAAAATGACCAAAGAAGGCGGTGTATTGGAAATGGTGCAACTTTGGGTGAATCTGCCAACAGCGTACAAAATGACACAGCCTCGTTATCAGGCGCTGAAAGCAGAGGATATCCCTCATGTTGAATTACCGGATAACCAAGGTTATGTCAGAGTGATTGCAGGTAATTATGCCAACACACAAGGTGTGGCAATGACCTACTCGCCGCTGAATGTGTGGGATCTACGTTTAAATCGCGCAGGTGTTTCACATTACAGTATTCCTGAAGGTCATAATGCAATGCTGTTTGTGGTGAAAGGTGCTGTACATATCAATGACAGTGAAATTGCACGTCAGCACGATATGGTGATGTTAGATAATCATGGTGATACGCTCACATTAGAATCAATGGGTGACACCATTGTTTTAATTTTAACCGGTGAGCCAATTAATGAGCCGATTGTAGGACAAGGGCCTTTTGTGATGAACACGCAAGAAGAGTTACAACAAGCTTTTAATGATTATGACAATGGTAAATTTGGTGTGATGGATTAATCGCTCTCCCCTTAAAACCAATAACACCAGTCACAAAGCAATAATTTTGTGGCTGGTGCTATTATTTTGCACTGATAAATCAGGCACAAAGGGACAACATTTAGCAAAAATTAATGTAAGCGTGATGACTTATCAGACTCTTCATCTTCGTCGTCTTCGTCTTCACCGTCTTCATCATCATACTCAGCGTCAGGATCTTCAAAGTAAGTTCCCCAACCATCGTAATAAACACCCATTTTTTCAGCTAAATTCATTAACTGTTCAACTTGAGCATCAATAAGCTCAGCATTTAAACCACTTTCACTCACAGCATCAAAACAAACTAAAATTTCACCTGATTCGACTTCGATTTCTTCAGGTTCAGTCACTTCATAACCTAATTTAAATACTTCAACGGCTGCTTTTTCTAGTGTTTCGAAGTTTTCACAAGAAATATGGTGCTCAATGGCATACAGTGCATCAGGATCACTGCCATCTTCCAGTAATTCTTCAATAATAAGACGTGTTTCTTCACGTTGTTCTGCTAACTCTTTGCTGTCCGCCATAATCATGCTCCGCAATAGTCTGAAAAGGTATCTTGTTCATTCTCCCACAGGGCGAATCAACACTCCATACCTAATATGATGCGCTTATCGCAGACTGTCTAAATTAAAAGTTTTCCTTTAGGGGTTGATGATGAATATTTATTGATATAAATTGAATATAAATTCAATAACAGGATATCACTCTATGAACCCTTTTTATCAGAAATCATTCTTACGTTTACTGGATTTTTCACCTGCTGAAATTCAACAACTACTTACATTGTCAGCACAATTAAAAAAAGCCAAAAAATCAGGTCAAGAAACTCAGTATCTTACTGGAAAAAACATCGCACTGATTTTTGAAAAAGATTCAACACGTACTCGTTGTGCCTTTGAAGTTGCTGCATTTGATCAAGGTGCAAGAGTGACTTATCTAGGGGGCGGAAGCCAAATTGGACATAAAGAATCGATAAAAGATACCGCGAGAGTATTAGGCCGTATGTATGATGGAATTCAGTACCGGGGTTACGGGCAAAAGACGGTAGATGCACTTGCTCAATATTCAGGTGTACCTGTTTGGAATGGTTTAACCAATGAATTTCACCCAACTCAACTGTTAGCAGACTTATTGACCATCACAGAACATCAAACCAAGCCGTTATCGGAAACCGTATTTGCTTACCTTGGTGACGCTCGTAATAACATGGGAAATACTATGCTGGAAGCGGCTGCGTTAACAGGTATGGATTTACGTTTAGTTGCGCCTAAAGCATGTTGGCCTGAAGCAGGTTTAGTGGCTCAATGCCAAGATATTGCCAACAAAAATGGCGGAAAAATCACACTCACTGAAAATGTGGCTGAAGGTGTTAAAAATGCAGATTTTCTTTACACTGATGTATGGGTTTCTATGGGCGAACCAAAAGAAGTTTGGAAAGAGCGTATTGCGTTACTGAAGCCTTATCAGGTCAATATGAACGTTGTGAAATTAACAGGAAACCCAGACGTCAAATTCCTTCACTGTTTACCCGCTTTTCATGATGAAGAAACCACAATGGGTAAAGCATTAGCTAAAGAGTTTAATCTATATGGTGGTTTTGAAGTCACTGATGAGGTGTTCGAATCAAAACACAGTATTGTATTTGATGAAGCAGAGAACCGTCTTCACACCATAAAAGCCGTGATGGTCGCAACCCTTGCCAATCCGTTCTGAAATACATAATCATGCAAAACACCTATTTTTTAATCGAGAAAAAATAGGTGTTTTCTTCGTTTTATCTCAAGCTTATTGATTTTTAAATCAAAAAAAAATTTTTAGAAAAAAACAAAAGCAAACGCTTGCGTGTAAATCTAAGATGCGTATAATGCGCCACAATTTGTCAGGAGGAAAGATGAAACAGCGCCTATTCCAATGTGTTAAAAAAAATCGCACCTTAACCGGTCGCAAGCGCATTCACTTTTTTCCAATAGCCCAATTTTTTAAAACCCCTCTTATGGAGGGGTTTTTTTTGGCCTATAAAAAACCATTCATCGCACAATTCATCGCTAAAGGAGAACTCTAATGACTAATCCGCTCTACCAAAAGCATATTATCTCCATCAATGATCTGGACAGGGAAGATTTGGAAGCTGTTCTTCGCGTTGCTGATAAATTAAAACAGCAACCTAATAACGAATTGTTGAAAGACAAAGTGATTGCGAGCTGCTTTTTTGAAGCATCAACACGTACTCGCTTATCATTTGAGACAGCTATCCACCGCCTAGGTGCATCAGTTGTCGGTTTTTCTGATGGAAGCAACACTTCACTGGGTAAAAAAGGTGAAACATTAGCGGATACCATTTCGGTTCTTCGCACTTATGCTGACGCCATTGTTATTCGCCATCCTCAAGAAGGTGCAGCACGTTTAGCCTCTGAGTTTGCGGGCGATATTCCAGTACTCAATGCGGGTGATGGTGCAAATCAGCATCCAACACAGACTTTGCTGGATTTATTTACCATTCAAGAAACACAAGGCCGCTTAGATAATCTCAATATCGCAATGGTCGGTGACTTAAAATATGGCAGAACAGTACATTCTCTGGCACAAGCATTAGCGAAATTTAAAGGTAATCATCTCTATTTTATCGCCCCTAAAGTGCTCGCCATGCCAGAGCATATTCTTCACTTGCTGGAAGAAAATGGTGTTGAATATAGCCAACATGAAACAGTCGATGAAGTGATGCCAGAGCTAGATATTCTCTACATGACACGCGTACAAAAAGAACGTTTAGATCCTTCTGAATATGCAAATGTGAAAGCACAGTTTGTTTTAACTAGCGCTGATTTAGTGAATGTGAAAGATAACCTTAAGATCTTACACCCACTGCCACGTATCGATGAAATCACGACAGATGTAGATAAAACACCTTACGCTTATTATTTCCAACAAGCTGGAAATGGTATCTACGCACGTCAGGCATTACTTGCCTTAGTTCTGAATAAAAACTTAGTTCTTTAATAAGGAGCACACCATGACACATGATCACAAACTAAAAGTTGAAGCTATCAAACGTGGGACTGTTATTGATCATATTCCAGCGCAGGTGGGCTTTAAAATTCTTTCACTGTTCCGTTTAACTGAAACGGATGAAAGAATAACCGTAGGTTTTAATTTACCTTCAGAAAATTTAGGTAAAAAAGACTTAATAAAAATCGAAAATGTCTTTTTAACCTCAGAGCAAGCAAACCGATTAGCGATGTATGCACCACAAGCAACCGTCAACATTATTGATGATTATCAAGTCGTTAATAAGATGGCATTAAGCTTGCCAGAATTGCTTGAAGATGTGGTGCCTTGTCCTAATAGCAACTGTATTAGCCATAACGAGCCAGTGCAAAGTAGTTTCCGTGTCAAAAAACTGGCCTCAGATGTTGTATTAACCTGCAAGTACTGTGAAAAAGAGTTCGAACGCCACGCGGTTATTCGTTAATTCTTTTAACTATCTGCTCGCAAGGGCAGATAGTTTTTTTATTATTAATACAATAAAATACCAATTTGTACTTATTGTAGATATTTTCTCTACTTAGAATCACCAAAGTAGACCTTCTGTTTTCCCTCATTTTTTGTCACCATAAAGTCAGGATATATCCGCTAAATCATTTACTTAATTACTTTGACAGAGACGAATTTTCGCCTTCTGCGGATAGACTTATGCAAACAAAAACTCGCTTATTACTCTTAACATTATCACTTGCTGTTTTTGGTGTGATCACAACCGAAGTTGCGGTGATTGGATTGCTACCACAACTTGTCGAACAGATGAATATCACTGCACCACAAGTGGGCTTTTTAGTCAGTATCTACGCTATTGTTGTCGCAATAACAGGTCCTACTATTACACTTTTATTTGGGCGATTTAATCGTAAAACGGTACTGTTAGTCATAATGGCTTTATTTATTATTTCCAATACTGTTTATGCATTAACACATCAATATCACGTTATTTTGCTATTTCGTATTTTGCCTGCATTTACCCATGCGCTATTTTTCGCAATAGCACTGATGGTAGCCGCAAATTCAGTACCAGTAGAAAAATCCACTCATGGCGTTGCTATTGTTTTTTCTGGTGTTGCGGTGGGAATGGTTTTAGGTATGCCACTTAGTGCTTTTATTGCTGAAACTTGGTCATTAAATATGGCATTTTGGTTTGGCGCTATCACCAGTGTTATCGCTTTTATTGGTATTGTGTTTTTTGTGCCTTCAATTAAAGTCACGGCACCTCTTAAGATTAGTGATCAACTAAAAGTATTAACAAAACCAACGGTTTGGTTAAGTATTGCTACTGTGACACTTATCTTTTCAGCCATGTTTGCTGGATTTAGCTATATTGCTGATTTTTTAGTGAATATCACTGGGTTTTCAAACAATATAACCAGTACATTACTGATTGTATTTGGTGTGAGTGGTTATTTTGGTAATTTTATTTTTAGTCACTATTTACAGCGAAATGTCGTTAAAACAACAATAACTTACCCAATCTTGTTCTGTTTTATCTACTTATTTATCTGGTTAAGCGGTTCTCAGGCGCTTGCTATGATCCCATTGATTATTTTTTGGGGGATACTACATACATCAGGATTAATTATTTCTCAAACATGGTTAATGAGAGATGCAAAAGCAGCCCCTGAATTTGCAAATAGTCTTTATATCGCCTTTTCTAATTTAGGGATAACCGTAGGTTCGATGGTAGGGGCTTGGGTAATTCAACATTTTGAATTACAAATGATAATTTGGGTAGGTATACTTTTTTCACTGCTTGCATTGAGTACTATTTGGTTACGAGTACGATTGCAATCACCAAATGGTAAAATAGTTTATCAGCAATAACTCTCTACTCATCAAACCCACCTTCTTTTGCCACCTGAAGCAATGCATCTGCTATATAACGTGTTTTAGGTGGCACTTTTTGCCCTTTATGCCACATCATATTGATAGGAGATTGATACCCTTCTGTTTTTATCAATATACGCTGTAATTGCCCTCCTTTAAGCAGATCCCCAATCATCCATAACGGAAGTTGAGCAATACCATAGCCATGGCTCACCGCGTCAAGCATTGCATCACCATCAGCAAGTTCATAAAAAGGAGTGGGAATATACTGGCGGAAGGTATCAGCTTCTTTTAGCATCCAATAAAAAGGGGCTTCTTGGCGAAATCCAACAATACAACGATGGTCTGATAACGCTTCAATTTCTTTAGGAATGCCATGTTTTTGCAGATAAATCGGAGAAGCACAGAGAACCAGTTTTTGTGTTGTCAGTTGTCGAGCAACAACATTGCTACTATCAGGCAAATGTCCGATACGAACGACTAAATCCACGCTCTCTTCATGCATATCAATATAGCGCTCACTAAATGAAATGCTCATCTTAAGCTGAGGTTGCTTATCCATTAATGTCATTAAAACAGGCATAATACATTTACGACCAAAAGCAGACGGTAAATCCAGACGAATTTTTCCTGTTAATACCGACTGATTTTCTTGAACTTGATTATTAGCTTGTTCAAGAATAGAAAGTGCTATTTGGCACTGCTGTAAATAATACTCACCTTCAGAGGTCAACGTTAAACGTCGTGTTGTTCTTAATAGTAGATTAATACCTAAATGCTCTTCTAACCGAGTCACACTTTTCCCAACGGCTGATTTGGTTACTCCTAAACGAGATGCAGCTTCAGTAAAGCTACCTGTTTGAGCTGTTGCAACAAAAGCGGTGATGCTTGAAAGTGAATTGAATTGTGTCATAAGTGCCCGCTGTGATTATTTTTAATCGTACATCAGTAATTCACAGATAAAAAGATCATAAAAAAGCACGATATCTTTCTATTATAGAATAATTACCCCTTAAAATCATAAAGAGGAGATTTGTAAAAAATAGAATTTATACATAAACCTCTTTTTGTGAAAAAAAGTTCTCTAATAATCGGATATATACTGATAAAAGCAGGCGTTAATAAAGGGTAATTGCATGAGTTTATTTTCTTTTTATACTCACAGACTTTATGATAAAGCCTGATATCTGTCATATTGCTAACTTACAGCGCTGGCTATAATAGCGCCGTGCTAATCAAGCGTTAGCCTTAATCTTATAAAAACAGGAGTTCTACATGTCTTACGAAATTAATACCGATAAAGCCCCTGCAGCAATTGGCCCTTATGTACAAGGCGTTGATTTAGGTAATTTAGTGATCACTTCAGGCCAATTACCTGTTGATCCAGCTACAGGTGAATTTGTTTCTGATAATGCCGCAGAACAAGCTCGTCAATCTTTAGAAAACGTAAAAGCAATTATTGAAAAAGCGGGTTTAACTGTTGCTAATATCATCAAAACCACTGTTTTCGTAAAAGATTTAAATGATTTTGGTACCATTAATGCCGCTTATGAAGCTTTCTTTAAAGAGCATAATGCAGCATTCCCAGCTCGTTCTTGTGTTGAAGTTGCTCGTTTACCAAAAGATGCAAAAGTAGAAATCGAAGTTATTGCTATCCGTTAATTTCATTTCAAAAATAGGTCATAAAAAAGCAAAGGTCTCTTTATGAGCACTTTGCTTTTTTTATGCTCTCATTTTTTGATAATAATTTATCACTTCTGTTTTTGGCACATATTTACAATTCAGCTAACCCCTCTTGATGCCTGATGTAGCAAAAATACCTTGATTTAGATCAGTTTTAATGAAGATTATTTCCCTTTCAATTACTATATATTGTGCTTTAATACATACCGACATACAACATATAGTAATTATACACATCTTATCCACAATAAGCCTGAATGCTGTGCCATCACCTGTTTTTATGGGATTTGAGCCTGTGGATAAATAGTTAAGGAGCAAGATTGTGAAAACCATAGTGATAAAACGAGACGGATGTAAAGTCTCTTTTGACCAAACCCGCATCAGCGATGCTATCAAAAGAGCCGCCGTAGCTTGTGAGATCACTGATGATGATTATTGCGATTCTATCGCGCAATCCGTTTCACAATCTCTCGCAGGACGTTCGAATGTCGATATCCGTGAGATCCAAGACGCCGTAGAAAATCAGCTGATGGCTGGTGAGCATAAAGATGTCGCCAGAGCCTACATTGAATACCGTCATGACCGAGATGTTGCCCGTGAGCAACGTGGAAGATTAACTCAGGAAATCCGAGGTCTTATCGAACAAAGTGATGTCTCTATTCTTCATGAAAATGCGAATAAAGACAGTAAAGTTATCCCTACCCAACGTGATTTACTTGCGGGTATTGTGGCTAAACATTACGCAAAATTGCATATCCTGCCAAGAGATGTGGTACTCGCTCATGAGCGTGGTGAAATTCATTATCATGATCTCGATTATTCACCGTTTTTTCCTATGTTTAACTGTATGCTAATTGACCTTAAAGGCATGTTAAACAATGGTTTTAAAATGGGAAATGCAGAAATAGAACCGCCTAAATCTATTTCAACAGCAACAGCAGTAACTGCACAAATTATCGCACAAGTAGCAAGCCATATTTATGGTGGTACAACGATAAATCGTATCGATGAAGTATTAGCGCCGTTTGTAAAATCAAGTTATGACAAACACTATAAAGTAGCGCAAGAGTGGCAGATTGCTGATAAAGAAGCCTATGCCAATGCGCGCACTGAAAAAGAGTGTTACGACGCATTCCAATCTTTAGAGTATGAAGTTAATACACTGCATACCGCTAATGGACAAACGCCATTTGTCACTTTCGGCTTTGGCCTTGGTACGTCAAAAGAAGCGCGTCTAATTCAACGTTCTATCCTTGAAAATCGTATGGCGGGTTTAGGCAAAAACCGTAAAACAGCTGTTTTCCCTAAACTTGTTTTTGCCATTAAAGATGGCTTAAACCATAAGTTCGGTGATCCTAATTACGATATCAAACAACTTGCGCTTGAATGTGCAAGTAAACGCATGTATCCAGATATCTTAAATTACGATCAAGTGGTTAAAGTAACAGGATCATTTAAAACCCCAATGGGTTGTCGTAGCTTCTTAGGTGTTTACGAAGAAAATGGTGAGATGATCCATGAAGGTCGTAATAACCTCGGTGTTATCAGCCTAAACTTACCGCGTATTGCAATTGAAGCTCAAGGTGATGAAGCGACATTCTGGTCACTGCTCGATGATCGCCTCGAATTAGCGAAAAAAGCACTGATGACTCGTATTGCTCGTTTAGAAAACGTCAAAGCGCGTGTTGCCCCAATCCTTTATATGGAAGGTGCTTGTGGTGTTCGCTTAAAAGCAGATGATAATGTAGCCGAAATCTTTAAAAATGGCAGAGCATCAATCTCATTAGGCTATATCGGTGTTCATGAAACCATTAATGCGTTGTTTGGTACTCAAACACATGTTTTTGATGATGAAACCTTAAGAGAAAAAGCAGTAGCGATTATCAATCGTCTGCGTGAAGCAACAGACCAGTGGAAAGCAGAAACAGGTTATGGCTTTAGCCTTTACAGCACACCAAGTGAAAACTTATGTGATCGCTTCTGTCGTTTAGATGCAGCTGAGTTCGGTATTTTGCCGGGTGTAACGGATAAAGGTTATTACACCAATAGCTTCCACTTAGATGTTGAGAAAAAAGTAAATCCATACGACAAACTAGATTTTGAAGCACCTTATCCTCCATTAGCCAATGGTGGTTTCATTTGCTATGGCGAATATCCAAACTTACAACATAACCTTAAAGCATTAGAAGATGTGTGGGATTACAGCTATACCCGCGTTCCTTATTACGGAACAAACACTCCGATTGATGAATGTTATGACTGTGGTTATACCGGTGAATTCTCTTGCACTAGCAAAGGTTTTACTTGCCCACGTTGTGGTAATCACAACCCAGCGAGAGTTTCTGTTATTCGCCGTGTATGTGGATATTTAGGTAGCCCAGATTCACGTCCATTTAATGCGGGTAAACAAGAAGAAGTTAAACGTCGTGTGAAACATCTGGCAAATGGTCAGTTAGGTTAAGAAAGTGAATTACCATCAATATTACCCTGTTGATGTTGTCAATGGCCCTGGTACTCGTTGCACCCTGTTTGTTGCAGGGTGCATACACCAATGCCGAGGTTGTTATAACAAATCAACGTGGTCGTTAACGTCTGGCAAGCCGTTTACTCAAGAGATGGAAGATCAGATTATTGCTGATCTTCAAGATAGTCGTATTAAACGACAAGGATTATCACTTTCAGGAGGTGATCCTTTACATCCGCAAAATTTATCTACAATTTTGCACTTGGTAAAACGAGTTAAAGCGGAATGTCCTGAAAAAGATATTTGGGTTTGGACTGGTTATTTACTGGCAGACTTGACACCAGAGCAACAAGAAGTGGTTAGCTATATTAACGTGCTAATTGATGGGAAGTTCGTACAAGAACTTTATGATCCCGCATTACTATGGCGTGGTAGTAGTAATCAGGTTATTCATAAGTTGAATTAATATCTAGAAGCTCATTTATAATGAGCTTTTTTTCTTTCACCATTCTCATTTAATCACCTCCGTTATCAAATGCGAATCATTTTCAAAAATGATAGTCAAAGTGATTAGTTTTGTTTTATTATTAACGCTCTTCACTATTCTTTTTATGATGATATTTGATATGAAAATAGCACTTTTGCCTTTTTTTTCAATAGTTTTACTTTCTGGTTGTAGCAGCACTTGGGAACCTAAAGGTGCATCAGATTACACATTACAAGAAGCTAAAATGCTTTGTGAACTTGATGCTAATACTCGCTACCCTATTCGCAAAGAAGTGCTACAACGTACTGTTTATCGTGATGTACAAAAAACATGTCGTAAAGATGATAAAGATCACTGTGGGGATAAAAAAACCTACACAGAACGTGTACCAATGACAGAAAGTTATGTTGAAGACATTAATCAAGAAGACAGAAAAACCTTCTACACCTCTTGTATGTCTTTAAAAGGATGGGAACAAAAAAGTCATTATTTTTGGGAATAATAAGAAGTTAAGAAAATAAGAAGCTTAATTACGTAGCCAATAAAGCTTAGTCCCGAACCCCAATTGATTATTCACCATCTTAATTTCTTGCAATTGTAATTCCCATAAAGGTACATGGATGGCGGCTAATGCGACAGGAAAACGTAAGCAATAATGTTTTCTTGCATTGAAGTCATCCTTACCTGCTAGCAAAGAAACAGCCCCAGTAAATTGGATGCCTTGTAAATTGGATACTACAATTTCTTGTGTGCTAATACTCCCTGCAACTAATAAATTTTCCTGCATCATCTGAGCATGACGAGTCTTTTTTTCTGAAAGAAAAACAAGCCTCATCTGACTTTCATCGAACCAATAAAAACAATTAGCACACCAAACATCACCCAACGAACATGTTGTACATAAGGTAAACACATGGTTATCACGTATATATTGTTTAATTATTTTGATCGAGTCTAATGAAGACATAATATACCTGCATAGAAACAAAAAGAGACGCTGTTTAGATGATAATTATATCATCAAAACGAGCGTCTTACCGCGTGTCTCTTATTACAGATTATTTATCAAAAATAGTCAAAATTAACGATAAATTTCAGCATTTACAGTGAGGTAATCTTCACCAGTTGCGCCAACAACTTTAAAGCCTTTTGCCCCTTCATCTTTTGCGATTTGAGCAATTTTAGCGGTTAAGCCATCTAAAGTATCACTGCCTGTGATTGTGATATACTCACCATTAACAGAAGGGCTTTTTGATACGCTATCAGATGCGATTGAACCGAATGAAATAGCACTTAAAGCTAATATTGCAGCGATTAATGTAGATTTTTTCATAATAAACTCCAATTTAATTCTAATTTTGTTAGGTATCGCGGAGTGTGTCTCTGTGACGTGGATCATATTATGCGCTTTAGTTTAACTTTAAAATTAGCAATAATTGCTGTTCACTTTCAAAAAAATTGAATGTCATTTTTTAAATAATAAATTTTATTGTCACAAATATTTCACAACATATTGATATACTTAATAGATTTATTTTTGACATACCTTAAATTACTCACTTAAAAAACTAAGAAATATTATTTATCAAAAGAAAAAGTAGCACGAAAAGGAAAAAATGATGGCTGACACAATGTGGTCACTCTATATTGTTAGAAATCGTCTTGGTTCTCTTTATACAGGGATCACGACAAATGTTGAGAGGCGTTTTCAACAACATCAGAATGGAACTGGTGCTAAGGCACTGAAAGGTAAAGGCCCTCTATTATTAGAGTTTCATTGTCAGGTTGGCGATAGACAGCGTGCTTCTCAACTTGAATACCAATTAAAACAATTGAAAAAGACGCAAAAAGAAAAGCTGATCACAGACCAGCCTTCAGACATTGCACTGTATTTAATACAGGACAAATAAATTTAGCTAAATTGGTCAAACAATGGCGAATAGTTGACTAAACCATGGATATCATCAACATTGCCATTTTCTAACGCATAAAGCTGAAAAGCCTCTTCTGTATCAGGCCATTTGCAATGCAAACCTTGAGATTTAGCAGGAATAAAACCTGATTTTTGATAATACTCAGGCTCTCCCAACACCACAACCGCACCGTAACCAAATTCATTTAGGCTATCTAGCCCTTCATTAATCAGTTGGCGTCCAATACCTTGGTTTTGGAACTCTGGTGCAACAGCAAGTGGCGCAAGACCAACCCACTGACAATCTATTCCATCAACATCAACTGGTGTAAAACCGATATAGCCAACTAATTGGCCTTCATCGCTAATAGCCACCATACCTAATGTTAATAGACCTTCTTCACGTAAATGTCCGACTAAATCAGCTTCAGAGCTTGTCGGAAACACTTGGCGTAAAAGGCTATCAATAGCAGGAATATCAACAGGAATTTCAACACGTATTAGCATGAAGTTGAGCTCAGTTCATGGCTGTGCATTTTGTCTTCAGTTTCTTCTTGAAGTCCACTTTTTACAAACTCAGCCAGTTGTAATAAACCAAAACGCAACACAGATGGCATTGAGTCTAATTCAATTGCATCCATCAGGTTCTTAACATATAACCCGAGTTCTGTATCACCCTCAATTTGTAGACGGCGTTGGAAAAATAAGGTGTCAGGATCTTCTTTGCGAGCTGCAATTAAAATAAGATCATTAGCATTACCACTAAAGCTGACATCTTCTTTTTCTAAGCGACTAACCACTAATTTATCATCACAAACACTGATAAACCACTGTAAATGTAAGTCTCTTATCTCAACTTTTAGCCATTTATCTTCTAAAAAGTGTAGATCACCTTCCGCAAGGGATTCACGAAACTGCCAACTTAAAAACTGTTCTAAAATATCGCGTTGCAAAGCAAATGGGGTAACTTGTAAAGGGTAGCGTAAAAAACGAGGCCCTTCTTTTACCAAATGGGCACGAATTTTGTTAAACACGTTCGGACTCCTATAAATAAATTTAGGGGCTATTGTGCCAGAAATGAACAGATATTCTGCGATCCTATATCAATATTCTGTTAATCCATTGTTCGCTTTTTGAGTTCTTTGATTTTACTTAAGTAAAAAACAAACTTCTCTGCCTTAAATCAAAACCTTTTTTTATCTTACTCATTACAATTTCTGATCATTCTTAATTTCTAAAGGGAAGTGAAGATGGAATTGCTGTGCCCTGCGGGTAATTTGCCTGCCTTAAAAGCAGCCATAGATAATGGTGCGGACGCCGTTTATATCGGCTTAAAAGATGATACGAATGCAAGACATTTTGCAGGTTTGAATTTCACAGAAAAGAAGTTACAAGAAGCGGTTAATTATGTTCACCGCCACCAGCGAAAATTGCATATTGCAATAAACACCTTTGCTCACCCTGATGGGTTTGAACGCTGGCAAAAAGCGGTTGATATGGCAGCATCTTTAGGTGCTGATGCGCTGATTTTGGCAGATATCGCCATGTTAGAGTACGCCGCAGAGCGTTATCCTAATATTGAGCGCCATGTTTCAGTGCAAGCCTCTGCAACCAATACACAAGCGATTGAATTTTATCAGCGTAACTTCGATGTGGCTCGTATCGTTCTTCCTCGAGTTCTATCTATTCATCAAGTAAAACAGTTAGCACAAACTAGCCCAGTACCTTTAGAAGTTTTTGCCTTTGGTAGCTTATGCATTATGGCTGAAGGTCGATGCTATCTTTCTTCCTACTTAACCGGTGAATCACCCAATACCGTAGGTGCTTGCTCTCCTGCACGTTTTGTACGTTGGCAACAAACACCACAAGGAATGGAATCTCGCCTTAATGATGTCCTGATAGATCGCTATGCGCCTGATGAAAATGCGGGCTACCCAACACTGTGTAAGGGGCGCTATTTTGTTGATGACCATTGTTATCATGCATTAGAAGAGCCAACTAGCTTAAATACCCTTTCCCTATTACCTGAATTAATGGCAATGAATATTGCCTCTGTCAAAATTGAAGGTCGCCAGCGTAGCCCTGCTTATGTCACTGAAGTTGCAAGAGTTTGGAGAACGGCAATTGATCAATGTAAAAAAGATCCCCAAGGCTTTAGCACTGATCCTCGCTGGATGAATGCATTAGGTAAAATTTCAGAAGGAACACAAACAACATTGGGTGCTTATCACCGTAAATGGCAATAATAAGGATAAGAAAATGAAATATGCATTAGGCTCTGTACTTTATTATTGGCAAAAAGGAGCACTTGAAGCGTTCTATGAAAAAACAAAACAATGTGATGCTGATATTATCTATTTAGGCGAAACAGTTTGCAGTAAACGCCGAGAAACTAAACCTCAAGATTGGATTAATCTTGCCAAAGAAGTTGCTAAAAGTGGTAAACAAGTGGTTCTTTCTACCTTAGCGTTATTACAAGCACCTTCTGAATTGAAAGAAATTACTAAGCTGGTTGATAACGGTGAATTTCTAGTTGAAGCGCATGATTTTGGCGTCATCAATATGCTTTATGAGCGTAATCTTCCTTTTATTGCGGGTCACGGACTAAATTGCTACAACGCTTATGCGCTACGTTTATTGCATAAACAAGGAATGATACGTTGGTGTATGCCTGTAGAACTTTCTCGCGAATGGCTAAGTAACCTTCTAAACCAATGTGAAACATTGGGTATTCGGAATAAATTTGAAGTCGAAGTTTTGGCTTACGGGCATCTTCCTTTAGCTTATTCAGCGCGTTGTTTTACTGCCCGTTCTGAAAATCGCTCTAAAGATGATTGTGAAACTTGTTGCCAAAAATACCCTCAAGGCCGTGAAGTATTATCTCAAGAAAATCAGCAAGTATTTGTGCTCAATGGTATTCAAACACAAAGTGGCTATTGTTATAACTTGGGTAACGATCAAGCATCAATGGCAGGTTTAGTGGATATTATCCGTTTATCTCCTGAATCTGACGCTATTTTTGATACCTTGCAACAATTTCGCCAAAATGAACAAGGCCAACAACCACTGACGACAGTTCATCATCATGACTGTAATGGCTATTGGCGTAAGTTAGCTGGATTGGCGTTGGTAGAGTAAGAATTCAATGATAAATCCACTTCATATCTATTTTGTGAAATGGATAAAAGGAATTTATTACCCGTTACACTATTGAAGTTAGTAGAAAATTCACCTCTTCTAAAATGAAGATATTTAATTGCTTATAACAACTTCTCTTTTGTTGATAATTTAGCAATAAATAAAAAGCCCTTAAGGGCTTTTTATTTTGACTCACCACGATGATGTAACCAATGTTTAAATTGGTGCGTAATATGTCTTAACTCACCATTACGTAACATACCCACCAGTACACCTAATACAGTATAAATCACACCTAAAACCAACATCATCACGATATCACCCAATATACTTTGGAATGACAATCCCATTTGATTTATGCCTGCCATAGCGTTTACAGCCCATGTAGAAGGTAATGCTGATGAAATGGCAAATACCCAATCAGGCATTGCTTGTAGTGGCCAGATCGTGCCAGAAATATAGAACACAGGTGTTGTTACAAATGCTAGTGTCAGATAAATCATCTCAACACTACGCAAGCATTCTGTAATTAATTTACCTAACCCTAAAACTGCTAATAAGAATGGAAATGTCAGCATCCAGACTTGATAAAGTGGAGCCTCTTGGCGATAGCCTAATACCCAAGGCCATAATGCAAAGAATACAGCCGACAAAAATAACCAAATCGGAATAAGTGCAGATAATGCCCCTAAATAAACAGCTAGCGGTGGTTTTCCTTTCGGTGTACTTCTTACTGCAATACTGACACGGACACAAGCAATTAAGAGCGAGTGCTGTAACAACATCACTAATAACCCAGGAAAAATAATCGCTGCGAAACTTACACCAGGGTTATACATCGCAATGGTTTCACCTTGAATGGGCTTTAACAGGATTTTCGATTGCTCACCACTAAAGCCGGCATTTTGTAAAATACGATCATTGTAAGAATCTAATAACTGTTGATAAGCCAACATCAATTCCTGCTGGATTTGTCCACTGGCAAGACGGTTTGTGGCATCACCAAAGACCGGAACAGTGACATCTTTACCATTGAGTAATTTCTTCTCAAAATCAGTTGGCACAATAATGATGGCAAAAAGCTCTCGCATAATCATATCGTGGCGCGCTTCATCTAAATTATCGTAGTTCTTAATGCTTAATTTGGGTGTCGAGTTTAATGCACGAATAAGTGAATAACTTGCAGGACTGTGATCTTGATTGATAACAGCGACAGGTAGATCCCATAAAACAGGTTTGGCATAAACCAAACTCATCACACACAGAGAAACAATTAACAACATCCACATAGGTTTTTCTAACATGCCCAGTAGAACACGTTTAAAAGTTTGGAAATACATCTGCATCATGCAACACCTACCTGTAATTCCAATCGTTTAAAAATACGTTTACGAACTAAGAAGGCGATAGCAAAAGGATAAATCAGTAAGAGTGAACAAACATACAAAATACCTTGTAGTGATACTTCTCTTAAGAAGATATCAAACATCGCATTTAAAGCGTGTGTTAACGGTTCTAGATTCGAGATAATTTGTGCAGGTAATATCATTGAAAGTTCAGGTACAGCCATTCCTGAAAATGCCAATGCAATACTCACCAACATCCCTATCATACTGTACGCAGTGATCGCACTATTGGTAAACGCAAAAAGCAGTAATCCCACACTTTGAGCCGCAATAATATAAAAGAATCCGACCAACACCATATATAGCGGATTACCATTTACCTTTGCCCCAGAAAAATACACTAATGCTGCTAATTCAACAATTAATAAGGTCAAGAAAAACAGTGTGTAAGGTGTGAGCTTACCAATAAGTGCAAATGTGAAGGGCTTAATATTCAATAGCATATTACCGCGTGACAACGAATAAATCGTACAGGTCACAACAAATAATTGAAGCATATGGATGGTAGCTGCAAATTGCTGATAATAAATATAACTACCACTGGCATTAAACAAACTGTCATAAGAGAGCGTTACTTTTGCTAATGGTGGAACAGGTTTATTCATTTCTTGTGCCAATACCGTACGATATTGCGCATTAAGCTCTGCAATTAATCCACTAAAGTCCTGTATTGCGTAGCTCCCAGCAGCATAATATAACCCGTTGTAATACATACGTGTGGTGGGTTGCTTTCCAGCTAATACGTTGCTTTCAAAATGGCGGGGTATTGTGAGTATTGCGTAATCTTTTGCGCTACCGAGTCGTTCCATTGCTGTACGAGGGTTGCCATCTAATGTATTTAATTGTGCATGGGAACCTGCATTTAAGTCTCTGATCAGTGTCCTCGATAATGGGCTATTATCATTATTGATCACTGAGACGGGTAAATTCAGCAATGTACCTTCAGAAAAGTTAGCACTAATTAACGTGAATAACATCAATGGGAACAGCCAGCTTAGCCAGTGAAAAACGGGGCTACGAACTGCCATATGAGTTTCTCGTGAAAATGCGCTACTAAAGCCACGCCAAGCTGCTTTTACTCTCATTATTCGCCCTTATTTATCCCAGCGCCATAACGCACTCATACCAGGACGTAGTCCCTCAATCGGTGTCACTGGATACAGTCGAATTTCAAACGTTTTTAAATCGAAATCACCCGTTGCTCTTGTCGCTCTTTTTGTTGCGTAGTCACCCATCGGAGCGATATAACGAATTTCCGCTTCGACTTCTTTGTTGCCCAGTGCAGGAACCATGATAGTAATGCGATCACCTTTGCGAATATCCGCTAAAATATCTTCACGCAGGTTATAAACAAAATAAGCATCAGGAATACGAATCAGTGTCGCGAGTGGGCTATTAGCATTAAAAAGCTCACCTATTTCTGCCGGAATTGGCCCAACTTCACCATCAACAGGTGCTTTCACTTGTAAATCGTCTTGTTGGATCTTCAGCTCGATAAGTTGTTGTTCTGCTTGTTGTACCGCAGCCATGTATTTATGACGTAATTCAATGCGATCGCCATTTTTAGCTTCATCTAATTCTGCTTGGGCCGCTCTTACTCGTTGTGATGCAACATCACGACTACGGCGTGCATTATCCAGTTCAGTTGCTGAGACATAACCTTGATTAGCCACAGCGCTAATACGCTGATAATCTCGTGTCGCATTACTGGCTTCTACTTTGGCTTGAGATAACACCGCTTCTAAATTACGAATGCTCTCTTCTCTTGTGCCATGTAGTGACAAATCTAATTGAGCTTGTGCTTGTGCTTTGGCAGCTTCGAGTGCCGCAACTTGTGCGTTAAGTTCGGGGCTTTCTAATGTGATCATTAATTGCCCGGCTTTGACATCATCACCTCGCTCTATATGGCGCTCAATTACACGACCTTTAGCTTTTGAGGCAACAATCACTTCTGGTGCATCGACTTCCCCTTGCAGTAATAAATATTGATTATGCGCGCGGAAAAGTACGGCTAATGCAATTAGTATTAGCATTAATAAAATAAGATAAATGGCTCTTTTTTTCATATAACGATTAGACCTTAATAGTGAAGTAGAACACTCACTGACAGAGTTATATTACACAATAACTCAGAATTTCTTTAAGAATTTTGTGCGCCAGATCACTGACGCAAAGGAATATTTTCTTTGAAAGCGCGATTAAGTTACTCTTATATCAAACTTTATCGCCTAATTAATAGCCCCGTTTTATCTGAACTTTTTATATTAATCAGATAAAAAAGAGAACGGTACTCAACACCTATGTATGAATTTGATCTTATTTTGCTGTTATTACAGCAAATGTGCGTTTATTTAATTATTGCTTGGTTTTTAAGCAAAACACCACTATTTACGCCACTTTTACAGGTCACGATAAAACTCCCTCATAAGTTGATGTGCTATGTCATTTTCTCTATTTTTTGCATTATGGGCACCTATTTTGGGTTACATATTAATGACTCTATTGCTAACACGCGCGCGATTGGATCTGTCTTAGGAGGATTACTCGGCGGCCCATATGTCGGCTTTCTTGTTGGCTTTACCGGGGGATTACATCGTTATTCTCTCGGAGGCATGACCGCACTAAGTTGTATGGTTTCAACTATCGCAGAGGGATTAATTGGTGGATTAGTTCACCGCTATTATGTCAAACGTGGCCAAATGCATCGGATATTTAATCCATGGACTGCGGCTGCAGTAACCTTCTTTGCCGAAATAATACAGATGAGTATTATTTTATTATTAGCACGACCGTTTAATGAAGCTCTTGCCTTAGTTAAGGATATTGCAGCGCCTATGATTGTTGCAAACACTATTGGTGCAGCAATGTTTATTAGAATATTACAAGATAGACGGGCAATATTTGAAAAATACACCAGCGCTTTCTCAGCACAAGCATTAAAAATTGCCGTTTGTACCGAAGGTATTTTGCGTAAAGGATTTAATCAAGACAATAGCACTCGAGTTGCAAAAGTCATTTATCAAGAATTAAGAGTCAGTGCTGTTGCTATTACTGACAGAGAAAAACTACTCGCCTTTATTGGTATTGGCGCCGATCACCATTTACCTGGTACGCCTATTTCATCAGAACAATCGAAACAGGCAATTAATAATAATGAAGTTGTTTATGCTGACGGTAATGAAACGCCGTACCGTTGCACACTTTCTCCTCATTGTAAGCTAGGATCAACCTTAGTTATTCCGCTAAGAGGTGAAAATAATCAAGTCATTGGAACGATAAAGCTTTATGAGGCTAAAAATCGCCTATTTAGTTCTATTAATCGTACCTTAGGTGAAGGCATAGCAAGCCTATTATCTGCACAAATTCTGGCAGGACAATATGAGCGAAATAAGCAATCACTTTTAGAATCAGAGATTAAACTTCTACATGCACAAGTAAATCCACATTTTCTTTTTAATGCGTTAAATACACTACAAGCCGTTATTCGCCGTGATAGTGAACAAGCAAAACAATTAGTCCAATTTCTTTCTGCGTTCTTTCGTAAGAACTTAAAAAGACCTGAAGCAGTTGTGACATTAAGTGATGAAATTGAACATGTAAATGCTTATCTGCAAATTGAAAAAGCCCGTTTCCAAGATCGTTTACAAATTGATATTCATATTCCAGAAACGTTAACCAATGCTCGTTTACCTGCTTTTTCGCTTCAGCCGATGGTCGAAAATGCAATTAAACATGGAACATCACAGTTATTAGACACTGGAAAGATTACAATTAGGGCGCACCAAGAGCACCATCTGATCATTATTGAAATCTGTGATAATGCGGGGCTTTATCGACCTCAATCTCCTTCCCATGAATTAGGATTAGGCATGAGGCTGGTGGATAAGCGATTAAAATTACGCTATGGCGAGCTTTATGGTGTTTTAGTCGAATGCCAAGCTGATGAATATACAAAGGTGAAAATTTGCTTACCTCTAGAAAAAAGCATGGATAACGTTACATAACAATGAATATATTAATCGTTGATGATGAGCCACTGGCTCGTGAGAATTTACGTTGTTTACTTGAAGTTGAAAAGGATATTCATATTGTTGGTGAATGCAGTAATGCTATTGAAGCCATAGGTGAAATACATCGTAAAAAACCTGATGTTGTTTTCCTTGATATTCAAATGCCTCGCATTACTGGACTTGAAATGGTCACAATGCTTGATCCTGAACATCGCCCTTATATTGTTTTTTTAACTGCATTTGAAGAATATGCGATCCAAGCCTTTGAAGAACATGCTTTTGATTATTTACTCAAACCTTTAGAGCAAGAGCGTCTCACAAAAACATTAAACCGTTTACGCCAAGGTAATAAGCAAAATATTGATTTATTAACTCCTCCAGAAGAACGCTTAAAATGCATTCCATGTACTGGGCATAGCCGTATTTGGTTAATGCCAATTGATGAAGCCATATTTGCTACATCAAGACTTAGTGGTGTTTATGTCACTAATAATCAAGGCCAAGAAGGTTTTACTGAATTAACACTACGTACATTAGAAACACGCACACAATTAGTTCGTTGCCATCGCCAATATTTAGTGAATATGGATTATGTTAATGAGATTATTTTTGGTGATAATGGGCAAGCTGAACTGATCTTACACAATAACAGCCAAATTCCTGTTAGCCGTCGATATCTAAAACCGTTAAAAGAAGCAATTGGCTTAATCTAATTATTTATATAAGGAAAAAATAGGATGGAACCTATTTATATTAAGGTTTATAAAAACCGTATTGAAATTCGTGATATTCACACCCAAAAAGATGCGTCTGTAGAGCGTGATTTCTCTCATAGTCGAATGTTAATTGGGGATTTCTATCCTGCTATTGAAGCCATTCATCAAGTGCTCTGCCATCAATATAAAAATTAAAGTCAGCACAAGTATCATTATTTTGTTGGATACAACGTAATTCTAGCCAATTACTTTTCATAAATATGTCTATTTTTTATATTGATAAAAATTCGATGTAATAAATTTTATATCATTTAAATAAGCATAAAAAAACCAGCCAATGTTCATTGACTGGTTTCGATTTTTTATCATCAGCTCAATTAACATTGAGTTGATTATAGGCTCTTATTGATTATGAGAGCTGCTACGACGACGTGGAGTACCTTCGTTGTTACGACTACGGAAGTTACCGCGTTCGCCACCACGATCATTACTACGTTCGCCACCACGATCGTTACTACGTTCGCCACCACGGTCGTTATTACCACGACGTTGTGATTGATCACCATTGTTAAAACGACGACCACCTTGTGGTTGACCATCACGGCGGCTGTTATTACGACGTTCACGGAAAGGTTGAGATTGAGCATCTCCCACTAATTGCATATTCAGTGGTTTGTTCATGATACGTGTACGTGTAAAGTGACCTAATAAGTCAGTTGGCATACCTTTTGGTAACTCGATAGTTGAGTGAGAACCATACAGTTTGATATTACCAATGTAACGGCTGCTGATATCGCCTTCGTTAGCAATTGCGCCCACGATATGACGAACTTCAACACCATCATCACGACCTACTTCAATACGGTATAAATCCATTTCACCAGCATCACGACGTTCACGGCGAGGAGCACGTTCACGATCGTTATCACCGCGACGACGATCATCACGATCGTTAAATTCACGACGAGGGCGACGAACTGGATCTGGTGGCAGGATAAGCGCACGCTCACCTTGAGCCATTTTCAGTAATACCGCAGCCAGTGTTTCCATATCTAACGCTTCTTCACCTTGTGGTGCTAATTTAGGTAACAGAGCGCGATATTGGTCAAGGTTGCTTGTTTCTAATTGCTGAGCGATTTGCTGTGCAAATTTTTCCTGACGACGTTGGCTGATAAGTTCTGCATTTGGCAGTTCTACTTCAGGAATAGTCATCTTCATTGTACGTTCGATATTACGCAGTAAACGGCGTTCACGATTATCAACGAATAAAATTGCGCGACCAGCACGGCCAGCACGGCCAGTACGACCAATACGGTGAACATAAGATTCTGAATCCATTGGGATATCATAGTTCACAACAAGGCTGATACGGTCAACATCAAGACCACGAGCTGCAACATCAGTCGCGATTAAAATGTCTAAACGACCATTTTTCAAACGCTCTAATGTTTGCTCACGCAGTGATTGGTTCATGTCACCATTTAATGCTGCACTGTTATAACCATTACGTTCTAATGCTTCTGCAACTTCTAATGTTGCATTTTTAGTACGCACGAAAATAATCGCCGCATCAAAATCTTCCGCTTCTAAGAAACGAATTAATGCTTCATTTTTACGCGCACCAAATGTCATCCAGTAACTTTGGCTGATGTCTGGGCGAGTTGTTACGCTGCTTTGAATGCGAACTTCTTTAGGATCATTCATGAAGCGACGTGTAATACGACGAATAGCTTCTGGCATTGTTGCAGAGAACAGCGCAGTTTGGTGTTCAGCTGGGATCTTACTTAAGATATTTTCAACATCTTCAATAAAGCCCATACGTAACATTTCATCAGCTTCATCTAAAACTAAGCCTTTCAGTTTAGATAAATCTAATGTGCCACGGTTTAAATGGTCTAATAAACGACCAGGTGTGCCTACAACCACTTGTGGCCCTTGGCGTAATGCACGTAATTGAACGTCATAACGCTGACCACCATACAGTGCAACTACATTTACTTTTGGTAAATGCTTAGAGAAATCTTCGATGGCTTCAGCAACCTGAACAGCAAGTTCGCGAGTTGGTGCTAAAACTAAAATTTGTGGTGCTTTTAATGATTCATCAAGATTGTGTAATAACGGCAGGCTAAATGCAGCGGTTTTACCACTACCAGTCTGTGCCATACCTAAAACATCATTGCCGTTTAAAAGGAAAGGAATACATTGTTGCTGAATTGGAGAAGGCTTCTCGTAGCCTAAGTCATTCAGTGCAGTCAAAATAGGTGCTGATAAACCTAGATCAGCAAAAGTCATATCGGTTTCAGTAGTCATGTCACTGTGCCTCATTCATTATGGCAGCCAGTTGACATAACATACCGCATGGTTTGTCGGTCTTTATCATCTAAAATGTGAACTGGCTCAAATTATATTATTAAACGAACAAACAAGCCCTCATCCTATGCAGATGATGGCTTTCAAACTGATCAGAGAAATGTTCGTCAGCTATTGCTGGTCCGATTCCGCTAGGTCTTCTTGTTGGCCTAACAGTGCTAATTCCAACAATGCGTAGCGGTGCTCAACAAAGTTATGTGCGTTGTTGGCAACCGTCAGCTTGAATAACGCTTCTGCGCTATCCATGTCCCCCAGACTTAGGTAATACTTACCTAAATAGAAGTTAGTTTCACTAAGATGCTCAGCGAGCGAAGTGTTATCGGTTGAGGCTTCACGTAGTTTTGACATTAATGCTTTTTCATTAATGTTACCTAAATAAAACTCAACTATATTCCATCCCCATTGCCCCGTTTTATCCGCCTGCTGGTATCGCTGTTTTAACTGTTGTTTAGCTAAATCAGTGTTTATCTCTTTTTCGACAAGATATAACCAAAGCGAACGAATGGGGTCATTTGGATCGACCTGATAAAACGCCTGCAGATCATCCTGCGCCAATTTCAATCGGCCACCGTAGTATAAAGCGATACCACGATTAAAACGCGCATTATTGTAAGTTGGATCAAGCTCTAAAACAGAATCAAACGCTTCATAAGCAGCATCATAGTTCGCTGCTTGCGTAAAATAGATACCTAGAAAATTAAAAATTTCCAGCATATCTGGTCTTATTGATAGCGCCATTGAAAAATCATTACGCGCTAAAGCTCGTAAACCGAGACTATCATACAGCACACCACGCTCATATAAAAGCTGTGCGTATTCATCTTCGGTTAATGAGCGACTCGCAAGAATTTGTTCTATACGAGCCAATATCACTTCTTGTTGTAAAGAAGGTTGTAATGGAGTGGCGAAAATCGCATTCTGACGCCATTCTGGACTAGTGCTGCATCCGGAAATAAAGATGAAAACAGCAATAGAACAACCGCGCAGAAATGTTTTCATTTCTCACTCCCAAAGTCAGACCTTTCAACAAAAAGCGTTCTGGACGTCCTACTTGTCAATCATAATAAGTCTCTACCGATACCTATGTCTAGATATCGGTAGTAGAATATCATTAATTCGCAGAATCTTCAGAAGAAGTTTCTGTTGCTTCCTGCTGATTAGCTTGAGCTTCTTTCATGCTTAAGCGAATACGGCCTTGACGGTCAATTTCCAGCACTTTAACTGGAACTTCTTGACCCATTTCCAAGTAATCACTCACTTTCTCAACGCGTTTATCTGCGATTTGAGAAATATGAACCAGACCTTCTTTACCGCCACCGATAGCAACAAACGCACCGAAATCTACGATACGAGTTACTTTACCGTTGTAGATACGGCCCACTTCAACTTCAGCTGTGATTTCTTCGATACGAGCAATTGCCATTTTAGCTTGCTCATTGCTTGTTGCAGCAATCTTCACAGTACCATCATCTTCGATTTCGATAGTTGTGCCCGTTTCTTCCGTTAATGCACGGATAACTGAACCACCTTTACCGATAACGTCTTTGATTTTGTCTGAATTAATTTTGATAGTATGAATACGTGGTGCGAATTCAGAAATATCAGCACGAGGTTGGCTAATTGCATCTTCCATAACACCTAAAATATGCAGGCGTGCGCTTTTCGCTTGGTTTAACGCAACTTGCATGATTTCACGTGTGATACCTTCGATTTTGATATCCATTTGTAATGCGCTGACACCGTTACGGCTACCCGCAACTTTAAAGTCCATATCGCCTAAATGGTCTTCATCACCCAGAATATCTGAAAGAACAACAAAGTTGTCGCCTTCTTTTACCAGACCCATTGCAATACCAGCAACAGATTCTTTAATTGGTACACCCGCATCCATCAGTGCTAAAGAAGCACCACATACAGACGCCATTGAAGATGAACCATTTGATTCAGTGATTTCAGAAACCACGCGAACAGTATATGGGAATTCTTCAATAGTTGGCATTACCGCTAACACACCACGTTTTGCTAAACGGCCATGGCCAATTTCACGACGTTTTGGTGAGCCCATCATACCTGTTTCACCAACAGAATATGGAGGGAAGTTATAATGCAGTAAGAAGGTATCAGTGTGCTCACCCATGATATCATCAATAGTTTGAGCATCACGCGCAGTACCTAATGTCGCAGTCACTAAAGCCTGTGTTTCACCACGTGTAAACAGTGCTGAACCGTGAGTACGTGGTAATAAACCTGTGCGGATATCTAATGCACGTACCATGTCTTTTTCACGACCATCGATACGAGGTTCGCCTGCTAATACACGAGCACGAACAATGTTTTTCTCTAAGCTAGAGAATAGATCGTTGATTTCACCTTCATCTAAGGTTTCATCTTCAGCTAATAACGTTGCAACAACTTCATCGCGAATTGCTTCGATTTGTTCATAACGTTCTTGTTTTTCAGTGATACGGTATGCATCACCGATGCGTGCTTGCGCTAATTCTGCAATGCGATCGTGTAAAGTTTGGTTAACGGCTTCTGGTGCCCAATCCCATTTTTCTTTACCGACTTCAGCAACTAATGCATTGATATTTTCAATCACAACTTGTTGTTGATCATGACCAAATACCACTGCACCTAACATTTCTTCTTCTGATAATAAATCAGCTTCTGATTCTACCATCAGCACAGCGCCTGCAGTACCTGCAACCACTAAGTCTAATTTACTCACTTTCAGCTCATCAACAGTTGGGTTCAGAACATATTGACCATCGATGAAACCAACACGAGCACCACCGATAGGACCATTAAATGGAACACCTGACAGAGCTAATACAGCAGAAGCACCAATCATTGCAACGATATCTGGGTTAACTTGTGGGTTAACAGAAACAACAGTAGCAACAATTTGGATTTCGTTTAAGAAACCTTCTGGGAATAATGGGCGTAATGGGCGGTCAATTAAACGTGCAATTAACGTTTCGCCTTCACCTGGACGACCTTCGCGACGGAAGAAGCTACCTGGGATACGACCAGCAGCGTACGAACGCTCTTGGTAGTTCACTGTTAATGGGAAGAAATCTTGACCAGCTTTAACTTTTTTCTTTGCAACAACGGTAACAAAAACAGCGGTGCCGTCCATGTCAACCATAACAGCAGCTGTTGCTTGACGAGCCATCATACCCGTTTCGATTGAAACCGTATGTTGACCGTATTGAAATTTACGAACTGTAGGATTCAGCAAAATAATATCCTTTATCTTATTGTCGCCAGATGTTTAGCGACGATGAATGATCTTTTCTCCGCTACGTCCCCTCGCGACTAATGAAAATATTGACCACTTATTAGCAATAAATACTTTCATTAGCCGCGCGAATTGTCGTAACTAGAGAGACTAAATAACAATCACCACATTAAAACATAACGACTAATATTAAAAATAGCACTTTCTAGTAGAAAAGGGGCCAACAGGCCCCTTTCCACTGAAACTCACTTGATTAGCGACGCAGACCTAAACGTTCAATCAGTGCAGAGTAACGAGCAACATCTTTACGTTTCAGGTAGTCCAGCAGATTACGACGGCTGGAAACTTTACGCAGCAGACCACGACGGCTGTGGTGATCTTTTTTGTGCTCTGAAAAGTGACCTTGCAGGTGGTTGATTTCTGCAGTCAGCAGTGCAACCTGAACTTCGCTTGAGCCAGTATCGTTAGCATCACGACCAAATTCAGCAACGATTTTTGCTTTCGCTTCAGTACTTAGAGACATAATAAACTCCAATTAAATTAAAATTTTTAGGATAGCCAATCTCTAATTCAGCTATCCAACTCAGCCACCTAAACAGATAGCCGCATTATTCTACGCTTCAAACACTTTTAGCGCAAGATTGCTATTAAGTGTTATCTTGTGCGCTATAGTCTACAACGACTCTTTTCGGAGCAACTAGGCCATCTTTAATGATAGCAAGGCCAATGAATTTTTTTTCATCACCTTCAGTTACTCTCACCCATTCGCCTTCATTGATATCATGATTAACGCGAACAGGCTGTCCTAGCTTGAGATAACCCGCAATGATCGTGGTTAAATTCACAACAGGAAAATCGGCCACAGCGGTATCCATAGGCAATAACAGTGCATCAAGTGCCGCGAAAGGATCTTCTTGTGCAGTTTGTGCATTTTCTATCATCGCTCTTAATTGCTCTAACGTTACCATTCGCTCTTTAGGATAATCTGCAACTTCTAATCGGCGTAAGAAAATAACGTGGGCACCACATTGTAATTTCTCACCAAGATCATCAATGATTGTGCGAATATACGTTCCTTTAGAGCAATGAATTTCTAGTTCTAATTCGTCGCCTTCCCAGCGAATAAACTGGAGTTCATAAACAGTAATCGGTCTTGCTTCTCGCTCAACTTCTATGCCTTGTCTTGCATATTCATAAAGCGGTTTACCTTGATGCTTTAAAGCAGAGTACATTGAAGGAACTTGCAATGTTTCACCACGAAAGCTCTCTAAGGCATCGTCTAAAGCTTGCTGCGTAAATTGCACTGGGCGCTCTTGGATAACTTCACCATGTGCATCAGAAGTATCTGTTCGTTGGCCTAAGCGGGCAATAACACGATAACGCTTATCCGAATCCAATAGAAACTGTGAAAACTTCGTCGCTTCACCTAAACAAATAGGTAGCATACCTGTTGCTAAAGGATCCAATGCCCCCGTATGCCCTGCCTTACTGGCATTAAACATACGGCGGACTTTTTGGAGTGCGTCGTTAGAGGAAATATCTTGGGGTTTATCGAGTAGCAATACGCCGTTAATCTCACGCCCCTTACGACGACGCCCCATTATTCTTCCTCTTTATGACGACGCTCTTCGTCGTTTTTAACGACATTAGAAACTAAATTAGACATGCGCATACCTTCAACTAATGAGTTGTCATAAGCAAATGTCAGTTCTGGCACAATACGTAAACGCATTGCTTTACCTAATAATGAACGAATAAAACCCGCAGCTTCATTCAAGGCAGTTAAGCCATCTTCAACCATCTCTTCTTCGCTTTTTTCACCACCAGATAAGTTTAAAAAGGTGACGAACACTTTGGCGTAAGCCAAATCGCGAGAAATTTCAACGCCAGATACAGTGGCCATTCCAATACGAGGATCTTTTACTTCACGTTGTAGAATGATGGCGATTTCTTTTTGCATTTCCTGAGAAACACGCTGACTACGGCTAAAATCTCTTGCCATTTTATCTCTCCCTGACAATAGGGTATTGCCCTGATTGTCACTATTAATTCAGATCTAAAATCAATGATATCTAAAGAGTATACATGAAGTGGTATTTAACAACCGCTTTCTCTGATTTCTTTCTTTAGAAATAAAATGTTTCTTTGTTGCTATTTTACCCTGTTATCTCACTTTCATAAATTACTGAAAGCCAATCTATTTCGGTTATGTTGAAAAATGAAGAGGAAAATAAAAGAGAATACAGCAAAGAAGGGAATAAGAAGGGAGCCGTTAAGCTCCCTTTTAAAACAAGACGTACTAGATTAATCAATAGAACGTTTGATTTCGATAACTTGGAAGACTTCAATCATGTCGCCAACACGAACATCATTGTAGTTTTTCACACCGATACCACATTCCATGCCGTTACGCACTTCGTTGACGTCATCTTTAAAGCGACGTAGTGACTCAAGTTCGCCTTCGTAGATAACCACGTTATCACGTAGAACACGAATTGGGTTATTACGTTTGATGTTACCTTCAACCACCATACAGCCCGCAATCGCGCCGAATTTCGGTGATTTAAACACATCACGGACTTCTGCAAGACCCATGATTTCTTGTTTATATTCAGGTGCCAACATACCACTCATTGCCAGTTTGATTTCGTCAATCAGGCTATAGATAACGGAGTAGTAACGTAAATCAACACTTTCTTGTTCAATAATACGGCGAGCAGATGCATCTGCACGAACGTTGAAACCAAGAATAATTGCGTTAGAAGCAGCCGCTAATGTTGCATCAGTTTCAGTGATACCACCTACGCCAGAACCGATGATTTTCAGTTTAACTTCGTTAGTAGACAGTTTAACTAATGCATCAGTAATCGCTTCACAAGTACCTTGAACGTCCGTTTTCAGAACGATGTTCAGTTCAGAAGTTTTACCTTCTTCCATGTTAGCAAACATGTTTTCCAGTTTAGATTTCTGCTGACGAGCCAGTTTAACATCGCGGAATTTACCTTGACGGTATAATGCAACTTCACGCGCTTTCTTCTCATCACGAACAACCGTTGCTTCATCACCTGCAGAAGGAACGTTAGACAGACCTAAAATCTCAACAGGCATTGATGGGCCAGCAGATTGAACGTCTTGGCCTAATTCGTTACGCATTGCACGAATACGACCGTATTCGAAGCCACACAGAACGATATCACCTTTATTCAGCGTACCTTCACGAACAAGGATAGTTGCCACAGGGCCACGGCCTTTATCGAGGTAAGATTCGATAACAACACCGCTTGCCATACCTTCTTTAACTGCTTTCAGTTCAAGAACTTCAGCTTGTAAAAGAATCGCATCCAGCAGTTCGTCAATACCTAAACCTTGTTTTGCAGATACGTGCATAAACTGAGTTTCACCGCCCCACTCTTCTGGCAGGATGCCATATTGAGACAGTTCAGTTTTCACGCGATCAGGATCAGCTTCGTGTTTATCGATTTTGTTCACAGCAACAACAACGGGTACGTTTGCAGCTTTTGCGTGTTGGATTGCTTCGATAGTTTGTGGCATTACACCATCATCTGCCGCAACAACCAGAACAACGATATCCGTTACCTGAGCACCACGAGCACGCATTGAAGTAAACGCGGCGTGACCTGGGGTGTCTAGGAAGGTGATTTCACCTTTATCTGTTTTAACGTGGTAAGCACCGATATGCTGGGTGATACCACCCGCTTCGCCTGATGCTACTTTCGTTGAACGAATGTAGTCCAGTAATGATGTTTTACCGTGGTCAACGTGACCCATGATAGTCACAACCGGTGCACGAGATACAGCACTTTCTTCGCCAGTATCACGATCACTCATGACTTGTTCTTCTAACTCGTTTTCACGACGTAAGATAACTTTGTGACCCATTTCTTCAGCAACAAGCTGTGCAGTTTCTTGGTCTAAAACCTGGTTAATGGTTGCCATAGCACCCATTTTCATCATGGTTTTGATAACTTCAGACCCTTTTACGGCCATTTTGTTAGCAAGTTCAGCAACAGAAATAGTCTCACCGATAATAACATCACGGTTTACAACAGCTGCTGGCTTATTGAAGCCTTGTTGTAATGAGCTACCTTTACGTTTACCTTTCTTGTTAGTACGACCAGCAGCACGTGCTTCTTCACGATCTGCTTTTTCAGAATGGCGGTTGTTTTTCTTAGGACGAGGAGCCTTGGCATTGCGACCACGACCGCGGCCACCTTCAACTTCAGCATCACTTTCATCTTCTGCATCACGAGCATAACGTGATGTTGTTACATGATAGTCTGAGCCTTCAGTTTCTGGTGCTTTAGGTTCAGCAGTCCATTTTTCAGCATTCTCTTCAGCTAAAAGACGTGCTTTTTCTGCTGCAACTCGTGCTTCTTCTTCTGCTTTACGGCGCTGTGCTTCTTCCGTTTTACGCTTCAGTTCAGCCTGTTCAGCATTGCGACGTGCTTTTTCCTGATCTGCTGCTTTATCAGCTTTTGGTTTATCGTTTTGTTTCACTTTATCTTTTTCCGCTGCTTCGCGCTTAGCTAATTCCGCTGCTTCACGTTTTGCTTCTTCAGCTTCACGTTTCGCTTTTTCTTCGGCGTCTTTCTTTGCCTTTTCAGCTTCACGTTTTGCTTTTTCTTCAGCTTCGCGCTGTGCTTTCTCTTGTGCTTCGCGCTGGGCTTTTTCTTCGGCTTCGCGATGCGCCTTTTCTTCCGCTTCACGCTGAGCTTGCTCATCCGCTTGCGCTTTTTCAACGGCGTCACGGTTCACATAAGTGCGTTTTTTGCGGACTTCGATGGCTACTGATTTACTTTTGCCACCTGTACCAGGAACACTTAACGTACTACGTACTTTACGTTGTAACGTTAACTTTTCTGGTTGGTTGGTTGAGACGTCTTTATCACGATTCAACCAAGCCAGTAAGGTTTCTTTCTCTTTTTGGGAGACAGAATCAGAGACGGTCTTCTTAATACCGGCATCAGCAAACTGCTGTACCAAACGTTCAACCGGTGTCTGAATCTCTTCTGCCAGTGATTTTACTGTTTCATCTGTCATTCTGTTCCTTCCTGCTCAGTTGTTACGCATCATTCCCAAACCAGCAGATATTACGTGCGGCCATAATGAGTTCGCCTGCGCGCTCACTATTTAAACCTTCAATATCAGTTAGGTCGTCGATACCCTGTTCGGCAAGATCTTCCAGTGTGCAGATACCACGGGCAGCTAGATCAAATGCTAAAGAGCGCTCCAAGCCTTCGAGAGCTAATAAGTCCTCGGCTGGCTGGTTATCGCCTAGGCTTTCTTTTTGAGCCAATTCAATCGTTGTTAATGCTGCTTTTGCTCTTTCACGTAGAGCTTCAACGGTGTCTTCATCTAATCCGTCAATCGCCAGCAGTTCACTGATTGGCACATAAACTAACTCTTCAAGGGTAGAGAAACCTTCTTCAACTAAAACAGTTGCGAAGTCTTCATCAATGTCGAGATGCTTAGTAAATATTTCAATGGCTGCGTTTGCTTCTGCCTGATGTTTTGCATTCAATTCATCAGCAGTCATGACGTTTAATTCCCACTTGTCATCACCACGATGTTTTTTCAGTAACTGAGCTGCCAGACGTACGTTTTGACCGTTACGGCCAATCGCCTGAGCAAGGTTACTGCTTTCAACTGCAACATCCATTGTACATTTGTCTTCATCGACAACAATAGAAGCAACATCTGCCGGAGCCATTGCATTAATCACGAATTGTGCAGGATTATCATCCCACAGAACAATATCAATTCGCTCGCCGCCCAATTCACTGGAAACGGCTTGTACACGTGCGCCACGCATACCAACACAAGCACCCACTGGGTCAATACGCTTGTCGTTAGTTTTTACTGCGATTTTGGCACGAGAACCTGGATCACGCGCTGCAGCTTTAATTTCAATGATTTCTTCGCCAATTTCTGGCACTTCAATGCGGAAAAGTTCAACCAGCATTTCAGGGCGAGAACGCGTCACGAAAAGTTGTGCACCACGAGTTTCTGTACGTACATCGTATAATACACCGCGTAAACGGTCGCCCGGACGGAAGTTTTCACGCGGTAACATATCTTCGCGTAAAATAACGGCTTCTGCGTTATTTCCTAAGTCTAGGGTGATGTTTTCACGGTTTACTTTCTTCACAACACCCGTGATAATTTCGCCTAATTGTTCGCGGAATTGATCAACAACCATTGCTCTTTCAGCTTCACGTACTTTTTGTACGATAACTTGTTTTGCAGTTTGTGTTGTAATACGGTCGAAAGTAACTGATTCAATCTGATCTTCAATATAACCACCTAGTTCGATACTAGGATCTTCATATTGAGCAGCTTCAAGTGTAATTTCACGAGTAGGCTGAGTCACTTCATCTACAGCAACCCAACGGCGGAATGTATCAAAGTCACCGGTTTTACGGTCGATACATACGCGAACATCAATTTCTTGCTCGTATTTTTTCTTAGTTGCTGTCGCTAGTGCGGTTTCCAGTGCTTCAAAAATCTTTTCACGAGGAAGAGATTTTTCGTTAGAGACCGCTTCCACAACAGCCAGAATCTCTTTGTTCATCCTAGTTGCCTCTTCAAAACTTAAAAGTGGGGTACCAGGTTAGCTTTCTGGATGTTGCTCAGTGCGAACACTTCGTCTTTACCATCCACAGTAACCGTGATCATTTCGCCAGCGACAGACTTAATAATGCCCTGCCATTTACGGCGGTTTTGCATTGCAATTCGTAATACGATAGCGGCTTCTTCACCGATAAATTGCTCATAATGCGTTGCAGTGAATAAAGGTCGTTCTAAACCAGGAGAAGAAATCTCAAGGTTATAAACTGTTTGAATTGGATCTTCAACATCCAGCACAGCACTGACCTGGTGGCTAACATCAGCACAATCATCAACAGTGATACCGTCTTCACTATCAATATAGATGCGCAATGTTGATTCTCGGCCACGAATAAACTCAAGACCGACAAATTCAAAGCCTAATGCTTCTACTGGTGCTGAAATCATCGCTGTTAATTTTTGCTCTAATGTGGACAAACCCACCCCCAAGGCATAAAAAAAGGGCCTATAGCCCAGTATTCTATTCTCTGATAACAAAAAACCCCGAAATTCGGGGCTTTATGCAACTGGACCCTGTAACTTGCCATTCGAGAATAACCTCTTCTTACGGCACATTCCACTCAGGATCATAATCGGTTCAAAAAGATGATTAATGAGAAAAGTGCTGTATTGTTAGAAGTGGTTGCGGGGGCCGGATTTGAACCGACGACCTTCGGGTTATGAGCCCGACGAGCTACCAAGCTGCTCCACCCCGCGTTCGAAAAACGTGGCAAATTTTACGCTGATAACAAGCAAAACGCAAGCTATCTGGAATAATGGTGCCGAGAACGGGACTTGAACCCGTACGCCCGTTTTATAGGCACTACCACCTCAAGGTAGCGTGTATACCAATTTCACCACCTCGGCACTTTAATGAGACTGTTATTGCGTAAATATTAACAATCTCATTTAAATCTTTACTTAGTTTACTGCGGAATATCTGTATTTGCTGGCGCTACAGGCGCTGCTAATTGCTCAGCTTTTTTTGCTTCTTCTGTAGTCTGCTCGATAGACATCCATTTGCTGTCTTCACGCACAGTTTTATTGGCACTTAGATTACCTAAAATAAGGGCAAGTACAATAAAAGCTGTTGCTAAAACAGCGGTCATACGGGTCATAAAGTTAGCTGAACCGCTTGAACCAAATACTGTACCGGAAGCACCTGCACCAAAAGAAGCGCCCATATCAGCACCTTTACCCTGCTGTAACAGGATCAGACCAACTAGCCCTGTTGCTACAATGATAAGAATAACAATGAGTGCCGTATACATTTGCGTTACCTTTTCTATGGAACTTATCGTCTTAACGATAACCTTCGATTGCTTCACCCGCTTTAGTTCAAGACCTTACTAAGCGGGTGTGAATACTAACCAAAGCTGAACTGACAAGCAAGGTTATTTTGCGACAAAGTGATTGATTGAAGAAAAAAGCATCAATTAACCTACGTGCTTCACAGCGTCAGCAATACGATTAGCCATCGCTGTAACTTGTTCTTCATTTTCGCCTTCAACCATCACTCGAATTAAAGGCTCTGTGCCTGATTTACGTAACAGTACACGCCCTTTACCTGCAAGTTCTTCTTCAACCGCTTTAGCGACTTTCTGAACTTCAGGCGTTTGTAATGGATCATGACTTCCTGTGAAGCGAACATTCACTAAAATTTGAGGTAATAGTTTCATGCCACTGCATAAATCATGCAAACTCATATGATTACGAACCATTGCACTTAAAACTTGTAAGCCTGCAACAATGCCATCACCAGTGGTTGTTTTATCTAATAAAATAATGTGGCCTGAGTTTTCAGCACCTAAACGCCAGCCTTTCTCTTGTAATTTTTCAAGCACATAGCGGTCACCCACTTTAGCTCGTACAAAAGGAATACCTAGTTGCTTAAGTGCAATTTCCAATCCCATATTACTCATCAGTGTACCAACAGCACCACCACGTAATTGCCCTTGGCGCAACGCTTCTCTCGCAATAATATAGAGAATCTGGTCACCATCAACTTTTAAGCCTTGATGGTCAACCATAATAATACGGTCACCGTCACCATCGAATGCTAAACCAACGTCTGCACCTTCTTCAAGTACACGTTGTTGCAACATACGAACATCGGTTGCACCACATTCAGCATTTATATTAATCCCCGTTGGTTCACAACCAATCGTAATAACTTCCGCGCCTAATTCACGAAATACATTAGGTGCAATGTGGTATGTTGCACCATGTGCACAATCAACAACCACTTTTAAGCCATTAAGATTGTTTTCGTTAGGGAATGTGCCTTTACAAAATTCAATATAACGACCTGCTGCATCCACGATACGATTTGCTCGACCCAGCTCTGCTGATTCAACACAAGTAATCGGCTTTTCCATTTCTGCTTCAATGGCTTCTTCTACTTCATCTGGTAATTTTGTACCGTCAATAGAGAAAAATTTGATCCCATTATCGTAATAAGGGTTATGAGAAGCTGAAATCACAATCCCTGCTTCAGCGCGAAATGTGCGAGTTAAATAAGCAACCGCAGGTGTTGGCATTGGCCCTGTAAATGAGGCTGATAATCCCGCAGCCGCTAAACCGGCTTCTAATGCAGACTCCAGCATATAGCCTGAAATTCGTGTGTCTTTACCAATAATGATTTTACGAGAGCCATGACGTGCTAATACTTTGCCCGCAGCCCAACCCAGTTTTAATACAAAATCAGGTGTAATTGGACTATCACCTACTTTTCCACGGATACCATCTGTTCCAAAGTATTTACGTTCGCTCATTCATTATTTTCCTTTGCAGAAAGAGTCGCTTGTACGACTTTCATCGCATCAACTGTCTCTTTAACATCGTGTACACGAATAATTTGTGCGCCTTGCATTGCCGCAATGACAGCACAGGCCACGCTACCAGCAACACGCTCTTGTGGTGGCACATTCAATAGTTGTCCAACCATTGATTTGCGTGACATCCCAGCAAGTATAGGTAGACCAAAGTGATGAAGTTCACTTAAGTGCGCTAATAATTGGTAATTATGCGCTAAATTTTTACCAAAGCCGAACCCTGGATCAAGAATAATTTGATTTTTTTCAATACCAGCATCAACGCAACGTTGAATATTTTCTCGTAAAAAACAATCCACATCTATCATCACATTCTCATAATGTGGTGATTGTTGCATAGTTTTAGGGTCACCTTGCATATGCATAATACACACAGGTAAACCCGTTTTAGCTGCGGCTTCAAGCGCTCCTGGTTCTTGTAAAGAGCGAATATCATTGATAATTGAAGCCCCTACATTTGCCGATTCAGTAATCACTTGAGCTTTAGATGTATCAACAGAAATCCAAACATCAAAACGCTTACGAATAGCTTCAACAACAGGAACAACACGTTGTAACTCTTCATCTATAGAGACATCATTTGCACCAGGTCTTGTCGATTCACCACCTATATCGATGATAGAAGCCCCTTCAGTAATTAATTTTGCTGCGTGGTTAACCGCATCATTAAGTGAATTATGAGTGCCACCATCAGAGAAAGAATCCGGAGTGACATTCAAAATCCCCATAACTTGAGGTGTTGATAAATTAAGTTCTCTTCCTCTAGCAATTAATTTCATTTCATTGATACCTTCATAAAAAAACCCCAGAAGCCTGGGGTTTGTATTTATAGCTTACTCAATATGTATAACCCAATAAGGATTAGTGAGTATTTTTATCAGAAGGCGTATCACTTTCTGACTCAGACTTATCTTTTGGCTCACTTGCCACATGCGTTTGTGTCGGCTGGGCAGTAGTTGTTGCATTACTATTGCCATTACTGCCTTCCCAACCTGCAGGTGGGCGAACATCACGACGATTCATTAAATCATCAATTTGAGGTGCATCGATAGTTTCATAAGTCATCAGCGCATCTTTCATTGAATGAAGAATATCAAGATTATCCATCAAGATCTGACGAGCACGAACGTAGTTACGATCAACGATAGCTTTAATTTCTTCATCAATAGTACGAGCAGTTTCATCAGACATATGTTGCGCTTTCGCAACAGAACGACCTAAGAATACTTCGCCGTCTTCTTCTGCATACAGTAATGGCCCTAATTTTTCAGAGAAACCCCACTGTGTCACCATGTTACGTGCAATATTTGTTGCTACTTTAATGTCGTTAGAGGCACCTGTAGAAACATGCTCAACACCATAAATAATTTCTTCTGCTAAGCGTCCACCATACAGTGTTGAAATTTGGCTCTCTAATTTCTGACGGCTAGCACTGATTTGGTCACCTTCAGGTAAGAAGAAAGTCACACCTAATGCACGTCCGCGAGGAATAATCGTCACTTTATGCACAGGATCATGTTCTGGTACTAAACGTCCAATAATCGCGTGACCGGCTTCATGATAAGCTGTTGATGCTTTTTGTTCTTCCGTCATCACCATCGAACGACGTTCCGCACCCATCATTATCTTATCTTTTGCTTTTTCAAACTCGACCATTGAAACAACACGTTTATTACCACGAGCAGCAAATAAAGCAGCCTCATTAACTAAGTTAGCTAAGTCTGCACCAGAGAAACCCGGTGTACCGCGTGCTAGAATTGCAGGATCAACATCTGGTGATAAAGGTACGCGACGCATATGGACTTTAAGAATTTGTTCACGTCCACGGACATCAGGTAAACCTACAACCACTTGACGGTCAAAACGGCCAGGACGGAGTAACGCAGGGTCTAAAACGTCAGGGCGGTTAGTTGCCGCAATAACGATAATCCCTTCATTTCCTTCAAAACCATCCATTTCAACGAGCATTTGGTTCAATGTTTGTTCACGTTCATCATGACCACCACCTAAACCAGCACCACGTTGACGCCCTACGGCATCTATTTCATCGATAAAGATAATACAAGGCGCGGTTTTTTTAGCTTGTTCGAACATGTCACGAACACGTGAAGCACCAACACCCACAAACATTTCAACGAAATCAGAACCTGAAATGGTGAAGAATGGTACTTTTGCTTCGCCTGCAATGGCTTTCGCTAATAACGTTTTACCTGTACCAGGAGGCCCTACCATCAGAATACCTTTAGGGATTTTACCCCCTAATTTCTGGAAGCGACCCGGATCACGTAAATATTCAACTAATTCGCTTACTTCTTCTTTTGCTTCATCACAACCTGCAACATCAGCAAAGGTTGTTTTGATTTGGTCTTCTGTCAACATGCGAGCCTTGCTTTTACCGAAAGACATCGCACCTTTACCGCCACCACCTTGCATTTGGCGCATAAAGAAAATCCAAAGACCAATAAGTAATAGCATTGGGAACCAAGACACAAAAATTTGAGTCAGAAGGCTTTGGCCTTCAAGTGGTTCACCTGTTACTTTTACATTACGGTTCATTAAAGTGGTCAGCAGGTTGTCATCACGCATAGGCATATACGTGCTGTACTTTGAGTTATCTGTTTTAGTTACATTAATATCATAACCACTTATGCTGACCTCGCGTAATTGGTTATTAGTTAACTCATTGATAAAGGTAGAGTAATCCACCTTACGACTATTCGAATCGCTGGGTCCGAAGCTCTGGAATAATGACATCAAAACGACTGCAATAACTAGCCAGAGGATCAGGTTTTTCGCCATGTCACTCAAGGGATTAACCTCATATTACAACTGTGTTAACAAATAGCTTTAGGGTACTAAAGTTTACGCCCTGTGGCTACAATATATACCTCACGAGAACGAGACCGCGAAGCGTCTGGTTTACGAACTTTCACTTTCGTAAACAGGGAGCGTATTTGCCCCAGGTACTCATCAAAGCCTTCTCCCTGAAACACCTTGACAATAAAACTTCCCCCGGGAGCCAGTACATCACGACACATATCAAGCGCTAACTCTACTAAATACATGGATCGAGGGATATCGACCGCGGGTGTACCGCTCATGTTTGGAGCCATGTCAGACATGACAACCTGGACTTTATTTTCACCTACTCTATCAAGCAATGCCTTCAACACAAGTTCATCACGAAAATCGCCTTGAAGGAAATCGACTCCGACGATAGGATCCATAGGCAAAAGGTCACATGCGATGATTCGACCTTTACTTCCTAACTGCTGTACAACATATTGAGACCACCCACCTGGGGCTGCCCCTAAATCGACAACGGTCATACCTGGTTTAAAGATATTGTCACTTTGCTGAATTTCTTCCAGTTTAAACCAAGCACGAGAGCGAAACCCTTTTTTCTTTGCTTGCTGAACATATTTATCACTAAAATGTTCTTGTAACCAGCGGCTAGAGCTTGCAGAACGTTTCTTATTGGCCATTGCGTTTTCCAACTATCATACACTTAGCTATCAAAATTTTTACTCTTTCACTCATTTAACCTCGTCTTAACGACATTTTATGGTGATAAGTGAGAGATGGCGTTAGAATAGTGTGTTTTCAATCCCAACAAAGCAAAAATTAATGATGACTCTTAACAAAAAACAAATTCAACACCTGAAAGGGCTCGCTCATCACCTGAATCCAGTCGTTATGATTGGTAACAACGGGTTGACTGAAGGCGTTCTTGCAGAAATTGAACTCGCTCTGGCACACCATGAGCTTATCAAAGTCAAAATCGCAGGCGAAGATCGAGATGTTAAAAACTTGATCGTGGCAGCGATTGTACGCGAAAGCGGTGCACAGAATGTACAAGTAATCGGAAAAATTCTTGTTCTTTATCGTCCTTCAGAAGCACGCAAGATTATTTTACCGAAATAATACTTGTATCTTTATATAAAAATGCCATAAGTAACTCTATGGCAAAAAAGGCCTTTTAAGGCCTTTTTTATATTACCACAGGATAGCAGCCTAGTTTTCTATAGAAACGTAAAATTATAAATTAAATGTATTCTACGTTTAAAACTTCGTACTCAACTTGTCCACCCGGTGTTGTGATAACAACAACATCATCTAACTCTTTACCAATTAACCCACGCGCAATCGGTGAATTTACAGAGATTAAGTTAACTTTAATGTTTGCTTCATCATCACCCACAATGCGGTAGGTCTGCTCTTCTTCAGTTTCAACATTTAACAGAGTCACTGTTGAACCAAAAATAATACGGCCATTGTTATTCATCTTAGTAATATCAATGACCTGAGCATTTGATAATTTTGCTTCAATTTCTTGTACTCGCCCTTCACAGAAACCTTGTTGCTCTCTTGCTGCATGATATTCTGCGTTTTCTTTTAAGTCTCCGTGCTCACGCGCTTCTGCAATAGCCGCGATAATTTCGGGACGACGAACACTTTTTAAATATTCCAGCTCTTCGCGTAGTTTTTCCGCACCAAGAACGGTCATAGGGATCTGATTCATGTGTTAATACCTCAATACTATTCCTAATAAAAAATAGGTATCATCCTGATTTTTTATACTAACAACACAGAGAAAAGGATCTATTTACTCTTCTCAAGACAAAAAAAGACACAGGCAACCTTAAATTGGGCCTGTCTCTACATATGTTCGGTGAATAAGGAAAGACGTTTATTCCCTTATTCATGCTGTTGGGAAGCAAACTTAGCCCCCAGACCTAAAACTAAATCTAACACAACAGACGCATTGCTTCACGCCTTATCTCTCTTTATAAATCAATAAACAGATATTTTCTGATAATGCAGTAATCGCTCGTTATATCGTTTACTTTTGCCCTCATTGCCCTTTAGTATTAGCCTCTGGCAATCAATACTGTAACGTTAGTACGCTATAGTCACGGACAGAGAAATTATGCGCTTATTATCAACATTTCGACGGATACTTTACACATTAAGTATCATCAGTTTTTCAACCCAAGCAATACCCGTTGAAAACTATACATCCCTTCTTCCTGAAGGAACACAAGTGGGTTTGATTACCCAGCCTGTGGGCGCAGCTTCTCCTAATCTCAATTATCATGCAGATCAATTAGCTCTTCCTGCCAGTACTCAAAAAGTGGTCACCGCCTTGGCGGCATTACTTCAATTAGGGGGTGATTACCAATTCACCACAACAATGGAGACGGAAGGCAAAATAAAGAATGATCAACTCAACGGAGATTTGATCTTTCGTTTCAGCGGTGATCCAACATTAACTCGCCAACAGTTAAGAGGAATGGTCGCAGTATTAAAACAATCCGGCATCACTAAAGTCCATGGCGATTTGCTGATTGATACTTCTGCTTTTTCGAGTCATGACAAAGCACCTGGTTGGGTTTGGAATGATATGACTCAATGTTTTAGTGCGCCACCTAGTGCCGCAATTGTTGATAAAAACTGTTTTTCTGTCTTATTGCAAAGTGGCAATAAAGATGGCGATATTGCCACAATACGCAAAGCTTCATTTTACCCAGTTACCGTTTTAAGCGAAGTTGAAACTTATGAGAAAGGCTCAACACGTACTCGTTTTTGCGAATTAGATGTCACTGTCCGTGATTTAAATACCTATGTAATAACAGGATGTATTCCTAAACGTGACGATGCAGTGCCTTTAATGTTTTCTATTCAAGATGGTGCGCATTGGGCTGGCACAATTTTAAAAGAAGAGTTACAAAGAGCTAATATTGAACTTGATGGCTATATAAAACGTCGCTCTTACGTTAAAGCACCGGTTACTGTATTAGCACAAACACAATCTAAGCCTCTACATAACTTGCTTACTACAATGTTAAAAGAGTCTGACAATATGATTGCAGACACTGTATTTAGAACCATTGGACGTGAATATTATGGTGTTGCTGGAACGTGGCGTTCAGGCGCGGAAGCAACTCGTGCGATTTTAAAACAAAAAGCAGGAATTGACTTAGGTAATACAGTAATGGTTGATGGTTCAGGTCTTTCTCGCCATAACCTCATTTCACCTGCAACAATGATGCAAGTCCTTCAATATATTGGGCAACACGAAAATGAACTCAACTTTATTACTATGCTTCCCCTCTCTGGACACGATGGAACATTACAATACCGAGGCGGTTTTCATGAAGCAGGTGTCGATGGCAAAGTTTCTGCCAAAACGGGTTCACTAAAAGGGGTCTATAATCTTGCTGGCTTTATGACGACAGCTAATGGACAAAAAGTTGCTTTTGTTCAGTACGTCTCTGCATATTCACCACCAACGCAAAATCGTAATGCAGGGCGCGCCTATTTAGTACGTTTTGAAACTAACCTGTATAAAGATATGTACAATAACCGCTAAGTTTACGATATCGAGATAAAAGAAAACGCCTGATAAACAGGCGTTTTTTATTTTTTCATGATAAGAATGATAATTAACGTTGGTAGATAAACTCTATACCATCATCATCTTCTTCATCCCAATCATCATCGTCATCTTCTTCAAAATCAGGATTTTCAAGCTGTTCTTTGTGGTAATCATCCCACATAAAGTCAACTTTTCCTGGCTCTGCAACTGTCGCCACTAAATCTTGCTCACGTGGTGTTACATTCAGGAATTCCATGATATTCCAGCAAAGTTTTTTCACACCTTCTTGGTTGATGGCCGCTATCATGTAATAGTTTTCATCCCAACCCAGTGCTTCAACAATCGCTTTTGCCTTCTCTTTTGCTTCTTCAGCATCAAGAAGATCCACTTTATTGAATACTAACCAACGTGGTTTTTGTGCTAATTTTTCGCTGTATTTCTCTAATTCAGAGACAATAATTTGTGCGTTCTCAACAGGATCTGATCCATCAATAGGATCGATGTCGATCAAGTGCAATAACACACGACAGCGTTCTAAGTGTTTTAAGAATTGGATCCCAAGACCTGCACCATCAGCAGCGCCTTCGATTAATCCAGGAATATCAGCAACAACAAAGCTCTGATGATTATCCATTCGTACCACACCTAAGCTCGGTACTAAGGTGGTAAACGGATAATCGGCAACTTTAGGTTTTGCTGCCGATACTGCACGAATAAACGTTGATTTACCCGCATTCGGCATACCTAACATACCTACATCGGCTAATAACATTAGCTCTAAGAGAACATCACGAGATTCACCCGGAGTACCCATAGTACGTTGGCGTGGAGCACGGTTAACCGAAGATTTAAAGCGAGTATTACCTAAACCGTGAAAGCCGCCTTTAGCGACCATTTGTTTTTGTCCGTGAACAGTTAAGTCAGCAATAATTTCATTGGTGGCTAAATCACGGACTCGTGTTCCAACAGGAACACTAATTGTAATGTCTTGACCACGCTTACCGGTGCAGTCACGGCTGTGACCATTTTCACCACGTTCTGCGCGATAAGATTTTGTAAAACGGTAATCAATTAGAGTATTGAGGTTTTCGTCTGCAATCATGTAGACATCACCACCATCACCGCCATCACCACCGTCTGGTCCCCCATTAGGGATATATTTTTCGCGACGAAAGCTCACACAGCCGTTACCACCATCGCCCGCGACGATCAGGATCTTGGCCTCATCAACAAATTTCATGATTTTACTCCGTATAGTAGCCATTAACGTGCTGGATGGCCGAAATTACCCAGAGATGGCCTTTTTTAAATATAAAAAGCCCCGCAACAGACTTGCAGGGCTTTTGACTCGGTGCTTAAAGGACCAGTAATTATTCAGCTTCGATGCTGATAAATTTACGGTTGTTTGGACCTTTAACTTCGAACTTAATTTTTCCGTCAGCTAATGCAAACAGGGTGTGGTCACGACCACAACCAACGTTAGTACCTGCATGGAACTTAGTACCACGTTGACGAACGATGATGCTACCTGCTAATACAGCTTCACCACCGAAACGTTTAACACCCAGACGTTTTGCTTCGGAATCACGACCGTTACGAGTCGAGCCGCCAGCCTTTTTATGTGCCATTGAACTACTCTCCTAAACCTTAAGCGATACCAGTGATTTTAACATCAGTAAACCACTGACGGTGGCCCTGTTGTTTACGGCTATGTTTACGACGACGGAACTTAACAATCTTAACTTTCTCGCCGCGACCGTGAGCAACCACTTCCGCTTTAACTTTAACGCCCGCAAGGATTGGAGCGCCAATTTGAATATCATCGCCATTAGCGACCATCATTACAGTGTCAAACTCGATTGTTTCGCCAGTAGCTACTTCAAGTTTCTCTAAACGAATAGTTTGACCTTCGCTGACTCGGTGTTGTTTACCACCACTTTGGAAAACCGCGTACATATAAACTCCGCTTTCCGCACACTCCCAATATGTATAATTTGAGTGCACAATTAAAATATTCACATAGGGCGCGAATTCTACGCAAATTTAGTGCCGATGACAAGTACAGATCGCAAACTAGCATTAAAAAAAAGAGTTTTTTATGCGATATTTATTTCAGCCATTTTTAAAGTACAATCTAAATTATAAGAGAGTAAAATCTATGGCATGATCATTTTTTATTAATAATAACGCGCTCATTGGCGAGCCAAAGTCGAAAAAACATGAATTTAGAATCTATTATAAAACTAACATCCGCTGATATGGCTGCGGTAAATGAGGCAATCCTTTACCAGCTTAATTCAGATGTTTCTTTGATAAACCAACTTGGTTACTACATCATTAGTGGTGGTGGTAAAAGGATCCGACCAATGATCGCAGTGCTCACTGGACGAGCATTGGACTATCAAGGTGACAAACATATCTCGGTCGCAGCGCTTATCGAGTTTATTCATACTGCAACGTTGTTACATGATGATGTTGTTGATGAATCTGATATGCGTAGAGGAAAACAAACGGCAAATGCCGTCTTTGGAAATGCAGCAAGTGTGCTTGTTGGCGACTTTATTTATACACGATCTTTTCAGATGATGACGGATCTTGATTCAATGCGTGTATTAAAATTAATGTCTAGCGCCACCAATGTGATCGCCGAAGGTGAAGTCTTACAATTAATGAATTGTAACGATCCTAATATTTCTGAAGATGACTATATGCAAGTTATTTACAGTAAAACAGCGCGCCTATTTGAAGCGGCTTCTCATGCGTCAGCCATTCTTTCTGGTGCCACACCTGAGCAAGAAAAAGCATTCCAAGATTATGGACGTTATCTTGGTACTGCTTTCCAGCTCATTGACGATCTGCTTGATTATGATGCTGACAACAGTCAGTTGGGTAAAAACACAGGCGATGATCTTGATGAAGGCAAACCTACGTTGCCATTACTTCATGCCATGCATAATGGTAATGAAGAAGAATCTCAATTAATTCGCCAAGCTATTGAGCAAGGTAATGGTCGCCATTTATTGGATACCGTTTTAAATACCATGAAACAAAGTGGATCTTTGGAATATACCCGCCAAAAAGCAGAAGAAGAAGCAGACAAAGCAATTGAAGCTTTATCTATCATACCTGATTCACCTTATAAAGAAGCGCTTATTGGGCTTGCTCACGTTGCTGTACAACGTCAATCGTAATCCTAATAATACTACCCCATTAATGGTATAGAAAAGCCTGCCAGAGCGACTATGTCGACTCTGGTGGGTTTTTTAATTTATTGAGTACTTCTTCATTTTCTCGCTCAATTGCGTCTTGATTATCAGCATCAATATAACTAATGAGCTTTGCTAACCCTTCTCGAAGCACAAACTTCACAATTTTTTCACGTTCTGATTTGGTTAATTGATAATACGCTTCCACCCAGATCAAAAAAGCATCCTGACGCTTTGATAAATACTCTGCGGGAGGTTCATGTGCAGCTAATACCCCAATGACCTCATCAGGTAGACTTTTCACTGAATACTCGACAGCTTTCCCCTGCACACCACGTTTACGGCGATTTTCCCACCCTTCACGACGCGCCATCAAGTTCACTCCCTGCGGTGAGTTAGGTAACCCCGCAAGCCCCACTAATTCTTTCGCTGTATACCATTCTTTTTTCATGATCTCATCTCACATTCAACTAAGAGGTTAGTCAGATAGATATCTGTTGCGGATAACGCAATAATAGATTCTTTAAACTCGCCTAATCATTGACGAGTTTTTCTAAAAAACTTCTAATACCATCCCGCAATATCAGCTCTGTTAATGTTTTTTGTTCACCATCATTTAGTTGTTGGAATGCTTTCACCCAGATAACGAGTGGCTCCTCTTTTTTATTTAGTTTGTAATGTGCTAATGGTTCATAAAGTTCCAGAGCAATTAAAGTTTTATCTGGTAAACAAGAATAATGATATTCAACACCATTACCTTGCTTATTCTTTATCTTTTGTTTTTGCCAAAATTCACGTTTAGCTTTTGCATTTACACCTTGTGGTGATTTAGGTAATCCACCTATACCCGTCAATTCCTTTGCCGTATACCACTCTTTTTTCATTATGTTTCTCTAAAATTGTTATCAACTTCAAAAAAGAAATTATTAAGAAAAAAATCAGAAATCTTTTTAGAAAAATAATGTTATTTTATTTTCTAAATAATCAGTTTAAATGCTTTAGGACATTTCTAATAAACTGTTATTTATACCACTAACACAGCAATTAATTTTATAGAAAAAGGATTAAAAATGATTTCAAGGAAATCTGATTGGCATCCTGCCGATATTATTGCCGCACTTAGAAAACGAGGAACAACACTTGCTGCCATCTCTCGCCAAGCAGGGTTAAGCTCTTCAACACTCGCTAATGCACTGTCACGCCCTTGGCCTAAAGGAGAAAAAATCATTGCTGATTATCTTGGTGTTGCTCCTTCTGAAATTTGGCCAAGCCGTTATTTTCATCCTGAAACAGGAGAATTACTTGAACGAAAGATTCGTGACAAAACTAATAATTAACTAATAATTACATACATTATAATTAATAAAAAAAACCGCTGATACTATATCAGCGGTTTTTATTTAATTTTGCATTATTTTTATAGCAAAAAAAGTATTTCTTTATTTATTAATAAATTCTTCACCAAGAATTATATCTTTTTTCAATACGTCTAACATGCCATTAAGAGATTGTTTTTCAAAATCACTTAATTTACCAATAGATAAATATTCCTCTACACCGTTTTTACCTAAAAGAATAGGTTGTGCAAAGAAACGGGCATATTCTCCGTCACCTTCTGTATAGGTACATTCAATAACATTTTTCTCGCCATTTAAAGCGCGAATTAATGAAAGACCAAAACGAGCCGCAGCTTGTCCCATTGATAATGTTGCTGATCCACCACCAGCTTTCGCTTCTACAACTTCAGTACCTGCATTTTGGATACGTTTTGTCAGTGCTGCGATTTCATCATCTGTAAATGATACGTCAGCAACTTGAGAAAGTAGAGGAAGAATGGTGACACCAGAATGCCCACCAATAACAGGAACATTGGTTTTCAGAGGATCTTGGCCTTTTAATTCAGCAACAAAAGTATTAGCACGAATGATATCAAGTGTGGTGATACCGAAAAGACGTTTTTTATCGTAAACACCTGCTTTTTTAAGTACTTCAGCAGCAATAGCAACTGTCGTATTTACAGGGTTAGTAATGATACCGATAAGTGCTTTAGGGCAATTTTGTGCTACCTTTTCAATTAAGTTGCGCACAATGCCTGCGTTAACGTTGAAAAGATCTGAACGATCCATACCAGGTTTACGAGCAACACCCGCAGAAATCAGAACAACATCAGCGTCTTTTAATGCAGGAGATGGATCTTCGCCGGCAAAACCTTTTACAGTCACTTGAGTTGGGATATGGCTTAAGTCAGCTGCGACGCCCGGTGTGACGGGAGCGATATCATATAAAGAGAGTTCACTACCAGCTGGAAGCTGATTTTTAAGAAGAAGTGCCAGTGCCTGACCAATACCACCCGCTGCACCGAGAACTGCTACTTTCATTCTGATACTCCTTAGTTACGAGATAGTGGAACGCCTTAGAGAGACTCACTATTACGCAATACACCTTTTGAAAAACAATTATTTAACAGCAATATTGCATAATAAGGCATTTATAGTGGAAAATAATACTTTGGTTATTCTAAACAAATTGCTTATCTGTTAATGAGATAGTGGGCACTCTTTTGATAAATAATTCCAATAAATTGGGTAAAATGTTAAGTGGCACTATCTCCTTATGATAATCATTTAAGCTTATCATTTATTTAACAAATATTTTACTTCCTTAAATTATCACATTCAAAGTCGATAAATAAAACTTTTTTGCAGTACATTCTACTTTACAATTTTCAGTAGATTACCTCTCACCTTTCATCGTCTTTTGTTGCATAAAAATTCACTTCTCTGCATAATACGCAGGTTATTGATAACTCACTAAAGGTGAACTATGCGCGTTCCTTCTAAGCAAGAAGACTTGGTTAAAGCGTTTAAAGCCCTGCTGAAAGAAGAAAAATTCAGTTCACAAGGCGAGATTGTGACGGCATTACAAGAGGCCGGATTTGATAATATTAATCAATCCAAAATCTCTCGTATGCTAACAAAATTTGGTGCAGTAAGAACCCGAAACGCCAAAATGGAAATGGTATATTGCCTTCCAACTGAACTTGGCGTACCAACAGCAAGTAGCCCATTAAAAAATTTGGTACTCGATATCGACCATAACCATTCGGTTGTGGTGATAAGAACGAGCCCAGGTGCGGCACAACTTATTGCACGTTTATTAGATTCATTAGGCAAAGCAGAAGGGATCCTTGGCAGTATTGCAGGTGATGACACTATTTTCTCAACACCAGCGCCAGGATTTTCAACAGAAGAGTTGCGAGATGCAATCCTAAACCTGTTTGATCAGGAATTATAATCGCTTTACTCTAACGTCCTAAAATAAGCCACTAAACATTCAGTGGCTTATTTTTATTTATTATTAATACTGATTCTCTGATCCTTTAGGCTGAGCTAATTTTTTAAGCAGCTTTTCATGTATCCCACCAAAGCCACCATTACTCATAATTAAAATATGATCGCCCGCTTGTGCTTCTTTCGCAATCATATCCACTAATGTATCAAGATCGGTACTCCAACGAGCTGGTTGTACGCAATGCTCTGCAATATCACTCACTAACCATTGAATATTCGGTGGCTGGAATAAAAATACTTCATCAGCTCGACCTAATGCTGGGGCGATATCATCCTTGCTAATTCCCATTTTCATGGTATTTGAACGAGGCTCTAACACCGCAATAATACGCGCGGTTCCACCGACTTTACTGCGTAACGCTTCAAGCGTTGCTAAAATCGCCGTAGGATGGTGTGCAAAATCATCATAAACACTGACCTGATTAACTTCACCACGTAACTCTAAGCGACGACGCGCATTAACAAACTTATCTAATGCTTCACAAGCGTCATCAGGTAAAACACCAACATGGTGTGCAGCCACTATTGCCATTAAGCCATTTTGCATGTTGTGTTCACCAGAAAGCCCCCAACACACTTCTCCGACTCGCTCACCTTTATGAAACACCTCAAAATGACTACTGTCATTAGTGAGTTTTTTAGCTTGCCAATCGCCTGTTTCACCCGTGAATTCTTGTTCGCTCCAACATCCCATTCCAATGGTCTGTTTTAAATTTATATCGTTGTCAGGCATGATGATTTTTCCGCTGCCTGGAACAATACGAACTAAATGATGGAATTGTTTTTGAATTGCCGCTAAATCGTCAAAAATATCGGCATGATCAAATTCAAGGTTATTTAAAATCAGTGTGCGAGGTGAGTAATGTACAAATTTAGAACGTTTATCGAAGAAAGCGCTATCATACTCGTCGGCTTCAATCACAAAGAAAGGACTTTCACCTAATTGTGCTGAAACTTGGAAATTACCAGGCACACCCCCAATCAAAAAACCCGGCTTATAGCCACAATCTTCTAAAACCCAAGCTAACATACCTGCCGTTGTTGTTTTACCATGAGTTCCTGCAACCGCTAATACCCAACGTTCAGGTAAAATATAATCATGTAGCCATTGAGGGCCTGAAGTATAAGGCAGACCTTTTTCAAGTACAGCTTCAACACAAGGATTTCCTCGTGTCATTGCATTACCAATAATCACCATGTCAGGAACAGGTTCTAATTGTTTAGGGTCATATCCCTCAATCAGTTCAATTCCCTGATTTTCTAATAAGGTACTCATTGGTGGATAGACATTAGCATCAGAGCCTGTGACTTTATGTCCCTTAGCTCGAGCTAAAATGGCAAGACTTCCCATAAAGGTGCCACAAATACCAAGAATATGAATGTGCATGAATTTCTGTCCAATAGCATGAAGTTGGTCACTATTCTAACGATCAAAAAGCAGATAAGGAACGGATTAACCTTTGAATCATTCGATTCTTTGGCTAAACTTGCCACCACCAAGGAGATTTTCCTCCTTTTTTACTTTACCCACTCACATTCAGGACCTGCGTCATGAAAACATTAGGCGAATTTATCGTCGAGAAACAACAAGATTTTCCCCATGCAACTGGCGAACTTACTGCATTACTTTCGGCAATTAAGCTTGGGGCTAAAATTATCCACCGTGATATTAATAAAGCAGGGTTAGTCGATATTCTGGGTACTAACGGTGTTTCTAATGTTCAAGGTGAAGCCCAGATGAAACTGGATCTTTACGCGAATGAGAAACTAAAAGCGGCATTAAAAGCACGTGGTGAAGTTGCGGGTATCGGATCAGAAGAAGAAGATGATATTGTAATCTTTGAAGGTGATCGTGCTGAGAATGCTAAGTATGTTGTACTAATGGATCCTTTAGACGGTTCGTCGAATATTGATGTAAACGTTTCCGTCGGGACAATTTTCTCTATTTACCACCGTATTACGCCTATTGGCCAATCTGTAACATTAGATGACTTCTTACAACCTGGTCATCGTCAAGTTGCAGCAGGCTATGTCGTTTATGGCTCATCAACCATGTTAGTTTATACAACAGGTTGTGGCGTTCACGCCTTTACTTATGACCCTTCTTTAGGTGTGTTCTGCCTATCTCATGAAAGTGTGCATTTCCCACCAACAGGAAATATGTACTCTATCAATGAAGGTAACTACATCAAATTCCCATTAGGTGTCAAAAAATACATTAAGTATTGCCAAGAACAAGATGCAGCCACTAATCGCCCTTATACCACTCGTTATATCGGTTCTTTAGTCGCTGATTTTCACCGTAACTTACTGAAAGGTGGCATTTATATCTATCCAAGCACTGCAAGCCACCCTACTGGTAAATTACGTTTACTCTATGAATGTAACCCAATGGCGTTTTTAGCAGAACAAGCTGGCGGTAAAGCGAGTAATGGTAAAGAACGTATTCTTGATATCGAACCTAAAGAGCTTCACCAACGTATGCCTTTCTTTGTAGGTACTAAATCGATGGTTGAGCAAGCTGAAAGCTTTATGGCGCAATATCCAGACGAAGAATAATTCATTGGTCTAGCTCCGACATAGATAAACCGGGCTTCTTTTTCATCCGGTTTTTTCATCTTTGGAAATAGAACTTCCTTTTATTTACTGCTTATTTTTACGTCATAACGCAACATGTTCGGCAAAAAACGGGTATTGTTAAAAACTTTTCGCTATACTACAGGCCACGTAAAATTAATTTTTTTATAGGAAATTTTTTATGAGCCTGAATCATGTTCCTGCTGGTAAAGAACTACCAGAAGATATCTATGTTGTTATTGAAATCCCAGCAAATGCTGATCCTATCAAATACGAAGTTGATAAAGAAAGTGGTGCACTGTTTGTTGACCGTTTTATGTCAACTGCAATGTTCTACCCATGCAACTACGGTTACATCAACAACACATTATCTTTAGATGGTGACCCAGTAGACGTTCTGGTTCCAACTCCATACCCATTACAACCAGGTTCAGTTATTCGTTGCCGCCCTGTTGGCGTACTAAAAATGACTGACGAATCAGGTGAAGATGCGAAACTGGTTGCAGTACCACACACTAAACTGAGCAAAGAATACGATCACATTAAAGATGTGACTGATCTACCAGAACTGTTAAAAGCACAGATCAAACATTTCTTTGAGCACTACAAAGATTTAGAAGCGGGCAAATGGGTTAAAGTTGACGGTTGGGAAGACGTAGAAGCCGCTAAAGCTGAAATTCTGTCTTCTTTCGAACGTGCTAAAAAATAATTCTGACGCTATCAGAATAACTAACTAAGTAAGTTATTATTTTATAATTTACTGATGAATAAGCTCTTCTTATTGAAGAGCTTTTTTATAATGGTACTACTCTTTTCTTCAAACACATTATACGTAATCTACCACTTATCAATGTAATCGCAATACCGACTATCATTAATGTATAACCCACTAATTTATTTTATTAGATTAAACAACGATTAATTATAAATACTATTTTCGATTAAAATTATTCCCCTTTTATAAAAATAAAAACGGCTCAATATTCCTATCAAGCCGTTTTTGCATAATATTGAGTAAAAGGGTAATAACCGGTTACTCTTCTTCGTGGCGCTTTAACCAATCACCACATTTTATTTCACGTAAACCATCCACAGGCTTTTGATAAAGGTAGATCCAAGCACTGCCATAAGGCGTTGAAATCAGTTGTCGCTTGTAATCCTGATCATTCTTTTTCAATTCATCAAGCTCTGTCAAGATAGAAGGGGTTATCCGATAAACTTCGCACTCTATCTCTCCTTCACCTTCAATAACCGCAGGGTAAAACCCTAAATCATAGAGTTTGTACCCCACTAACTTATGCTCACCTAAAAGTTGCGCATACGTCATCCAGTGATGGTTACCTTGGTTTTGCCGTAAACTTCCATAAACAATAATTCGCATATAATTTAAAACTCAAATTGATAAAGCAGATCTATTGCCTGATTCATACCAGACACTGCTTGTAAATACAACCTGGGCATCAAGCGATAACGTAAGGTTAACGTCGCTAGCGAATCAAATATACCCACTCCATACTTCACTTGTAGATCGTTCGTTATCTTACCGCTGACCACAACTTGTGAGTTATCCCCCACACCTTGTGTATCAAGCGCTAAATCCGAAACACCAAAGGTTTCACCTATGCGCCCTACAAGCTGACCACTCTGACCAACGCCTAATCCTATCAGCATTGCTGTCATTTGTGATGAATCAGCATCACCACTGTCTAGACCTTCGCCTCTTAACAAGTAAGATAATGCTTCTTGTTGTGTTTTAGCCGGCTCAGAGAAAATTTCCACTTTAGGCTGGTCAGCAAGCCCTGTTACCCGAACCCCTGCAATGACATTATCTGCGGTATTATCTGGATTACGAATAGCCTCGATATTTAAGTAAGGTTGATCAACAGGTCCCGAGAACAAGATTTGGCCCTTACGTACTTGTAAGTCTTGTCCATAGGCTTTGAATGCCCCTCTTGGAATATCAACTTGCCCATTTAAACCTAGCCCTTGTTTATTCTGATTGACTTTAAGTGTTCCCGTCAATCGGGCGCTAAGTCCAAATGCGTCCAGCGTCACATCATCACCAATATTAATCGCTAAATTACTTTGAATTGGAATCGATGTCTCTTTTGGTGCTATAGGTTGCAAGTTTTTATCTAGCATCACTTCATCAGAAGATGCCGATACCGCTGATTCTGGTAATTCTTGAACCACAATACGAGCCCAAGGGATATCAATACGACCATCTAATTTCAGTAAATGAGGGCCAGCCTCAAAGACGAGATCAGGATTAACATCAATACGTACCATTGGAGGCAATGACACTCGTAGCTTATTACCATTAGCGGCGACCACTGCCCGCCATTCATCTAACTTACGCCAATCGGCATTCCCAGTAAGATTCAAATAACCTTCTGGCGTTTCAATTCTGCCGCCTAAGTCCGATGTTGCTCCATTGAATCGAACATCAACATTACCTTTCGTAATATCAAATGGGATCCAATGCCCGACCACTTTTAATTGATTAATCCCGAATTGACCAAATAACAGTGGCGATTGAGCACTTCCTCCTAAACGTAATTGAGCGCCAATATTCCCTTGAGCAATTTCACCTTTACCTAAGAACGGTTTAATTAAATCTAATGTCAAATTATCAATATCAACCGTACCTGATAGTTGGCGCTTTTTCTCAAGATCGGCAACATGTACATTACCTTTAAAGTCACCATTACCTGCAATGCTAATCAGCCATTGCAATGTTGCTTTACCATTATTCATACCTGCATTTAAGGTAATAGCATCGAAATCAATAGGTAAAATCGTTCCTTCAATATTCTGTTTTACCGCAACACCTTGCCCTTTTAGATTAACAGATGCTTTCGGTAATCCACCTTTTGAGTTCCATGTTGCAGTGGCATCCCCTGTAAATACACCTCGAACAGAAGTTTCAGGTGGCAAGAACGGCTTTATCATTGCTAAATCAAAACGTGTTAGCGTTATTGCAGCAGTTCCACTTTCACCCACTGTTATCGCTTTAGGAACACAAACTTGCGCATTTGGGTTCACCCAGCAATGAGAGCCAATCGTGATCTCTTGCTTTTCTGCCAACAAATTCAGCGCCATTGCTTTATTTAAACGCCATTCACCCACAGGGGTATCAAAAGCTGTATTATTTAGTGTTCCTTTCCACTGTTGTTTCTCTTTATCAAATGATCCAGCTAATGTCAGCCCACCAGAAACAGGCTCACCATCCATTTTCAATGTGAGTTTATGTTGTTTTTCTGTACCTGCTGCATCTAACGTTAAATTACGGATAATTAAATCTGCTTGTTTTAACTGACGTGCAGTAATAGCCAGTTTGCCACCAATCTCTTTATCAGACTGAACATCGCCTTTAATCGTAATAGATTCAACACTCACTTGATCTTGCCATTTAATACCTTGAGCGTTGATATCAGCAATAATCTTCGGTGCATTAATATCACCTCGAATATTCACCTTACCTTTTACAACACCAGCAAGTCCTGGCACTAAACCATTTAATCCTGGCGCATTAATATTGGCATCTAATGCCCACTTGTCACCTAGATGTCCTTCGATATCGAGTTTATTCTTACCCAGTATCAGATTTAATTGAGGAATATTCCATTGCCCAGAATCATTACCATAGGCATTCCCTCTCGCCTTGATAAGATTATTTTTGATATTGCCATCTAAAGTGATTTCAGGAACACGTAATTGCCAACTTCCACCATACAGGCTTCCCGTTGTAGCGATACGCCCATCTAATTTGGCTGGCATATCAGGATACTGTTTTGCGGTATTAATTCCTGAAATAGTGAGCAATGCATTCCAACTAATTGCTTTACTCCAATCAGCAACACCTGTGATATCAGCATGACCTTGTAATGCTGCTAAACGCAGACGTGTTAACTCTATTTTTTCTTCATTACCCTTTGCATCCAACATTAATTTAGCCGGTGGGATCTCCTGACCTTGGATATCAGAACGCAATGAAAGATCGTAATTATCCGTCTGGCCATTGAGACGTAGTCGAGTGTCATTAAGTTGATATTGTGCATCACCAGTTAATGGCCAACGTACTTTTTGACTCTCTAAAGTCAGTTTTAATGGAAGATGTGGCTTGGCTAACTCAGCCTGAGCATCAAGTGTAGCGGTTACTGTTCCAGTTAAAGAAAGTGCTAATTTAAGCTCTTCGAGTAACGCACCTTGTAAAGAAAGTGTCGCTTTTTGATCTTTAAAATCTTCAAGCCCCACAACATCACGAATGGTTGCGTTGATATCTAAATTAACAGGCCATTGTTTATCAAGCGTGATCCCCCCATTTAAACTGACCTCACCTTCAGGCGCATCAACACGTAATTTAGTGAGATTAACTTGCTTACCTTGAATATTTGCCTCAAAAGATAATTGATTGATAGTAACTGGAGTATCCCCACTCACTTGTAATTGCTTACCTTCAATACCTTCAATATTGATATCCACAGGAATAATAATTTCAGGTAATTCAGCCAATAATGGCTTAGCAAAGATCGTTTTAATTGTGTCTGCTAATGCTTGTTCTTTTTCTTCTGGTGTTTTAGGCTCAGCTTTAGGTTTTGCAGTTACGACTTCTTTTACATCTTGGGCAACCGCTTCAACACTACCGTCTTCTGGCGTTTTGGGTAACGCCACCAGCAAATCATTAATAACGGTTGGATTTAATGTAACTAGGCGACCTTCCCACTGAGCACCTGTTTTAAACTCATCCAGCGAGATTGCCATATCGTCAATCTTCACATGCGTATTTTCTAATGAGAGCGAGTTTAAATAGATAGGTAACGGAGCATTGAGCTCAGTTAAAGGTTCTGATGGTGGTGTTTCTTCAGAGGGTGGGAAAGCACTAGTATCAACATTAACAACCACATCGCGTGTCGCCAATGTATCAACGCAAACTTGTTTATCCGTCAGGCATGCTAAACGTAATCCTAATGATAACTCACCTACGTTCACATCAACTCCGGGCATTTGATACTCAACACCCGTTAAACGCAGATCTTTCCAGTCACCATTAACATCCTTGATAACTAAGCCTGGAACCCAGCGAGCAGCACTATTAATGGCAAAATGCAAACCTGATTGTGTTCCTAAGATCCAAGCTACAGCACCAAATGTAAGCAAAATAATGATAAGGAGTGTTAACGCAATCCATTTCAACCACTTTTTTATCATAACTCTGCTCCTAACCCGATATAAAACTGGAGTCTACGTTTATCAACGTCACTCACTGGTAGTGCTAAATCAAATTTAATTGGCCCAACAGGTGATGCCCAGCGCACACCGGCACCGGCACCTGTTTTAAAATCACTGCGAGTAAAATCATTAACCGCTTCGCCACTATCAATAAAGACAGCACTCCACCAATTACCTGTAACGTTATATTGATATTCTGCCGATCCAACAAGCATCCTTGATGCCCCTGTTAAATTACCTTTACTATCTTCTGGTGAAATACTTTGGTATTTAAAGCCTCGAACACTCCTATCACCCCCTGCAAAGAAACGTAGCTCTGGAGGAACTTGTTCAAAAGCATTCGTTTCAATCCAGCCCAAATTACCTCTTACCACAAAACGATGCCCTTCCCATGGTGTACGGATCCAAACCTGTTGCGCTTGGAACGCTGCAAACTCGACATCCGAACCCCACATTTTATTAGAGTAGTCTAATGAGTAACGTTGGCTGTCTCCCCAAGAAGGCATCATCCCACCACGTTGACGTACACGGCTGGCAGTAACACCGGGATAAAGCAACATGGTGGTATTTGTAACTTCACCTTGGGTAAAGTGGCTAAGACTCCAACGTGTATTCACACTGTATTGCCAGCCCGTAGACATATCCCAGTTACGAGACACATTTAACGTTGTGGTATCAGAACGAGTATCATTTAAATCGGTACGTTTAAAGCCACCTTGAACACCATAATATTGCTCTAATGGATTAACCTTAAGTGGAATTTTATAGTTCGCACCAATAGATTGTTCAGGCTGAGAAACGCTAATGTTGGAGGTTAGACTATGACCACGCGAGTTCATCCATGGTTTATCCCACTGCATATTAAGGCGAGGACCAACATCGGTGGCATAACCACCACCAAGCTCTACGTAGTTACGAGAACGCGGAGTGACAACCGCACTCATTGGTAAAAGATGTGAACCTTCGGCTCGTGCTTTTGCAATATCAGGAGTAACAACCGCAGAGTTAAACCACCCTGTTGCGGCTAAACGACGATTAAATTCAGCAAGATCTTCAGACGCGTAATATTGCCCTTCTTTAAAGGGAACAATATTTTGTAAATAGTCTTCACGAATTTGAGAACCAGTATAATTTACTTTGCCAAAGCGATAACGTTCACCACTATTAAAGACAAAATCCCAATATGATGCATGGTTATCTAACGAGACACCTAGCTGACTTTTATCCATTTCTGCATCAAAGTAACCACGACGGATAGCAAGCCCTGTTAATGAACCTTTGAGCTTTTCATAATCACCATGGTTTAAAACACTATCAAGAGGAGGAGTATTTTCTTTAATTACCTTTGCATATTGTTCGTCGGTTTTAGCACCACCTTCAAGAACAATATCGACTCCTTTAAGTAAGATAGGAATACCGGGCTCAACTTTAGCGGTTAATACAGAGCGCGTTGGCGGTGTATTTTCTTGATAAGAAAATGTCACACTAGGCTGATAATAGCCTAAAGGGCGAAGTCCTTCTTGAATTGCTTTTTCAACACGCGCACGAAAACGCCCGTCAGGTGCAACTTCTTCTGTTGTAATGTTTGATAGCTGGACTCGCGCATTTTTTTCGAGTTGCCCTTCTAAACCTTCTACTTTTAAACGCAAACTTGCCCCATAGGCAACCGGTGCGATAAAAGACAGACAGAGAACGTAGATAACGGAGTATCTCGGCACGTTTTCTCCTCAATATGATTTAATCCATGTGATGAATTGACGACAAACTGTTTTAAGCTTTATTGTAGATTTAGTTTATAACAATATTAAGCCTTTACCATAGTAAAGCATTTACAAATATAAAAAATGGAGTCTACCTTGCAACATAAAGCTTACCAACCAGAGAATGCCTTAAGGGGTACCTCGACACCATTAGAAATATCTGCTAATCATGCAGTAAATGGGCATTCTATAAATGATACTCCTGAAAAGATGAGTATCGCTTATTTTGCCATGGGTTGTTTTTGGGGAGTTGAACGTCTGTTTTGGCAACAACCAGGTGTTTACTCAACAAGTGCGGGTTATAGCGGTGGTGTAACAGAAAATCCAACCTACCAACAAGTTTGCCAAGGTTTAACTGGCCATAGTGAAGTGGTGAGAGTTGTTTTTGATCCTGCAATAATTAGCTACCAACAACTTCTGGCTCTTTTTTGGGAAAATCATAATCCATCACAAGGTATGCGCCAAGGTAATGATATTGGCAGCCAATATCGTTCTGCCATTTATACTGTTAACGCAGAGCAATATGAACAAGCTATTGAGTCAAAAAAGCGTTATCAACAAGCAATGAATGCTCAAGGCGCAACAACGGAAATTACGACAGAAATACAGCCAACAGGCCCTTTTTATTTTGCTGAAGATTACCACCAGCAATATTTACACAAAAATCCACAAGGCTATTGTGGATTAGGCGGGATAGGTGTCTGTTTTCCACCTGAAAAGTAATACTAGCAGAAAATAGCAGGGCGATGATATAATTGCGCCCTCTTATCTATCTTTGTGAATAAATCCATCACAATATATTGATTTATCTTCTATTTTTAACACTCTAGTATTGCCCTTTGGATTAAATACTTGGGGTGATGTGAGCCTTATATGCTTAATAGTTTACTCATTGTGCTTTTGCTTTGTGCTATCAGCGCCTTTTTTTCGCTGTCTGAAATTTCTCTTGCCGCCTCTCGTCGAATTAAACTCAAACAACTCGTTGATGAAGGTAATATTAACGCTGCCCGCGTCTTAAAAATGCAAGAAATGCCAGGCATGTTTTTTACTGTCGTTCAAATTGGATTAAATGCAGTTGCCATTTTGGCGGGTATCGTTGGTGAGTCTGCATTCTCCCCTTCACTAAAAAGTTTCTATCTACAATTTTTTGAAGAGCCTCTAGCTCAACAGCTTGGATCTATCTGCTCTTTTATTATTGTCACATCAATGTTTATTTTACTGGCTGACTTAACCCCAAAACGTATTGGTATGATTAAGCCTGAAGCTATCGCATTAAGAATTGTGAATCCAATGCGTTTCTGCCTTGCTTTTTTCCGCCCTTTAGTATGGTTATTTAATGGCATGGCTGATCTCATCTTCAAGCTGTTTAAAATTCCGATGGTCAGAAATGAAGATATTACTTCTGATGATATTTTCGCCATAGTGGAAGCCGGAGCTGTTGCAGGGGTTTTACGTAAACAAGAACATGAACTCATTGAAAATGTCTTTGAATTAGAATCACGCACCGTGCCTTCTGCAATGACGCCTCGGGAAGATGTGGTTTATTTTGATCGCGAAGAAACTGAAAACGACATTAAAGAAAAAATTGCCACCCAGCCTCACTCTAAATTTTTAGTTTGTGAAGGTGATATCGACCATATTATTGGTTATGTGGATTCTAAAGAGCTTCTTAATCGCGTTATTAATGGACAAAGCCTAAATCTCAATGAAGGTGTTCATATCCGTAAAGCGCTCATTATTCCTGATACATTAACACTTTCAGATATGTTAGAAAGTTTTAAAACATCAGGTGAAGATTTTGCCATTATCCTCAATGAATATGCCATGGTAATGGGTGTTATTACGTTAAATGACGTGATGACAACATTGATGGGAGATTTAATTGGGCCAGGACAAGAAGAGCAAATTGTCAGTCGTGATGAGCATTCATGGTTAGTTGAAGGTGGTACACCAATTGATGATGTGATGCGCGCACTTGATATTGATGATTTCCCTGATTCAAGTAATTACGAAACTATTGCTGGTTTTATGATGTTTCGCTTACGCAAGATCCCAAAACGCACAGATTATGTGAAGTTCTCAGGGTATAAGTTTGAAGTTGTCGATATTGATAATTATAAAATTGATCAATTACTTGTGACAAAAATTGATGATATTCCTCCCGTTAAACCCGTCTTACAGGAGCATGTTCCTGTTACACAGACAACAACAACGGAAGTAGAAATCAAAAAAGATGAAAATAAAATTGCTGATTAGTAACTAAATAAAATTAATAACTGAGTCTTATCTGAAAACTCAAAGAGAAAGACTCAGTTATCTATCAGATAAAAGTTAACCCATTTCAGCTTTAAGTAAAATAACCTGCTGGTTTACTTCACTCATAACATTAAAATGTAGCTTATCTTTTATTTTAGGCAGTAAAATTTTGCCGTAATCAAATTCAAATGCACCCATTCCTTTGATGTAAAACCGTCCACGAAATAACGTCTTAACGTAGAGAGCAATTTTTTCAGGGTTATAGCGATTGAAGATTTTCATCTTTCAGTTAGTCTCCCATGCTCGTTGTTGAGTTTAATAAGTCATAAAAACTTATCTTTATATATCAAATTTAAAGACCTAATTATAAGTACTAGGTTCAACTTATTTAAATTTCTTATCTATTTTTACATTTATTGACAGTAAAGAATATAAATCAAGATAACGTAAGCAATATCTTACCCTCTGAATGTTAAATAAATGTATCAAGAATGCGGTATTATTCTTCACTAGCTTCTATGCTTAAATAGAATCTAACGTCATCTCAATAATAGGACAATGGCTATGCACAAACTCACCTTAGCTGCACTTTTACTTAGCACATCAACATGGGTATTTGCTCATAACATCACTGAGAATACCGTACTCCCAGCAGTCACCATCAATGACAAAGGTGAACTGCTTTATGACACAACTAAAGATAAGTTTAGCTACCAAAATTGGAACAGTGGTCTGCTTAGTGGAAAAGTACGTACAGTTCAGCATATAGCGGGACGTAGTAAGGCTAAGGAGATGAATGCACCGTTTATTGAAGCGGTTAAATTGGCCAAATTCCCGCAAGCGAGCTATCAAACAACGACAATTATTAATACAGATGATGCAGTATTTGGGACAGGCCCCTTTGTACGTGGCAGTGTTGAAGACAGTAAAAAAGAGTTTCCTTGGTCACAATTTATTGTTGATGCCGATGGCGCAGCATTAAAAGGCTGGGGATTAGAAAAAGAGAATTCAGCGATTATTGTGCTTGATAAACAAGGCAAAGTACGTTTTGTGAAAGAAGGCGTATTAAGTGGTGCTGAGATAACCACAGCTATCAATCTTATCAATGATTTAATTAAAGAATGATGTGAGATATCGGAGCCTTTATTAAACAAAAGGCTCCGACCGCCTCTCTACATACTAAAATATAGAAACTCTAAATCCTGGGTTTATCAGCGATTCTTTAGGAGAATAATCTAACGTTATCCCTTTCCAATCTGTGACATGTGCGCCAGCAGCAATCGCTATGGCATGACCTGCCGCCGTATCCCACGTATGCGTGGGTCCAAAACGAGGATAAAGCTGGGCTTTACCTTCTGCAACAAGACAAAATTTTAGAGATGAGCCGACGGCGACCGTTTGATGTTCACCTAGCTGTGATAAATATTCTTTTAATTCATCATCTTGATGAGAACGGCTGATCACTATCACAGGGGGTTCTGCCCGACTTGCATGAATAGGTAATCGCTGGCCACACTCCTCTTTCCACGCTTTTTTATTGGCAGCCGCATATAACACATTTTGCACTGGTGCATAAACGACCCCTAAAATCGGAATACCCTTTTCGATTAAGGCTATATTTACCGTAAACTCACCATTCTTACTGATAAATTCTTTAGTACCATCTAATGGGTCAATTAGCCAATAACGATCCCAATGGCGGCGAACTTCCCATTCAGGTGGATCTTCTTCAGATAATTGAGGTATATCAGGAGCAATAGAAGCAAGTCCTTGTTTGATAATTTGATGAGCGGCTAAATCTGCTTCTGTAACAGGTGAATTATCACTTTTTTCCTGCACTTGGATTGGCTCGGATTGCTGATAAATCTGCATTATCGCCATACCGGCTTGGCGAGCTAATTTGCTGACTTGTTCTAACATAATGCACCTCTCTTATTTCTATAAGCATGATCACTTCTCTTATAAAAATCAATTACCCTACTATCTCTTTATTTTAGTATAGAGACAACAATAGCCGGCAAAACCGGCTATTTTTTACTCTGATTTACCGCAGAATAAGAAATTATAAAATTTCTAATAATTCTACTTCAAATACTAATGTTGCGAATGGAGGAATAGCCGCACCAGCTCCGCGTTCGCCATAAGCTAATTGATAAGGGATATATAATTCCCATTTAGAGCCTACTGGCATTAATGTTAATGCTTCAATCCAACCTGCGATAACACCATTTACAGGGAATTCTGCTGGCTGACCGCGTTGAACAGAACTGTCAAATACAGTGCCATCAATTAAACGCCCCGTGTAGTGAACACGAACATGATCAGTACGTGCAGGGATAGCACCTTCACCCGCTGTCAGTACTTTATACTGTAAACCTGATTCTGTAACTTGAACGCCTTCATTTTTCACATTTTCTTCTAAGAAAATTTTACCCGCATCAGCAAGCTCAGCTTGGCGTTCTTGGCGAACAGCTTCAGCACGCTCATGCATAGTACGTAAGGCATTGTGTAATGTTTCAACAGGTACAGAAGGCGCATTACCTTCTAATGCATCGGTCAAGCCAGCTAACAGTGCTGCGGGCTCTAATCCTTGAAGACCTGATTCAGTCAGTTGTTGACCGACTTGCAGACCAATACCGTAACTTGCCTGTGATTCGATAGAATCAAATGATGGTTTTGACATGAAAAATACCTGTTTTTTATGAAAGTTAAACCCAAGAATAACAGTGGTAAGGTACAGCGTAAACCTTCTGTCTTGTGTTATGGGAATTATTCATTAAAAACCTAAACAATTGACTCTATTTATCCTGTTTTTAGCACTTTTTAGTGTGATTTTTCATACTTATTTTCACAACATCGTAACGCAGGCATATACTTATAAACAGGCACAGAACTGCCTAGCTTTATAAATATCAATATATAATGTGTTCAGAGAGGTATTAAGTGAAGATAACGACAAATCCCTATTTCCGCGAACAAGGCTATATTGATGGTCTTTGGTGTAACGCTAAAAACAACGAAACTGTTGATGTTATCGATCCTGCCACAGGTACTTTACTGGGTACTGTACCCAATATGGCAACACAAGAAGCAATAATGGCTGTTGATGCTGCACAAAAAGCCTTACCAAAATGGCGCGCACTCACAGCACATCAGCGCGGAGCATTATTGCAAAATTGGTTTAGATTAATTACTGAAAATAAAAGAAAACTTGCTGAGTTAATGACATTTGAGCAAGGTAAACCCGTTGCTGAAGCTGAAGGTGAAATTACTTATGCGGCTTCTTTTATTGAGTGGTTTGCAGAGCAAGGTAAGAGAACCAACGGTGAAATTATTCCCTCCCCTTCTGCTGATAAACGCTTAATGGTGATCAAACAAGGTATTGGTGTCTGTGCTGCTATTACACCTTGGAACTTCCCGGCTGCTATGATCACCCGCAAAGCGGCTCCTGCATTAGCAGCGGGTTGTACTATGGTAATTAAACCTGCCAATGAAACACCTTATACTGCACTGGCTTTAGCAGAATTAGCGGCTCAAGCAGGCATTCCCGCTGGTGTTATTAATATTGTAACCGGAGATGCCATTAAAATTGGCGAAGTCTTTACCTCTGATAACCGTGTTCGCAAATTAAGTTTTACAGGCTCTACGGGTGTTGGACGTTTATTAATGCGCCAGTGTTCAGATAGTGTAAAAAAAGTCTCTTTGGAATTAGGTGGCAATGCACCATTTATCGTGTTTAACGATGCCGATATTGATAAAGCGGTTGAAGGTGCTATGGGAGCAAAATTCCGTAATGCAGGACAAACCTGTGTTTGTGCTAACCGTTTTTATATTCATAAAGATGTTTATCAACAATTTAGCGAACGCTTTGTTGCCGCCGTTAAAAAACTCAAAGTGGGGAATGGTTTTGAAGAAGGTGTCACTATTGGGCCTCTCATTAACCGTAAAGCTGTTGAAAAATCACAATCATTGCTTGCTGATACATTAAAACGCGGTGCAACACTGCTTTGTGGCGGAGATAATGACAAAGCGGGTGAGAACTTCTTCCAACCTACCGTTGTTGGCAATGTTCCTGCTGATAGCCATATCCTTGAAGAAGAAATATTTGGCCCTGTTGCACCTTTAGTTATTTTTGAAAATGAAGATGAAGTGGTGCATTTAGCTAATAATACCATTTATGGCTTAGCCGCTTATTTTTATAGTGAAAATCCACAACGTATTTGGCGTGTTGCTGAAAATTTAGAATACGGCATGGTGGGTATTAACACCGGTTTAATTTCCAATGAAGTTGCACCATTTGGTGGTATTAAACAATCAGGTTTAGGTCGTGAGGGCTCTGAACACGGTATTGAAGATTATATGGAGATGAAATATCTCTGCCAAGGATTATAAATAACCTTTAACCCAACTTATAAAAGTAAGTCAGCATGGATGCTACTGCTTTTTCCCTTACTATTTTCTCCTATTATCAAAAAATATTAAAAATTATATTTTTAACATAAAGATATAAAATTAGATTTATATATTCTCAGTTTATTTATTACTTATATAAGAAATATAAAAATAACTTCTTTTATAGTGAAGGATACTATCCACTTAAAAGAAATAATAAAAACAATAAAAATAGAATTTTACATAATAAAAAATAAAAGCACACTTGTTGTTAAGCTAACTTTTAATTAATTAATCTAACAGCAGATATTTTTAATTGCATAAAATCATAAATTTTATTAATCTAATTTAAATTTATAAAAAAAGGATCTTTTTATATGGGCTATATATACGATACCACCGTTATTGATTGGGACAGAGAAGAACAATACAACAATAAGAAAAGAATTGAGCGGATCCTTAATGATACCGAAGATGATGAAAATGTTGCGGCACTGATCACCCTTGAAGAAGCTGATTATGTTCTAAAAAACTTATCCACCCCAACACCTTACAAATCATCGAAAGATACTTTATTTAGTATTGGTGATATCGCTTCATCATATTCTGGAAATATCTATGAATCATATAGAGTCGAAAGAATTGTTAATGAGTTTAGAAATATCAATATCACAGCGACTGAGTATGTAGGTAAAAATGGAAATGTTTATATAAGAATTTCAGGTCATGCAGGCGTTAGAGCTTATTTAAATGCAACTCGTTACCTAGCAAATAATCCTCGTATTATATATATGGGAGTAGGAACCCAAGGAATGAATTCCGTTTCAGCAGGAGGTGTACGTTTTGCAATTGTATTTTCAGCAGCTTATAGAATTGTAGAACTCATATTTAGAGATGAATATGATCTCAGTAATTTTTTCGTAAATATCACTATGGATATGGCAAAATTGGCTATTGCAACACAAGTAAGTGCAACTATAGTCGGTGTTATAACAACATTAGGGATAATTTCAGGAGGAAGTATCATTGTTGTATCTGTAGGAATATTTTTACTGGGTCTTGCAATTTCATATTTTCTCTATAAGTTAGATGATGAATTTAAGATCAGTGAAACCATAATTAAAAATCTAAAATCTTATCGGGAAAAGAAACCTGAAACACCTTATCACCCTGATCAATTTTTCACACAATGGGGAAGACTTAGCCGTGGATAAAATAAGCCCACTGAAATTATTTTTAACTTCTTTATTTGTTTTTTTATTATCTATTTTTTGTTTTTATTTTTCAATATCATATTACATTGAATATTTTTCAATGAAAGAACGTATATTATTCTCTTTCCAGACAGCATTATTGTGTTTTGGTTCTCCCCTATTAATATATTTTTCTTATTTGATTTTTATTTGTGCATATAAGAAAAAAACACAAAAAATGAATAATAAAATAGCTGGTTACCTCGCAATTATGGCAATAGCAGGTATTATTTTCAGTTTCTTTTTTTCATTTTATGTCAGATATGATTTAGTCTCTAAGGGGTATTATATTTGTTATAAACAATCAATTTTTGCACCAAGTGAATATGTTATATCAAAAGATATGTGTAAATAGCACATATCTTTTGATAATGAACTAAAGCTTATTAAATCATATCACTGTTAATACTATATTACTAACTGGTAGTATCGTAACAGCAGCATTAACGGCAGGAACAAGTGTTATAGTCGTTGCTTTAGGTGTATTTGTTGTGGGGTTAGTGATAGCAGTTGCCCTATATAAATTAGATGATGAATTTAAGATCAGTGAAACCATAATTAAAAATCTAAAATCTTATCGAGAAAATAAACCTGAAACACCTTATCACCCTGATCAATTTTTCACACAATGGGGAATACTTAGCCGTGGATAAAATAAAAAAAATAGAGATAAAACTGGTTAATTTAATACTATCTTCTATCTGTATCTTACTTCTATCAATTTTTGGATTTTATTACTCAATAATTTATTACATAGATTACTTCTTAATGAAAGACAAAATAATATTCTCGTTTCAAACTGGATTACTCTGCTTTGGAGTTCCTTTAACTTTTTATTTTTCCTATTATGGTTTTCTTTGTGCATATAAGAAAAAAACACAAAAAATGAATAATAAAATAGCTGGTTACCTCGCAATTATGGCAATAGCAGGTATTATTTTCAGTTTCTTTTTTTCATTTTATGTCAGATATGATTTAGTCTCTAAGGGGTATTATATTTGTTATAAACAATCAATTTTTGCACCAAGTGAATATGTTATATCAAAAGATATGTGTAAATAGCACATATCTTTTGATAATGAACTAAAGCTTATTAAATCATATCACTGTTAATACTATAACTTGATGTATTAGCAACCAAATGAACCCTGGATATTGAGGTGTATTTCATTTGAATACGTTGATATGGCATTGATTCATTATCATTTATTGAATCAGGAAAAATATCAGAAACCTCAATTAGAGAAACTTCAGTCAATTTAATTTCATAATATTTTTCAAGTTGCCCATGTTGGCTTGTTCTATAAAAAGTGAATATTGCTTCTAAGACTTCGTTATTATCTAAAGCTGTTGAAAGTAATGGTGATGATTTATCTATAGGCTTAGTAAATATAACTGGTTGATAAGATGCATTTTGTGCACGAACAGAACTATTATTTAAACTAATAACTTGAATTTCATCCTCATGATTAAGTTGGTAACGGTTTCCTATCGAATCAAGAGATGAACAACCTACAGAAATTAACCCTTGGACTTTTCCTTTTAAAGTTAGATAAATAGGATATGCCATAAAAATTCCTTTTAAAAAAATTAATCAATAATTAATTACATATATTAGATAATAAAAATGAAGAAACTTAATTTGATATAATTTATTTTATCACCAAATAAACATAAGTATAGTTACTAATCAAATGGCTTTCACATGAATTCTTTTATTGTTCTTTTTATATCAAATAATTAATTAAAAAAAATCTAGCACTCCTTTGCTAAAGATTTTTATTACTTTATTTTCTATTTATTCCACTTAAATCAGTGATAAAGCATTTCGTGAACAATATCATCTGCTTTCATCGAATAAGGGTAATATGTTGGCCAATTACTTAATTCTTTAAGTAATTCATCTTGCGATGTATTGCCCATATATAAATGGAAGTGCCCTGCTTTCTCTGGTGCAATAATGTGGTCGCTAAATTGAATAAATTTGGGCGCTTGGCTTTTGGCATCATCACAGCGGAAAAGATAACGTACCCCTTTTTTACCCGACTCATAATACAGAATACGATAACCATCATAGTGATATTCACAGCTATCGACTTTCTCTCCACGGTGGAACTCAATGATATTGTTTTCAATACCAATCATATCCACATCAGTTTTATAGCCTTGTGTATAGTAAGCTCGGTACTCTTCAACCGTTTTATCTTTTTTTGTTTCCGCTTTCTTTTGCAACACCTCATCTAATTCACCGCTGAGAAGATAAGGCTCTACAGATTGCCATACACCATCCCAATCACTGAGTTGGCGATCAAGAACATCCTTACCTTCAAAAATTCCATTAGCGGCATCTCGTTGAGCTTGTGTTTGTACTTTTTCATGATGGTGCCCATGTGCTAAAACTGACATTGCACTACCCAATAGCCCCATAATTAAAACACAAGAAAGGACTGGTTTTTGCATAATCTTACCCCTGAACGGCTTTAAAACGTGGATTTGACTTACAAATTACATAAAGACGACCACGGCGACGCACCACTTTGCAATCTGGATGGCGTTGTTTAGCGCTTTTCAACGAACTTAATACCTGCATTTTTTCTTCCTTACTTAATAAATTGACCAAAACGTTTATTAAAGCGTGCCACATTACCTTCTTGAGAATGCGTCTTTTGTTTACCGGTATAAAATGGGTGTGATTGAGAGGAAACATCTAGTGTTACATAAGGATATGTTTGCCCTTCATACTCTATTGTTTTTTCCGTTTGGATGGTCGAACCCACTTTAAAATAAGCATCTGCACTAGTGTCATGGAAAATCACTGTTCGATATTGAGGATGAATACCCAGTTTCATAATAAACCCCACCTTGTTTGTGATGTTATAATATAACAATATTGAATTGCAGTAATGTAGCGCTTTTTAATTTCCTTGACTAGTTTTTTTTAATCTGTTTTCAATCTTAGAAAAAAGGAGGCTGTTTTAGGTGTGACTTTTTAAGTGATATAAGTGGGTTTTCTGGCCTTTTTTTATCCAGTTTATCTATTTTCCGCTAGAGTTATACTAAGACGGCAAAACAAATAGGACATATTATGACTAATTGGCGCGATAAGCTTTTCAGTAAGTCACCTCTGTCTATTGATCTTAATATAGACTTTCCTAATGTTTTTCCTACTTCTACTCCTTCGCTTTTTTCACTGTTAATTCCTTATGAAATAGGCGATGAGCCTTTACCTGATGAATTAAATCTATTGTCAGAAAGCCACTTAAAAGAAAAATCAAATAATGAATCTATTCCTTTCAGTTGGTCAGCTGGCGCTCGTGAAGGCATTATTCTGCATCAACGGATAGGTCGCGCGATCGAACAGCAACCTTCGCAGCAATCATGTGAGGAATTTGTCCTATCACTCTATAACGCAATCAAACATGTTGTGCTGTTACCCGATAAAGATCATATCACTTCTTTTTATGCAATAGCCTGTCAGGATAAACTCGCCCCAATAACTTATCTTTCCCAGTTGATCGAGCAAATAGAACAAGATGAAGCATTGTTTAAAAATGAGATCTATTTTCAGTTGATCTTATGGATCTTAAAACTGAGCCCTGATAAGAATCCCGTTAAAATCGCTTTAGGGTTGTTAAGATCATTTCGTGATAATACTTCTCAACGTTTGCTTTTATTGTTTGCTCTTCATCCTGAATTTACACTCTATGCTATTCGTTCACTAAAACAACGCCTTTCCTGTGAAGAATTTGAGCCTTTTTTATATCCACTTGGTCAACGTACTAAGGGTTGGGGACGTATTCAATTTATTGAATATCTGCCAACAGCACTTTCGGTAAATAACCGTTATTGGTTACTCACTGAAGGTTATAAAAATAATGTAATGACAGAATATGTCGCCTATGACTGTGTAACGAAAGGCAAACTATTAGAGATGCTCCATACGCATCCTTTAGATAACACACTGCTACTGGGTTGTAGTGATTTATTGCGTTCATTGCTTAATGGCGGCCCAGCAAAAGATATTTATGATTACATTGAGGGTGTTCAAGTTTGCAAAGCATTTATTTCACAGGTCGATGCACTGCCACCAAAAGAGCTAAAATTGCTTCATTGCGTTTGTGAAATCGCTGATTTTGTACAAAATAGTGGTGAGGATTGGTTATTACTCGAAACTTTAGGATGGGATGACCATGTCCAACAGCAAATTATGTCAGTTTCACAAAATATTATTCAAAAACCAGAGTGGTCAACACTCATTATTGAAGCATTACAACACCCCTCTCGCTCAAAAAATTACCAAGCAAGTTTGGTAGCAAAATCTCTTCGTCTTGATATTTGGGAATTGCTTTTTTCACTGCAAAAAGATAATCCCAATGCAGACTGGTGGCATCAGTTAATGCAAACAGATACTTCTCATAAAATAGAAAGGGTAGTCAAACTTGCAGAACAACAAATTGCATTAACACAATTAGATAGCACAGATGATCCATTAATAACTACTGACTCTGAATATCAGCCTCATCATGCCGTTGAATACATTATGCAAGATCTTGGTGGTTTTCCCGGTATCGGCTGGTCACTCATCAAACGGCAATTACGTAGCCCAACATTGCGTGATAGAAATATGGCGCTGAATGTTCTTTCAACTTGGTCTGATACATTATTGCCTCATGATCTTTATGGTGAATTAACACAAGCCTTAACCATAGAAACCGATAAAAATGCTTATCAACGTATAAAGCTATTTTTAGTTAACCATCAAGGAAATGAAGAACATTAATGGTTAGAGCGAATAGATAATTCTGAAAAGAATTCAGGGAGCAGGTTAGGATCATGGTTCGTGCTAGTATGGCAACAAGGAATAAAAAAGATGTTACAGCAATTCATAATACTGATTCACAGATCAATAATGAGGTGAATATGGGCAAATTCCCTGGCTTACATCGTCGAGCAATACTGATTATTGCCGTGGTTTTGTTGGTCGTATTTTTTTGGCCAACAAGTGAAAATAACGGTGAGCCACCTCAACCGTCATCATCGACACAAGATCTTCCTGTGCCCATTGCACCATCAGTCACTAACGAAGATCCAATTTATCAAGCACCGATCCCTCAAGCACAAGATAGCTTAGATGCTGATCAAGGAACGGGACTTCCTAGTGAGAATTCAACGACAAACAATATAGATGAAGGTGTTGATCAAACAACACAACCACAAGGATCCGCTTCAACATCCTCACAAAAATGGCAAACATATACCATTAAAGAAGGACAAACCTTAGCGCAGCTCTTTAGAGATAATCAACTTCCAGTAAATGATGCTTTTTCTATGGCAAAATCTGAAGATCAACAAAAATCATTGAGCCAACTGCGTTCAGGGCAGGAAATTCGATTACAACGCAATCCACAAGGTGATATCAGTATGCTGGAAGTGACAAACAGCGCAGGTACGGTCATTACTTACACACGTTTAAGTGATGGAAGTTATTACCGCACACCATAGAAATAGTGGTAAGAAGATTAAATTTATTCAAAAAAAAACGCCAGCTAAGCTGGCGTTTTTTTTATCAACATTAACTGTTTAATCAAAGATTATTCAGCAACGATGATAACATTCAGTTCAGCGAATACGTCACTGTGAACTTGGAAGTGAACTTCGTGGTCACCAGTAGTACGCAGAACGCCATTTGGCAGGCGAACTTCGCTCTTACACATTTCAACGCCAGCTGCAGTTACTGCATCAGCGATGTCACGAGTACCGATTGAACCAAACAGTTTACCTTCGTCACCCGCTTTAGAGCTGATAGTGACAGAACCCAGTGCATTGATCTTCGCTGCACGAGCTTCAGCTGCTGCTAAAGTTTCAGCTAATTTAGCTTCTAACTCAGCACGACGCGCTTCGAAAAACTCGATGTTTTTCTTAGTCGCAGAAACAGCTTTACCCTGTGGGATTAAATAGTTACGAGCATAGCCCGATTTTACGTTAACCTGATCACCCAGGCTACCCAGATTCGCTACTTTATCAAGCAGAATAATTTGCATTACCTTATCCTCTACAAGTCATTAATGGACTATATACCTATTACTGATGACGATCAGTATAAGGTAATAAAGACAGGTAGCGTGCGCGCTTGATAGCACGAGCCAGCTGACGCTGGTATTTTGCACGAGTACCGGTGATACGACTTGGTACAATTTTACCACTTTCAGTGATATAGTTTTTCAGCGTAGCGATATCTTTATAATCGATCTCTTGTACGCCTTCTGCTGTGAAACGGCAGAACTTACGACGACGGAAATAACGTGCCATATGGCTAGTCTCCAGAATCTATCAATTCAATCTGCTCGGCATGAAGCACCAATTTAAACAATCCATTTCGCGCCTGATGGCTACTAATGAATCCTGAAACGGTGATTTGGCTGCCGACCGTTATACTGTGAGTAATTGCTTGTAACGCTTTCCCGCTAGCAATAATGGGCATTCGACACCATGATTGTCTTTTTAATCCCGCCTCTTCTTGCATTGAACGATGTTCAATAACAAATTGACAGTGCGGGATCCCGGCGGGGCTAACTTTTCGTATTAATGCTTTGCACACTGTGCCAGTTAGCACTAAATGATTATTAGCCGTCACAGCACTAATTACTCTTCAGAATCCTCTGCTACATCATCAACTTCATCTTCTTCATCGAGGTCATCAGCGATATCACGACGGCGTTCGTCTTTTGCTTTAACCATTGGAGAAGCTTCAGTTACTGCGTGTTTAGTACGCATGATCATGTTGCGGAGAACGGCATCGTTGAAACGGAAAGTAGTTTCCAGTTCATCAATCACTTCTTGCGGAGCTTCAACGTTCATCAGAACGTAGTGTGCTTTGTGCAGTTTGTTGATTGGATAAGCTAATTGACGACGACCCCAGTCTTCTAGACGGTGGATCTGACCATTTGCATTAGTGATAGCGGTTTTATAACGCTCGATCATGCCCGGAACTTGTTCGCTCTGGTCAGGATGAACCATAAAAACGATTTCGTAATGACGCATTTGATATTGCTCCTTACGGATTTATCAGCCTCCTGTCAGGGTCAGTCACCACCCATGGAGGCAAGGAACTTGTTTAAGTTGTGACTGAAAAAATTGACGCGTAACTATACCCCCGCGGTCAATAAAACTCAAGGGAGTATCGAGAATAAAATAAATTAAGCGATTATTTCACAATAATACGCTGGCGCATTGCTTCAAATAAGCAAACACCTGTTGCAACAGAAACGTTGAGCGAAGACACTGTACCCGCCATTGGGATACTGATAAGTTCATCACAATGCTCACGCGTTAAACGGCGCATTCCTTCACCTTCAGCGCCCATCACCAAAGCCATAGGACCGGTAAGTTTGCTTTGATATAAAGTATGGTCTGCTTCCCCTGCTGTGCCGACAATCCAAACGTTCTCTTCTTGCAAAAAGCGCAATGTACGAGCAAGGTTAGTCACTTTAATCAAAGGAACACTTTCCGCTGCACCACACGCAACTTTTTTCGCTGTAGCATTTAATTGTGCGGAACGATCTTTAGGGACGATAACAGCGTGTACACCAGCAGCATCTGCGCTACGTAAACATGCACCTAAATTATGCGGATCTGTTACACCATCTAGCACTAATAAGAAAGGTGTACCGACTTTAGCTAATAAATCGGGTAAATCTTGTTCTTGGTACTGACGACCAGGTTTCACTTTTGCAATGATACCTTGGTGAACAGCACCTTCCGTTTGAGTATCTAACCATTGACGATTAGCCACTTGAACTAAAATCCCTTGGGCTTCTAATTCGTGGATGACGGGAGTTAAACGGCGATCTTCACGCCCTTTTAATACATAAACTTCTTTAAAACGTGCAGGATCACGCTCAAGCAATGCTTTTACTGCGTGAATACCATAAATAATTTCTTCGCTCATAGCGGTGCTTACTCATTAAAAAATAAAAGGCACAAAACAGATAAAAGGCGGAGTCTCCGCCTTTTAAAAAAGAACCAGAAGAATAAAACGTTATGCGTTATCGCGTTTGGCTGCGCGTTTAGCTTTAAGTTTTGCTTCTATCTTTTTGGTTTGTGATGATGCTTTCTTGCGTTTACTACTTGCTTTATCTTTAGCAACTTGGTCTTTTACAGCTCTGTCTTTGTTTGCATTGCCTTTAGCTGATTTTCCTTTTTTAAAGGCGCTATCTGGCTCAAAGTTTTTATCTTTGCTTGCATCACGACGTCGAGACTTACTAGAACTTGCGTTTTTCTTGTCTTTTTCGCCCTTTAACCCGCGAACTCGTGCTGTTTTACCCGGGTTACGCGCTGTGCGTGTTGTTGAAATTAAGGAAAAATCGATAGTACGTTCATCCATACTGACTGCTTCAACTTTAACTTCAACTTCATCACCAAGGCGATAGACTTGTCCTGAAGACTCACCAATTAAACGCTGCCCAACGTTATCGTATTGATAGTAATCATTATTTAATGTAGAAACATGCACTAAACCATCGATAAACAGATCGTTTAAGCGAACAAAGAAACCAAAGCCCGTTACACTGGTGATAATACCGGTAAATTGTTGACCAATTTGATCCAGCATAAAGTCACATTTCAGCCAATCAGCCACATCTCTTGTTGCTTCATCAGCACGGCGCTCCGTTAAAGAACAGTGCTCACCTAATTGCAACATGGTATCCATATCACTATGGTAACCACCTGTCGGTGTCCAACGTTGTGAACCGTGGCCTTCTTCCTTCGCAATCTGATATTTAATTGCACGATGCAAGGCTAAATCAGGATAACGACGAATTGGTGAGGTAAAGTGTGCATAAGACTTCAGTGCTAAACCAAAGTGTCCACGGTTTTCAGGATCGTAAATCGCCTGTTTCATGGAACGCAAAATCATAGTTTGTAGCATTTCACGATCAGGCCTGTCTTCAACCTCTTTCATGACACGCGCATAATCTGCTGGCTCTGGTGTCAAGCCACCAGGTAGCGTTAAACCTAATTCATTAAAGACAGAACGTAAATTCAGTACGCTTTCTTCTTTTGGTTTATCATGAATACGGTATAACGCAGGCTCTTCATTCTTCTCAACAAAACGAGCTGCAGCGATATTCGCTAAGATCATGCACTCTTCAATCAATTTGTGTGCATCATTACGAACAACCGGTTCAATACGCTCAATACGACGCTCAGCATTAAAGATAAACTTCGCTTCTTCTGATTCGAAACCAATTGCACCGCGCTGTTCGCGTGCTTTATCTAACGCTTGGTATAACTCATACAGATGCTCAATATCCTTAACGATAGGCTTATAGTGTTCACGTAGTTCTTCATCACCTTGAATGATCTTCCACACTTTGGTGTAGGTCATTCGAGCATGAGAACTCATCACCGCTTCATAGAATCGATAAGAAGAAAGACGTCCTTGCTCAGAAACAGTCATCTCACAGACCATACATAGACGGTCAACTTGTGGATTTAATGAACACAATCCATTAGACAGAACCTCTGGCAACATCGGTACAACTTGAGAAGGGAAATAAACGGAGTTTCCTCGGCTACGTGCTTCTGTATCTAACGCTGTTTGTGGGCGTACATAATAGCTAACATCGGCAATCGCAACCCATAAACGCCAACCGCCACCTTTTTTACGTTGACAATAAACAGCGTCATCAAAGTCTCGCGCATCTTCACCGTCAATAGTAATTAAAGGTAAGTCACGTAAATCAACACGTCCTTCTTTAGCTGACTCAGGCACTTCTTCTTTTAAATCAGCAACTTCTTTTGTCACTTTTGCAGGCCATGTATAAGGGATTTCATGAGTACGTAATGCGATTTCTACCGCAATACCAGTTCCCATGGTTTCACCTAAAATTTCAACAATACGGCCTACTGCTTGTGTGCGTCGAGTTGGTCTTGTTGTGACTTCAACCACCACCACATTACCCATACGCGCACCCATGATATCTTCTTTAGGGATAAGAATATCAAAACTTAAGCGGCTATCATCCGGTACAACAAACCCCATACCAGATTCAATAAAATAGCGACCAACAATTTGGTTATTTCTTGGTTCAATAACACGCACTACGCGACCTTCACGACGACCTTTTCTATCCATACCTAAAGGTTGGGCTAAAATAACGTCACCATGCATGGTTTTTTTCATTTCATCTTGTGAAAGGTAAAGATCATCTTTTTGACCTTCTGCGCGTAAAAAACCATAACCATCACGGTGACCGATTACCTTACCTTTCCATAAATCAAGACGCTCAGGTAACGCATAACATTGGCGGCGAGTAAAAACTAACTGCCCATCACGCTCCATCGCTCTTAAACGACGACGTAACGCTTCTAGGTCTTCTTCTCCAGAAATTTTTAACGCCTGCGCTAAATCTTCACGACTCATAGGGGCCGTGCGCTTTTTCATTTCTTCTAAAATATATTCGCGACTAGCAATTGGAGAGGCGTATTTCTCTGCTTCTCTATCTTGAAAAGGATCTTTTGACATTATGACCTCCAAGCTATCAGATTTGATGAAATAGTAGACTCAAACATCTTCTAATAACAATTTATATAAGGAGCTATTGTTTTCAACTAGCTCTGCGAGTGTGTGACGGTCTAACTCTTTCAAAAACTGCTCAATCGCCTGATTTAACACCAGTTTTAATCGACAAGCTGGGGTAATGTGGCAAAACTCAGCACTACAGTTTACTAATGAAAGTGGCTCTAAAGCACGGACAACATCACCGACAATGATGTCTGCAGCAGGCTTGCCTAAACGGATCCCTCCATTTTTACCGCGAATAGCCTCAACAAACCCCAAATGGCTCAGTTGATTAATAATTTTCACCATATGATTACGTGAGACACCATAAACTTGCGTCACTTCTGTGATGCTCGTCATTTTGCCTTCTGGCAATGAAGCCATATATATCAATGCTCGCAATCCATAATCTGTAAAACTGGTTAATTGCACAATGACCTCTGAAAAGTGGTTTTCCCTATTAAAGTTGTTTAGGGATAAGTAATTAGTAATGAGAATATCATTTTATTAAGCAATATTATGTTTAATTTTTGGACATTTAGCAAAGATATGCTCAAAAGTGAGTTATTTCCGTCTCTCACTTGACTACTAACAAAATAATAGCGACATCACAGGCAAAGAAAAAGCGATACTGTCGATTTTCAACAGATCGCTTTTCTATTTCTGGCATTACAACAATAACATTGTCTTATTGTTTTTACTCGTTACAGATAAAACAGAAGCAAAACCGAGTGTAAAGCTGTCTTATCTTATTATGTAACGCGCATTTTTATCTTTAATTCACCTACAAACAGATACGAAAAAATCGCCCCTGTCATTTTCAGGGACGATTTTCACATCAAGCCTATTTAATGCGAATTAAGCATCAAATGGATGACGGAGAATAATAGTCTCTGAGCGATCTGGGCCTGTAGAAACGATATCAACAGGAACACCAGTTAACTCTTCTACACGTTTGATGTAGTTTAGTGCTGCTTGTGGCAATTGGGCGTGATCTTTCACACCAAATGTCGTTTCGTTCCAACCCGGCATTGATTCATAGATAGGCTCGATACCTTCCCAATCATCAGCAGCTAAAGGTGTAGTATCAATCACTTCACCGTTTGGTAAACGATAGCCTACGCACAATTTCACTTCTTTCAGACCATCTAATACATCCAGCTTAGTCATGCAGAAGCCAGACAGTGAGTTGATTTGAACAGCGCGACGAATAGCAACGATATCTAACCAACCAGTACGACGGCTACGACCAGTGGTTGCACCAAATTCTTGGCCTTTCTCACGCAGGAAGTCACCCACTTCATCAAACAGTTCAGTTGGGAATGGACCTGCACCGACACGAGTAGAATACGCTTTGATGATCCCTAATACGTAGCCAACATAGCGAGGGCCTAAACCTGAGCCTGTTGCCACGCCACCAGCGGTGGTGTTTGAAGAGGTTACATATGGATAAGTACCATGGTCGATGTCTAATAAAGTACCTTGTGCACCTTCAAACATCACTAACTCACCGTTTTGTGTTGCTTTGTACAGTAAGTCAGAAACATCAACAACCATACCTGTCAGAATATCAGCGATTGCCATGATATCGTCTAAGGTTTTTTGGTAATCAACAGGTTCAACTTTGTAGTAGTTAACCAGTTGGAAGTTATGGTATTCGATGATTTCTTTGAGTTTTTGTGCAAATGCTTTTTTATCAAACAGATCGCCAACACGTAAACCACGACGAGCAACTTTATCTTCGTAAGCAGGGCCAATACCGCGACCTGTTGTACCGATAGCTTTCTCGCCACGCGCTTTCTCACGCGCATTATCTAATGCGATATGATAAGGAAGGATTAATGGGCAAGCTTCAGACAGAAGTAAACGAGAGCGAACAGGAATGCCACGATCTTCAAGTTGGGTCATTTCCTTCATCAGCGCTTCTGGTGATAAAACGACACCGTTTGCTATGATGCTAACAACATTTTCACGGAGAATGCCTGATGGGATTAAATGAAGAACGGTTTTTTCACCGTCGATGACTAGAGTGTGACCCGCGTTATGGCCACCTTGGTAGCGAACAACATACTTAGCGCGTTCTGTCAGCAAATCGACTATCTTGCCTTTGCCTTCGTCACCCCACTGGGTGCCCAATACGACAACGTTATTACTCATTTCAAAATACACTCGGTTGCTTAAAAAAGGATTCTACCATCTCAAATCAAGAGTTACAGTAGATTTTATCTAATTATGTCATCCCCGCTTTTAAGCAATAGATTATCTTGCCATTGTCAATATTTTTGCCCGAAAAATCCGCACCACAAACATATTGTGACTTTCATCAACAGTTTTGATCGCAAAAATAGGAAGCAGAGTGACATAAAAGTGAAAATGGCGAAGAAGACGCTTCGGAATTGCCGAAGGTTTATCTTGAAATGCAATTTTCACTTTATACTATCCCAGCTAAAGCCATTTTGGAAACCATTAAGGATAATTTTTCATCTTAATAAGCACAATTATTTATTTTGCTACTAAGTAATTCTTTTTATCTTATTGATATCAAAAAAAATCCCCCACTTATTAAGGTGGAGGATTTTTATTATTTATTCAGTCAATCTAACGCGTTTTAATTACTCTTCAATCGCACGCGCTTTGGTTGGTGCTTTCATATAGCGTAAGAAATCGCTATCTGGGCTTAACACCATGACGTCATTGCCGTCTTGATTAAAGCTCTTCTCATAAGCACGTAAGCTACGAATGAAAGCATAGAAGTCAGGATCTTGGTTGAATGCATCAGCAAACAGTTTTGTTGCTTGTGCATCACCTTCACCACGAAGACGTAAAGATTCACGCTCAGATTCAGCTAATGTTTCTGTTACTGTCTTATCCGCCGCTGCACGAATTTTCACCGCTTGCTCTTGACCTTGTGAACGGTGACGACGAGCAACTGCTTCACGTTCTGCACGCATACGCTGATAAATCGCCTCAGAAACTTCCATAGGTAGGTTGATTTGCTTGATTCGAACGTCAATCACTTCAATACCTAATGCTGCCATACTGTTCATATTGATAGCAGGAGCTTGGCCTTTAGTTTCTTCAGCTACTTTCTTCGCTGCAATAGCAATAGCATCATCAGCAGCACTTGTATCACGAGAAGGTGTACCTTCATTCAGTGCATTACGAACATCAATGGTTAAACGACCACGAGAATCCGTAATAATTTGGTTTACGCTCATACGACCAATTTCAGAACGTAAACGGTCACTAAATTTACGACGTAGTAAAGTTTCAGCTTGCGTTGTATTACCACCACCTGTTGCCAGATAGTAAGTACTGAAATCACTGATACGCCATTTTAGATAAGAATCGACTAATAAGTCTTTGTTCTCACCTGATAAGAAACGGTCTTGCTGGATATTCATAGTTTGAATACGCGCATCCAGTTTTTTCACATTCTCAATGAATGGAATTTTAAAATGAATACCTGGCTCATAAACAACAGGTTTATTTTCAGCATCACGCACAACTTTCGCAAAGCGTAAAATGATACCACGCTCATATTGTTGAACGACAAATACAGAGGAGTACAACAACGCTAAAATAATAACTGCAACAACAGCGATAACTTTACGCATGATTATTGTCCTCCTTGATTATTGCCGTAAGGCTGACCATAACCGCCATTATTACTACCATATCCACCATTACCATAAGTCGTTGTTGCTGGTTTTTGTGTCGGTGTTGGATTTACAGTTGGAGCTGGTGCGGGCATACGAGCCGACGCCTCAAGGGTATTTGATGCTCCCGATTGAGATGGCTGACGTAGCATTTGCTCTAAAGGTAGCACTAACATGCTGTTACCTTTATCATTTGCAATGATTTTACGTGTTTTCGATAGCACTTTTTCCATCGTTTCAATGTAAAGACGCTCGCGAGTAATTTCAGGAGCTGCACGATACTCAGGTAAGATTTTAGCAAAGCTAGCTACCTCACCCTCTGCTCTCATCACCACACTGGTTTTATACGCTGTTGCTTCTTCAATCATACGTTGTGCGTTACCTTTAGCTAACGGTAACACTTCGTTTTTATAAGCCTCAGCTTGACGAATTGTTTTTTGTTCTTCTTCACGAGCCGCAATTACGTCATCGAATGCTGCTTTTACAGCTTCTGGTGGGCGCGCAACTTGGAAGTTGACGTCCACAATAGAGATACCCATATTATAAGGGCGGATAGTCTCTTCTAATTCTTGACGCGTCTGGTCACGAATTTCTGAACGGTTTGAAGTCAGAATTTTTTCCATTTCTGAACGACCAATAACACCACGTACAGCACTGTCAGTTGCTTGACCTAAACTGTTAATAGGTGTTGTGAGGTTAAACAGAAATGTTTCTGGATCAGAGACAACGTACTGTACGTTTATCTCAACTTGAACCATATTTTCATCTGACGTTAACATCATGCCACCCGTGGTTAAATCACGGATAGTTTTCACGTTAACAGGCTGAACTTCATCAACAAAAGTCGGTTTCCAGTTCAGACCGGGTTCAACGATTTGGTAAAATTTACCAAAACGCGTCACGACACCCTGTTCTGCTTCTTTAATGGTATAAAAACCACTTGCAGCCCAAACTACGACAACCGCACCTAATGCAAGAGAAATCAAAAGATTTCCAGCATTACCACGAGGCCCGCCATTTTGCCCAGAAGAGGAGTTTCCACCTTTTTTACCGCCGAAACCACCAAGTTTTTCACTCAGTTTACGGAACATATCATCGAGATCTGATGCTCCACGATTCCGACCTCCTTGATTGCCGTTGGAGTTACCGTTACCATCGCCATTATTATTGCCGCTGTTACGGTTACCCCACGGGTCGCGGTCTTGTCCGTTGTTACCGGGCTGATTCCACGCCATGTTCTAGCTCCATTATTATGATTAGATTTATCAGGCTTAAGAGCCGATTTCGTCGCCAGCTCTCAGTTAATGTTCTTTTTTATGGCCGAATATCAGACCACGTAATCCAATAAATTGGGTTCCTGCTTGCAAAGGCGATGCCAGTCTACCATAGGCATACGTATGATTAGCCCAACTTTACCGTCTTTTTCAATCCATTCACGCTCTATTGACTGTAATTGATAAAAACGACTACGCAAGCGCCCTGTATCTTCTGGCGGTAAACGTAATTCAAAGTGTGCGATCTCACCTGAAAGACGTTCTGTCAACGCCTGATATAACAGAGGAATACCTTCGCCTGTTTGTGCTGAAACCCAAACCCTAACGGGTAAGTTTTCTTCATTTCGATCAATTCTTGGTGTGAAGTCTTCAAGAAGATCAATTTTGTTCATGACATGCAGTGTTGGTATTTCTTGAGCATCTATCTCTTCTAATACACTTTCAACTGCATGAATATTCTCCTCAAAACGACTATCTGCTGCATCAATAACATGAAGAAGTAAGGTTGCTTCTCGTGTTTCTTGCAAAGTCGCTTTAAAAGCAGCAACAAGATCATGAGGTAAATGTCGAATAAATCCAACGGTATCAGCCAATACAACCGTTCCCACATCATCAACTTGAATACGTCTTAATGTAGGATCCAATGTTGCAAACAACTGATCTGCCGCATACACATCAGAACAGGTAATATGATTAAATAAACTCGATTTTCCTGCATTCGTGTAACCAACAAGGGATAATGTTGGAATATCAGCTTTACTCCGCGCTTGTCTTCCTTGTTCACGCTGACGCTCAACCCTACCCAATCGCATTAGAATTTGACTAATTTTACCTCGGAGTAAGCGGCGGTCCGTTTCTAGCTGAGTTTCACCTGGTCCTCGTAACCCAATCCCCCCTTTTTGTCTTTCAAGGTGAGTCCACCCTCTGACTAAACGAGTTGATAAGTGACGTAACTGGGCGAGTTCTACCTGTAGCTTTCCTTCATGAGTTCTTGCTCTTTGAGCAAAAATATCAAGGATAACTCCCGTGCGATCAACAACACGGCATTCACAAAGTCTTTCCAGATTTCGTTCTTGTGCCGGTGTCAGTGCATGATTAAATAAAACAACATCTGCACCACTTGCTTTTACAGCCTCGGCAATTTCTTCTGCCTTACCTTCACCCACATAATATTTGGGATGAGGCGCTTTACGATTTCCTGTAATAATCTGAACTGGCTTAACACCCGCAGATGTCACCAAGGATTCAAATTCTTGCAAATCATCAACATCCTTTTCCTGAGAAAAGAAGACGTGCACTAAGACGGCGAGTTCGCCACCTTCATAACGATCAAACAAAGGCGAAACCTCTTGGACTTTATAAAAACAGGAAAAAACATAGGTAAAGTCTCCCTACCTATGTTTTTCTTATATCAAGAATAATAATGGATAATTATTCTGCAACATCATCCTGCTGAGTAGCGCTACCGCTATAACCTGTACCAGTTTGATTCGTACCTGTGTTGCTATGATGAGAAACAGGACGCGAAGGTACCACGGTAGAGATAGCATGTTTATATACCATCTGGCTTACTGTGTTTTTCAGCAAAATAACAAATTGGTCAAAAGATTCGATCTGACCCTGCAATTTAATACCGTTTACCAAATAGATAGAAACGGGAACCCTTTCACGACGTAATGCGTTCAGGAAAGGATCTTGCAAAGATTGCCCCTTAGCCATTCTATGTTTTCCTTATTTTGTTGTTTTATATTAGAACCCAATTGGTTCGAAAAATGAACTACTCAAAAATTGCGCTTTGGCAACTATCAATTTTACACAAACCTACCATCTATGCACTAACTACCTGCAAAACAGTGTCAAGAGATTGTTTCGGATCTTCACTATCAAGCCAGTGAATATCATTCCAGCCTCTTAACCAGGTGATTTGTCGTTTCGCTAATTGCCGGGTAGCACAGATCCCTCGATAAACCATCTCATCATAATCTATTTCGCCTGATAAATATGACCACATCTGGCGATAACCGACACAACGTACAGAAGGTAAATCTTCATGCAAATCACCCCGTTCATATAATAATTTTACTTCATCTTCAAATCCACACGTTAACATCTGTTTAAAACGTGCTTCAATGCGTTGGTGAAGAACATTTCTATCTTTCGGAGCAATCGCAAATTGATAAACATCATAGGGCAAAGATTCGCCTGATATTTTTGTCAACTCTGTCATTGTTTTACCTGAAATCAGGTAAACTTCTAGCGCACGAGAAAGCCGTTGAGGATCATTAGGATGTATTCGTTGCGCAGCAACGGGGTCAACTAATGCAAGCTCTTTATGTATCGCCTCCCATCCTTTCTCCGTTGCTTTTTTCTCTATTTCAGCACGAACCTCTGGATTGGCACTAGGTAAAGGCGATAGGCCATCAAGTAACGCTTTAAAATATAGCATAGTCCCACCCACTAATAGTGGAATTCGCCCAGCAGCTGTAATTTCTTCCATTGCACTTAATGCATCTCGGCGAAAATCTGCTGCTGAGTAAGGTAATGCTGGGTCTAGAATATTAATTAACCGGTGTGGCGCAAGCGATTGCTCTGTCGCATCTGGCTTAGCTGTTCCAATATCCATCCCACGATAGATAAGAGCAGAATCCACACTAATAATATCTACAGGTAGTTTTTGTCTTAGTGCTATTGCTAATGCTGTTTTACCTGACGCTGTAGGCCCCATTAAAAAAATAGCTTTAGGTTTTATTTGTGTGTTTACATCACTCATTATTTAATGCCGCTACCACCGATTGTAATTCTATTAATTGTAATAAGTTTTTTGCTGGCTGTCTGACATATTGAGGACAAAGTCTTTCAATATCTGCCAATAACCCGACAGCTTGAGCTTGTGACCATGTTGCTTGCTCTGCGCTTATCTGTTTTGCAAACCACTGCCCAAGCTGTTGTTTTGTGCATGATTTTTCAATCGATAAATACGCCAATAATGCGGCCAGTAACACAGGTAAATTTTGCTGACGCAAAGGCAACGGTACTGCATATATTGTTGCTTTACCCTGTAAAATTTCAATAGTAATACCAAAATCACTGATTAATGCGTGAAACTGATTGAATACATTAATTTCTTCTTTACTTAATGCTAATTTTAAAGGCACTAACAAAGGTTGGGGCTTCAATATTTCATCTTTAGGCAATAATTGCGCACATTTTAACAGAAAATCAGCTTGTTCCAATGATAACAGCCCAAGACCTTGTGAAGATTCTATTAACGCATATTTCTGCTGATAAATTGCCAATACTCGCCCAAAAGTATAATCAGTTTGCCCTTCTTTCGCATTGACAGAACGAGGCATCACCGAAATCACATCGTCTTCAATATTATTAGTTGTATGAACGATTTCATCTAAATTCAATGGGGCACGTTCAGGAAATAACGGTATTTTTTCTTTATCGTTTGATGTAGAAGCACTTTCTTGCATCATTTTTTGATAAAGCGCACCTTGTGTGCGTTGATAGCTTTCACCAAACTGACGATTTTCACCGAATTGGCGAGGTTGTTTTTTGATGATGAGTATCCCGTTCATTAACTTGATGTGACTGAACTCTATTAGAGGCGTTTTGACTAGTGGGTGTTTGATAAGGCTGTGAAAATACGTTTTCACCTGCTACTTGACGATTTTCAGGAAAACTCAACGCAATTTCATTATCTTCTTCATCTAAAGTCTGTGATAAAGGCGTCTGTGTGGCTTGTCGTAAAACACTCAACACCCCCTGATAAATAAAATCATGCACTAAACGTGATTCATGAAAGCGGACTTCATGTTTAGCTGGATGAACATTAACGTCCACTTGATGAGGATCAACGCTCAAATAGAGGATATAAGAAGGCTGTTGTTCTCCTTGCAAATACCCATCATAAGCCTGACGAATAGCATGATTAATCAACCTATCACGCATCATTCGTCCATTCACATAACAATATTGAATGTCACTGCATTGCACTGATGATAAGGGGTGTTCTACCCAACCTTTTATCGCTAAATCACCATGTTCCCACGATAAATGCATCGATTGATTGACAAAGTTATTACCGCAAATCGCACTCAGTCGGCGATTTTGCTGGCTTTCATCTTTTACTGCACGGTATTGGCGAACACGTTTGCCATTATGGGTAAGATTAATAGAGACATCAAAGCGTGATAACGCAATTCTGCGAACCACTTCATCAATATGTGCAAATTCTGTTTTTTCAGTGCGTAAAAATTTACGTCTTGCCGGCGTATTATAAAACAGATCAAGGACTTCAACCGTACTCCCCACAGGATGAGCTGCGGGTTTAACGGTAACGGCCATATCTCGGCCTTCTGCATAAGCTTGCCACGCTTCATCTTGAGATTGTGTGCGTGAGGTCAGCGTTAGACGAGAAACAGAGCTAATACTGGCTAATGCTTCTCCACGAAATCCCATACTTATTATGGCTTCAAGATCATCAAGACTTGATATTTTACTAGTTGCATGGCGAGCAAGTGCTAACTTCAAATCATCGTGATTGATGCCACATCCATTATCACGAATACGGATAAGTTTGGCGCCACCTTTATCGATATCAATATCAATTGTAGTCGCCCCTGCATCTAAACTATTTTCGAGTAACTCTTTGACCACAGATGCAGGTCTTTCAACAACTTCCCCTGCGGCAATTTGATTTGCAAGCTGAGGAGGTAATAAATTTATCGCCATTACCTTTATTCCCTTTTACTCAATCAATTGGGTGCATTTTGTAAAGGATGAGCCAGAAAATAATTTCTTAAACCCGCATGAATAGAAGCGGCAAGTTTTTCTTGATAAGCATCAGAAATCAGTAACTGCTCTTCAGCTGCATGACTAATAAAACCCGTTTCAACTAAAATTGAAGGGATATCCGGTGAACGTAACACGCCTAAACTCGCATGTTCTGGTGTCTTTTTATGCAAAGACCCAACTTTTCTCAACTCAGATAACACAGCAACAGCAACGTCATAACCCACACGCTGTGAATTACCAAATTGCAAATCAAGTACCGTTTGACTTAAATAAGGATCAGCCCCATCAGATAAAGCATCACCTGCACCACCAAGTAATTCAGATTGCTTTTCACTTTGTTCAAGCCATTTACCTAATTCACTGTTTGCTCGACGATTAGAAAGCACCCACACAGAAGCGCCTCTTGCACTGCGATTAGGGGCCGAGTCTGCATGGATAGAAACTAACATATTCGCATTTTGCTTACGGGCAACTTCCGAACGTCCAGCAACGGAAATAAAATAGTCACCATTACGAGTTAATACCGGTTTAAACATCGGATCGTTATGTAAACGAGTTTCTAATTTTCTTGCCACACTTAAAGTGACATCTTTTTCACGATTACCTTTCTGGCCTATCGCACCAGGATCTTGCCCACCATGACCTGCATCTATCGCAATAATAATTTGACGAGAGCCCGCTTGTGGTTTTGATGGAGTGGTACGTGGTTTCACAATAGGAGCAACTGGGGCAATCTCTGTTTTGGGTGTCATGGTTAAAGGCGCCATTTCTCTATTTGTATTTGAGTCTGACGCCGTCATTGTTGTCGGCGCTAAAGCGACCACATTCACGGTGGGTTGAGAGTGATTATTTTGTCGAACATTCATTGGTTTGATAGTAAGCGCTAACTTATAATCACCGCTTACATTCATTAGACTTTCAGTTACAACAACTGGCTGGGCAAGTTCCACGACCATACTTTGGTATTGGCTATCTTTTGATTGCGTTGCACGAATTTTATGAACTAACTGCCCATTGCCTAATGTTGCAGGCAACCCTGTAATTTTTGTGCTCTGTTTAAAATCCATCACCAAACGGTCAGGATTTTTTAATGAATAATATCGATAGCTAGGCTTCCCACCACTAAAAGAGAATGTGAGGGTTGTTGCTGAAATACCGTTTTCTGCTTTTACTTCTGTCACAGTAGCGGCTTGTGCTATTTGCACAAAAAATAAAGACAAAACAACCAACAGAAAGGCAACAACATAGCGCTGACTTTGACTCACAATAGTGATGAGACTCGACATAATCAATATTCCTTTATGCAGACTGAATATGGGATAAAACAGTATTCCCTCTTTGTGTAAGGGCAACAAAACGCGCTTTTCGACCTTCATCTTCATAGCTTAAATGAAGTTCTAAATCGGCGTTAGGTAAAAAGCCTTCGCCTTGTGATGGCCATTCAATAAGACATAACGCGTCTTGCTCAAAATAGTCGCGTATTCCCATAAATTCCAGCTCCTCCGCCGATGCTAAACGATAAAGATCGAAATGATAAACAAGATTCGGCGAAAGCATATAAGGCTCAACTAATGTATATGTTGGGCTTTTAACATGCCCTTGATGACCAAGCGCTTGCAAAAAGCCTCGGCTAAAGGTTGTTTTTCCAGCACCAAGATCGCCATATAAATAAATGATCAATCCGCTATGATTAGTCGCCATTGCAACAGTACGCCCTAGTTCAACTGTTGCCGCTTCATCTTCTAATGTAACAACCCATTCTTTCATATTTATATAATCTATTGTTAAGTTATAACGGCTTAATAAAGAGAGATCGTTGGATAACCTCAAATACCAAGCTTTATATGTTCTCTTAAGGCAAATAGTTATCGAAATAACTATCAAATAACCATACCATAAATCTATTTATTGCGAGGATTTTTCCTACTGGCTCACTATGATACACTGCGCGCTCTTAGGACTCACCTCTTACCTATTGATTCGGTTTATTCATGTCATCACTCGATCTTAATCTTCTCGCTCAAAACATTAAATTATGGGGTTCTGAGCTAGGTTTTCAACAAACTGGGATATGTGATACTGACTTATCACTTGAAGAGCCTCGCTTACAAGCTTGGTTAGATAAACAATATCATGGCGAAATGGCATGGATGGCGAAATATGGTATGACGCGTGCAAGACCTCATGAACTTGTGCCTGGCACATTGCGGGTTATTAGCGTGAGAATGAATTACCTTCCCACAGATGCCGCTTTCGCACGAACATTAAATAATCCAGAACAAGGCTATATTAGTCGCTATGCACTAGGTCGGGATTATCACAAAGTATTAAGGCAGCGTCTTAAAAAGCTCGGCGAAAAAATTACTCAATATTGCCAACAATATGAATATCAAGGGATCGTCAATTTTCGTCCTTTCGTTGATTCAGCACCTATAATGGAACGCCCTTTAGCGGTTAAAGCTGGACTTGGCTGGGTTGGTAAACACTCACTTGTTATCAACAACCAAGCTGGCTCTTGGTTCTTTCTAGGTGAGTTACTTATCGATTTGCCTTTACCCACAGATAGCCCTGTCGAAGAACAATGTGGTAAATGTGTCGCTTGCATGACAACGTGCCCGACTGGCGCCATTGTCGAGCCTTATACTATCGATGCACGGCGGTGTATTTCGTATCTTACAATTGAGCTTGATGGCGCGATCCCTGAAGAATTTCGCCCATTAATGGGTAACCGCATCTATGGTTGTGATGATTGTCAGCTTATTTGTCCTTGGAATCGCTTCTCATCATTGACAGATGAAGAGGATTTCTCTCCCCGCCGAGCACTTCATACACCTGAATTACTCGATCTTTTTCAATGGAGTGAAGAAAAATTTCTTCGTATAACAGAAGGTTCGCCGATCCGTCGTATTGGTTACTTACGCTGGATTAGAAATATTAGCGTGGCGTTAGGAAATGCGCCTTATCAAGATAAAATTATACTTGCCTTGAAAGAGCGCTTTGGATTAAGTGATGTTTTAGATGAACATTTGAATTGGGCAATTGCCCAGCAGACAGCAAAACGAAATGAAAAAGAGGTGAAAATACAGACTTCACAACAAAAACGTCTAGTAAGAGCAATAACTAAAGGCTTACCGAGAGATGCTTAGTTTTTAACATAATAAACATATAACGAGTAATCTTTAATTTCACCTGTGAATAAAATAAAAACCCCTTGCCTATCAACATGAAAAAAAAATTCAAGCGAACTAAGACTCAATTTTCAAAAAAAATAAAATAAACTGAATTATCAAATAGATATAAAATCCAATTGATTTATTGAAGAGAATAATATCCTTATCACTTAATGATAGGTATCTGTGGATAACTCTGTGCAGTAAAAAAATAAATAGTGCTTAGATGCGGTGGTTATTAGCATCTCACTGTGGATAAATCAATTTGGGAAGATTTTAAGAATAGTAGAATATTTATTACATTTTTTTAAAGAAAAGCGCCTAAAACCCTTTCTTTTTTCTAAAATACTATTCAATGCATGTTTAACAGAATAAAGGCCTAAAACCGAAAAAATGATCTTGCCTTTTATTTCCCCCTTAAATGAGGAAAGGCGCACATTCTAGTGCCGTCAAAATAGAAAAGCAAGCAAAGATCAAAGATAGATCACAAAAAAATAGCTTGATCTTACATGCATTAACGACATTTCTTTTTTTGCACAATAATCACTCACACTCTCTTTACGTGTATTAAGTAAAATTCCCTAATTTATGATCCTAAAACAGTGTAGTCGATATTTAAAAAAGCGAGAGGAAAAACTTAAAATTTTCTTTATGGGGATTAAAAATAAGATTTGTTGAAACAGAAGAGAAAAACTTGGAGCGGGAAACGAGACTCGAACTCGCGACCCCAACCTTGGCAAGGTTGTGCTCTACCAACTGAGCTATTCCCGCATTTGGTAAGTTTTGACAATAGTTAGTAAAAGATTTGGAGCGGGAAACGAGACTCGAACTCGCGACCCCAACCTTGGCAAGGTTGTGCTCTACCAACTGAGCTATTCCCGCATCACATAACACTACTAACAATCGTCTAAGAAAGATTGGAGCGGGAAACGAGACTCGAACTCGCGACCCCAACCTTGGCAAGGTTGTGCTCTACCAACTGAGCTATTCCCGCATCTTTCTTACACCCGTACAAATAAAATTCTTCATCGGTACGGGAAGCGCATTATACGAGAAAAATGCTTAACCGCAAGCCCTTATCAACAAAAAAATGCGTTTTTTTGATTGCATGCTGATAAAATCATCACAATGATGCAATATCAATCATGAGTGCACATTTTTCACTCTTTAATAAAGGTCTTACGATAATAGTCTAGCTCTGCAATAGATTCACGAATATCATCTAATGCTTGATGAGTATTCTTTTTCTTAAAACCGTCTAAAATTTCAGGCTTCCAACGACGCGCCAACTCTTTTAATGTACTGACATCAAGATAGCGGTAGTGAAAATATTGCTCTAGCTCTGGCATATAACGGTACAAAAAACGTCGGTCTTGGCCCACACTATTGCCACAAATAGGTGATACCCCTTTAGGCACCCATTTTTCTAGGAATTCAATTGTCGCTTTTTGTGCTGAATTATCATCATATTGACTGGCTTTCACACGCTCAACTAAACCACTACCAGTATGAGTGCGAGTATTCCATTCATCCATTAAACTCAGTTGTTCATCCGATTGGTGTACAGCAATTACTGGGCCTTCGGCTAAAATATTAAGTTGAGGATCTGTCACAATGGTGGCAATTTCGATGATACGGTCACATTCAGGATCAAGACCGGTCATTTCCAGATCTATCCAGATCAGATTGTTCTCGCTTTTTGACATAATATATCCTAGCTGTTTCTAAGTGTGAGACATGATATTTTAGCGTTTATCATAGCGCGTTTACTCAATAAGCACGACAGAAGAACATCTAACCGAATAATACAAGTGAGGATCGGTGACAAAACGTAAATTATCTAAAGGCCAGCAACGTCGAGTACAAGAAAACCATAAAAAGCGTTTGCAGAGCAAAGAGAAAAAAAACCACGTTGAATTAGACGATACGCAATTAGGCGAAGCGTCCGAAGGTTTAGTCATTAGCCGTTTTGGCCAACATGCAGATATTGAAGCAACTGACGGCTCGATTACTCGATGCAATATCCGACGCACAATTTCATCCTTAGTGACAGGTGATAAAGTTGTGTGGCGCCCTGCGCTACAAATACAAGAAAATGTCCGAGTGAATGGTATCGTTGAAGCGGTACATGAGCGTACCTCTGTGCTAACACGCCCTGACTATTATGATGGAATTAAACCTATTGCGGCAAACATTGACCAGATTATTATTGTCTCCGCCATTTTGCCTGAGTTGTCTTTAAATATTATCGACCGTTACCTTGTCGCTTGCGAAACGTTAAATGTTGAACCTCTAATTGTGCTCAATAAAATCGATATGTTAGATGAACAAAGTCGTAAGACAGTTAGTGAATGGATGCAGACTTATAAAGACATTGGTTATCGTGTCCTTGAAGTCTCTAGCTATACTAAAGAAGGGCTAGATGCGCTCACGCAAGAACTTATCGGCCGTATCTCTATTTTTGCTGGGCAGTCTGGTGTGGGTAAATCAAGCTTACTTAACACGCTACTACCACCGATGGAAGAAAGTATTGTTGTTAATCAGGTCTCTGATAACTCTGGTTTAGGGCAACATACAACAACCGCATCACGTCTTTACCATTTCCCACAAGGCGGAGATGTGATTGATTCTCCAGGTGTCCGTGAATTTGGCTTATGGCATTTAACGCCTGATCAAGTGACAAAAGGATTTGTTGAATTTAGACCGTACCTTGGTGGTTGTAAATTCCGCGATTGTAAACATTTAGACGATCCGGGTTGCTTAATCAGTGAAGCCGTAAAGAAGGGTGAAATATCAGAAACACGCTTTGAAAACTACCATCGTATTTTAGAAAGTATGAGTCAGGTGAAAGTTCGTAAGAACATTAATTTAGACTCTTAATAATTGATTCACTGACAACCCTATTAAGGGTGGGTACAATAGACCCCTTTTGTCTATTTTTTATCGTTTAATCCCAGAGGTTGCCATTTTGGACAAGCTAAAAATTAAACTACAGTATTTATTGCCTAAATTATGGCTCACACAGCTAGCAGGTTGGTTTGCAAACAAAAAAGCGGGTGCAATCACCCAGTTTGTTATCAAAGCCTTCGCAAAAGCCTATAAAGTCGATATGAATGAAGCGAAAGACAGCCAGTTCCAAGCTTATTCAACATTCAATGAGTTCTTTATCCGGGCTTTAAAAGACGGCGTACGTCCTATTGTTGAAGGTGATGACAAACTTGCATTACCAGCAGACGGTGCTGTCAGCCAACTTGGTCTTATCCAAGACGATCAAATTCTGCAAGCTAAAGGACATCATTACACTCTTGAAGCGTTACTCGCAGGTAACTTTATGTTAGCAGATAAGTTCCGTAATGGTCAGTTTATTACGACATATCTTTCGCCTCGCGATTACCACCGTGTTCACATGCCTTGCGATGGTTTATTAAAAGAGATGATTTATGTTCCTGGTGATCTCTTCTCCGTTAATCCATTAACGGCGGCCAATGTACCAAACTTATTTGCACGTAATGAACGCATTATTTGTCTTTTTGAAACACAATTTGGTCCAATGATACAAATTCTGGTAGGTGCAACTATTGTCGGTAGTATTGAAACGATTTGGTGTGGCATGGTAACACCGCCTCGTGAAGGTATTATTAAACGTTGGACTTATCCTCAAGCAGACAAAGCAGGAGCGATATTCTTGAAAAAAGGTGAGGAAATGGGCCGATTTAAGTTAGGCTCAACAGTCATCAACCTTTTCCCTGAAAATACCGTTCAATTGAATAAAGATCTTATGAATGGCTCCGTTACATTAATGGGGGAACAATTAGGTTCCATCATCAATGTTGCTGGCAATGACGCTAACGCCATCAGTGAATAATACGTAATTCGGAGTAACCTTTGTGCGCCTGATAATCAGTCTTTTCTTCTCGCTCTTTTTGACTTTTTCGTTAAGCACATCTGCAATATCAGCAGATGTAGAGAAATTACGTCAAGATATTAAACAACTTGAAGGAAGTACTAATCCTCAAGATATTGAGGCTGTTCAGGCGCTACAAGGCACTATCAACTGGATTAATGATGGTGAAAAAGCGCAAAAAAATGCAGACAACTATCAAAAAACCATTGATGATTATCCAGAGATCACCAAAGAACTCAGAACTAAGCTTCTTGAAGAAAGTCACGCAGTTCCAACTATCCCAGAAAAAATTAGCATTCCTGATTTAGAACAGAAAATTATTCAAGTCAGTAGCCAATTAATGGAGCAAGCAAGGCTTCAACAGCAAGAACAAGACAAAAGCCGTGAAATCAGTGAGTCTTTAAATTTATTGCCTCAACAACTCTCGGAAGCACGTCGTTTATTGAGTGACGCAACAGCAAGGCTTGCCTCTGTCAGTGCATCAACAACACCGTTAACAGAAGCTCAAAATAAGCTGACTCAAGCTGAAGTAACAGCTCGTAAGGCGATGGTTAATGAGCTAGAAATGGCACAGCTATCAGCGAATAATCGCCAAGAAATAGCACGTCTTCGCTTAGAACTATTTAAAAAACGCTATCAACGCCTTGATGTACAACTACAACAATTACGTAGTTTATTGAATATAAAACGCCAAGAAGTCGCTGATCTTGCGTTAGAAAAAACAGAGATGTTAGCAGAACAAGGTGGCGAATTACCTGAGTTTCTGACAAAACAGATCCAAACTAATCGTGAACTTTCGCAGATCCTGAATAAACAAACTCAGGAAATGAGTGAGCTATCAGAAAAACAGCGCATCACCACCCAACAAACACAACAAGTCCGCCAAACACTAACAACTATTCGAGAGCAAGCTCAATGGTTAAGTGGCTCAACAGCCTTAGGTGAAGCACTAAGAACACAACTTTCTCGTTTACCTGAAATGCCTCGTTCACAAGAACTTGATAGAGATATTATTCAATTACGTGTTGAGCGTTTAGGTTATGAGGATATGCTGGAAAACTTAAGTAAGATCCAGCCACCAGAAACTGCCGATGGCTCTAAATTGCCTGAAGCTCAGCAATATATTTTTGATTCTCTTATCCAAGCACGCCATGAGTTATTAAATTCTCTGCTATCCGGTTATGATTCTCAAATTCTTGAGTTAACAAAACTGAAAGTTGCCACAACACAATTAGCGGATGCTTTAAAAGAAACAAAAGACGCGACAAACCGTTATATGTTCTGGGTTGCCGATATCAGCCCTATCAAATTCAATTATCCGGTTTTATTAGTCAAAGATATCACTCGGTTACTTTCGTTAGATACCTTTTCACAATTAGGCCATGCAGCTGTTAGCATGCTTAAAAACCAAGATACGTTTCTATTCCTGTTTGTTACCTTATCAATTGTTGGTTTTAGCCTTCGTACTCGAAAGCACTACAACGCCTTTCTTGAAAGGGTCAGTAACCGTATTGGTAAAGTCACTCAAGATCATTTTTCACTGACAATACGCACCGTATTTTGGTCTATTTTAATTGCACTTCCGCTACCTCTGTTATGGTCTGCGGTTGGTTATGGCTTACAAAGTGTTGAATGGCGTTATCCAATGGCTGGCGCAATTGGCTATGGTGTAACGGCGGCCGCTCCCGTGTTGTGGCTATTTATGATCAGTGCAACCTTCGCACGTCATAACGGTTTATTTATTGCTCAATTTAAATGGAAAGAAAGTAGAGTCAAAAAAGCAATGCGTTTTTACCAGCTTTCCATTTTTGTCATCGTCCCGCTGATGATGTCATTAATTACCTTTGAATATTATAGTGATAGGGAATTTGCACCAACCGTTGGTCGCTTCTGTTTCTTGCTACTCTGTATCGCCCTAAGCTTTATTACTTCCAGTCTTAAAAAAGCCCATGTTCCCCTTTATCTTGATAAACATGGATCTGGTGATAATGCAATAAACACTATCTTATGGTGGTTCTTACTTCTTGCTCCTGTTATTGCAGGCTTAGCCGCTGTTTTAGGTTACCTTTCTACCTCGATTGTCTTGCTTGGCCGTTTAGAAATGTCAGTAGCAATTTGGTTTGCTTTACTGATTATCTATCACATTATTCAACGTTGGATGCTTATTCAACGTCGTAAATTAGCCTTTGAACGAGCTAAACAGAAACGGGCTGAAATTCTCGCCCAACGTGCAAAAGGCGAAGATGAAAATACCATAGTAGGCAGTAGCGGTGAGAGTACTGTAGGGCTAGAAATAGAGGCTCAAGAAATAGACCTTGATGCAATCAGTGCGCAATCTATTGGTTTAGTTCGCTCTATTCTGACTATGATTGCATTAGTGTCGATGATCTTATTATGGTCTGAATTAAACACTGCATTTTCCTTTGTCGATAATATTCGTCTTTGGGATGTAACCTCATCGGTGAATGGAGTTAACACCATACAACCTATTACCATGGGATCTATTTTAGTGGCGATCCTTGTGATTATTATCACTACGCAATTGGTGAGAAACTTACCCGCTTTACTTGAACTGGCTATTTTACAACATTTAGATTTAACGCCAGGTACAGGCTATGCCATTACTACCATGACTAAATACAGCATCACTCTAATTGGTAGTATTGTAGGCTTCTCTTTATTAGGGATTGAATGGTCAAAATTACAATGGTTAGTCGCAGCAATGGGGGTTGGGTTAGGCTTTGGTTTACAAGAAATTTTTGCCAATATCATTTCAGGGTTGATGATCTTATTTGAAAAACCGATCCGTATTGGTGATACCGTAACCATTCGTAATTTGACGGGGAATATTTCTAAGATCAACACCCGAGCGACAACGTTGACCGACTGGGATAGAAAAGAGATTATCGTACCGAATAAAGCCTTTATCACAGAACAATTTATTAACTGGTCTCTGTCGGACTCTGTTACCCGTATTGTGATGACCATTCCTGCCCCCGCAGACTGCAACAGTGAGCACGTCACCAATGTCTTATTAGAAGCATCAAAACGCTCTACGATGATTTTAGAGAACCCAGCGCCTGAGGTTTATTTAGTCGATTTACAACAAGGTATTCAGATTTTCGAATTACGTGTTTATGCCGCAGAGATGGGGCATAGAATGCCAGCGAGACATGAAATTCATCAAAATATTCTCTTAGCTTTTGCAGAACATGGTATCCCATTACCATTCCCACCATTCCAAGCAAGAGTGGATATGATGGGTAATACAATTCGTAGCTCAATGCGAGCAACACCTAGAGAAGTCGGTGGGTTATAATCCCCCTTCAATTTATTTGATAAAAAGCCATTATCTTCTTGAAAAAAAAGAAAGGTAATGGCTCTATTCTTTTCTTCCTCATTCCTTTCATCCCCTTTTCTGACGCCTTTTTCATTCTATTCTGTGTAGCTGTTTCTCTTATAGCTTATTGATTGTATAAAATTAATCCGCATTTTCTTCTTAGCCTCTTATTTCTAGAAAAAAAACAAATTATTTTTTGATTTTTTGTTTAATAAAATTGATAAGTAATAACATAAAGAAACTATCTACCACTCGATAGTAGTATGAATATAATAAAGTGAGCATCATAAAAAGCTCACTATTCTTTCAGGAAAATATTTTTAATACGGTATATTTTTCTAACTAATGACCAATTTATCCAGAAAATAAAATGTCATTTTGGATAAGGTATTTAATTTACCTTAAGGTGAAATATATTTTGTCTTACCTTTATTATTTTACCGCTCTGTTAACGGAATCGGACTCCTAAATAAAATCAGCTTACAATTATTGATCTAAATCATGTCATTACGTTTTTATACTTAATTACACTCCTTAAATGAGTAGAAATTACTCTTTGTTGGTTTTTAGCTTTTAAATTATTATCGCTAACCGATCATTTTCCTTCCCTAAGTTAAATAAATTAAGTCATTTATAGCGTACAATACTTAACATCAGTATTTAAAATGCCAATAGCTTTACATAGTAGAACACTTCTGAATATCGATATTTAGCACTAAAAAATAGTCTAATTTGGATTAATAAACAGCAACTATCGTTAAAGGCAGTCTTATTTATCTTACTTTAATCACCTTAAATCAAATATAAAATATTTAACATTCTAAGTTTTAATGCTAAGAATGAATAAGAATAGATAAAAAATAAAAAGAAAAATAATTATAAATAATAAATTCACGATTATTTTAAAACAATAAAATTTAAAACATACTTTAATTAAAATCTATAACTTAATAAAAAATTAAATTAAAAATAAAAAATGAATAAACATCAACAATAATATAAATAGAAGATATTACTTATTGTTCCAAGTAACACCTTTTAGTTATATGGAAAAAAATAACGAAAAAGAATAAAAAAAACATGTCTAATTTATAAAATAAAAATCTTCAAATAAAAAATAATAAATACTTTTCTTAGAATTGTATTACTTATTAATAGATGACATTACAGATTATAATGTTAATATTTTTTAAACTTGATTTTAAAATGAGTATTACTACCTATTAACAATGCTAAGATATATTGCTAGCTTCATTTTTAATGAGTATTAAATAAACAATAATATAAAGGTTCCATTATGGAAAAATCCCGAACGACTCTCGATCAGTGGATTACCTTACAAGCTGTCGTTGACTACGGTGGCTTTGCTCAGGCCGCAGATGCATTATATAGAACACAATCATCAATTAGCTATACTATCAATAAATTAGAGCAGACTTTAGGCGTTGAGATCCTCTCTTTAGAGAAAAGGCGAGCGGTACTTACTCATGAAGGTAAAGTATTACTTGAACTCTCTAGAGAAATTACTGAAAAAGCGATTTCATTAGAAAAAGAGGCTAAAAATTTTATATTTAACAATAAGTTAAAGATAAACATACTGATAGATCCTTTATATATTTCAGGTCTTTTCTGGAATAAAATTTCTCAATTTATTAAAGACAATAAACACTATGATATTAATATTCATAAAACAGCGCTTAGTAAATCAGATTTTTTAGCACAAAAAGATCAAGATTTGGTGATAACACATTACAATATAAAATCATTGCAACCCATTGATTTAGAAAGTATTAAAACAGTGTTAGTAACACATCCTAAGAGTGTTTTACAACATCTACAACATGATGAATTATCAAAGGAATTACAACAACATACTTATATTTCTTTACTCGCTAACAGCTCAGATGCCGATCATAATAACCAAATTATTCATGTTGGCTCTGTGGAAACAGCAATAAACTTTGTTAAGCAAGGCCTTGGTTATTCTCGACTTCCTTTAACGGTTGTTCAAGAAGAATTGAATAAAAATACGATTAAAAAATTAAATATACATAATGAAGATAAAGAATATAAGTTCTATCTTTATTTGAATAAAAATTCATTTTCAACAGGAGATATAACAAATTTATTATCTTTAATAAATAATAAATGACTATACCAAGATTTAATTTGTGACTAATTAAACATTATTTTTAATTTTAAAAACGAACATTAAATAATTTGATATAAAGACAAAAAAACTCATGTAAATCTTTATTAACTTAAATTTTTCGTGATGTTATATTTTATTGGCATATTTTATATGCGAATAAACCAATACTTAAATCTATACTTATAAATAAATTAAAAAGTAAAGATAATTACTTTTTATATAGGACCGTTCATGAGCAAATTAAATAAATCTCTCTATTTATTAGGGATGAGTCTCTCTCTACTTTCTGCACCTGCTGCTTTTGCATCGGGCACAATTAATTTTACCGGAGAAATAACAGATCAAGCCTGTACTGTGGATAGTTCTTCTAAAAATCTAACCGTAGATTTAGGAAAAGTATCATCAAAAAGTTTAGCGACTAAAGGTGAAGTTGCTGGCCTTAAAGACTTCACTATTAAACTAATTGATTGTCCTGTTGATACGACAGTCGCTGTCCGTTTTGGCGGGACTCGTGATGCAATTGATAGCGATATTTTAGCCATTGACCAAGTCTCTGGTGGCGCGACAAATGTAGGTATCGCTCTGTTTGAAAAAGATGCCGTATCTCAAATAAACCTATATGACGATTCAAAAGAAGTCGAAATCAAAGGAACTGAAATTAACTTAGATTATGTTGCACGTTACAAAGCAACAGCCCAAGCAACACCAGGCCCAGCAAATGGATCTGCTGTTTATAGCATCCAATATAAATAATAAAAACGAGGGTAATCCTTATTACCCTCTTATTTCCCTTAACTTTGTGGCGCCATTTATGAAAAAGAATATTTTTCTAACTCTATTTTTATTATTTTCTCTCATAACGGTAAGCCATGCTGCTGGAGTAAGTGTGGGGGGAACTCGATTTGTTTATAACGATAATGCTCGTGAAATAAGCATTCCTATTCTAAATACCGATAAAGAAAAACCTTATCTCATCCAAAGTTGGGTTTCTGCTTTTCAAGGCACAGAAAAACCCCCTTTTATTGCAACACCACCGCTTTTTCGTATTGAGCCTGATGGAACAGGAACTGCGCGTATTTCCTATACTGGTGAACCGTTAAATTCCAATACTGAAGTCGTCTATTGGCTTAATATAAAATCAATCCCACCTGTTGAAAAGAGCCCTGAGAATCAATTGCAACTCGTCATTAATTCTCAATTTAAACTCTTTTTACGCTCCCATGATATTGAGCCACTTAACTTTAATAACGTCGAATTATCAAAACAAAGCCAAGGCTTGGTGCTTAACAACAAAACACCTTATCACCTCACGATCAAACATATTTTTATTGATGACAAACGCTACCCTTACGACCCTTTAATTAACCCTTATCAAGAAGTCGTATTACTTAAAGAGAGTCCAATTGCTCAGAAAGTCACTGTGCAGTTTATTAATGACTACGGTGCAACTGTAGATAAAGTATTAAATTAAGAGTGTAGAGTTATGACTTTATCCATCATCGCATTACCTACAAAACGATTATCGGTATTTCCTACTGATAATCTCTATCGCCACTGTTTACTTGCCATGGCGATAGCCTCTATTTTATTTCCTTATCAGGTCATTGCTGAAGAGCAATTTAATCCTGATGCGCTCAATTTAGGAATAGAAAATCAGGTCGCGGATATTAATAGCCTTGATTATTTTTCTTATACTGGAGGACAACTTCCTGGTATCTATTCTGTTGATATTTATCTCAATAATAAATTAATCGATAATCGCCAAGTCCGTTTTATTTTTGATGAAGAAAAAAAGACACTAGCGCCAGAGCTCACCAAACAAGATTTATTAAATTGGGGAGTAAAAGAGTCTGCAACTTCGCAATTTAACCAGCAAGCGAGTACATCAACAGTTACCGATATTGCTAGCGTTATTCCAAATGCAAAGTATGAGTATGATTTTTCACGAGCACGTTTGTCGTTTTCTATACCACAAATTGCTTTATACAATTATGGGCAAGGCTATATTCCACCAGCACAATGGAACGATGGCATAAATGCTGCCTTTGTAAATTACACTTATCGTCAAAATCAGTATTGGTATCGTGACCAAAATAATAGTAACTCTATTTTCTTAGGATTACGTAGTGGTGTTAACGTGGGCGCTTGGCGTTTACGTAACCACAGTAACTACAATAAAAACAGTGATAATTCATCTCAGTGGAATAGCTTACAGACTTATGTTGAACGAGATATTCGTAGTTTAAAAAGTCGTTTAACTATAGGTGAAACCGCTTCTGATAATGATGTATTAGAAAGTATTCCTTATCGTGGTATTAAATTAGCTTCTGATGAAAGCATGTTGCCACAAAGCCAACGTGGATTTGCTCCCATCGTCAGAGGTATCGCGCAAAGTAATGCTGTTGTCACCGTTCGACAAAATAACAGCATTATTTATCAGACCTCCGTTCCACCAGGTGAGTTTGCTATTTCAGATTTATATCCCACTTCTTACAGCGGTGATTTACAAGTTACGATCGAAGAAGCCGATGGAACAACCCGTACCTTTTCACAACCTTTTTCTGCTGTTCCCATGATGCAACGCGCGGGTAGCTTAAAATACAGTGTAGATATTGGTAAATATCATGCAGACGCAGCAGCAAGAAAACCTAATTTCTTTCAAACCTCTGCTATTTATGGGCTTCCTTACAATTTTTCCATTTATGGTGGCACATTAATCTCTGCTGATTATCAAGCTTATGCATTAGGTACTGGGATTAATCTTGGCTATTTGGGTGCCGTTTCTGCGGACATTACTCACGCGAAAACAACCTTAATAAATGACAATGAAGCCCAAGGACAATCTTATCGTGTTCAATACTCAAAATATTTACCTGATACCAAAACGGGTTTTTCATTAGCTTCTTATCGCTATTCAACAAAAGATTATTACGATTTCTCAGCGGCTAATGAGCGATTTTCTCATCTCTATCGTAAGAAAAAACAGTTTCAGTTATCTGTATCGCAATCTTTAGGAGATATGGGCTATCTCTCATTAAATGGTTATCAACAATATTATTGGTATCAAGACAGAGTCGATCGCAATGTAAATGTGAGTTTTAATTCAAATTATCGTGCATTAAGTTATAGCGTCTCTTATGCCTATAACAAGCGTCAAGAAAATGGATTAGCCGATCAGATTTTATCTATTAACTTTAGTCTTCCATTTAATATTGCTCAGAATAACAACTGGTTAAGTTATCGCTATAACACCAGCAAACAAGGTGATTCTATTAGTTCAGTGAGTTTAAGTGGTACACAGTTAAAAGATAACAACCTGCAATATGATATTTCACAAAACTACAATCATTCTCGTCAAGAATACAGTGGCTCTGTTAATGGCAACTACAGTGCTTCTGGAGGCGAGATTAGTGCAGGTTACAATTACGACAAACGCTATCAATCAATAAATTGGGGCGCGACGGGTGCACTTTTGGTTCATCAAGGAGGGATCACCTCCTCTCGCACCATTTACGATTCTGCTATTTTAATTAAAGCAGAAGATATTGATAACTTAAAAGTCAGTAACGCGCAAAGCCTTTATACCAATGCACAAGGCTATGCCGTTATTCCGAATGTTTCACGTTATGAACGTAATAAAGTGACGGTTGATCCCTCTTCTTTAACGGGTAATAACGATGTTGAATTAACATCAACAACCGTTATTCCAACCAAAGGAGCAATTGTCTTAGCCGATTTCAAAGCAAGAAAAGGCGCTCGAGTACTTGCAAACTTACACTACAACGGAACACCACTGCCATTTGGTACCCAAGTTGAGATTTATAAAGATGACCAAGTGCTTTCAAGTGGGATTGTAGCCAATGATGGTGAAGTTTTCTTAAATGGCGTACCTGAACGTAGCCAACTACGTGCTAAATGGGGCAATAGTGCTGTCGAACAGTGCCAAACAGCATTAAATGTGGATCTTGCCTTAGAAAAAATCCAATTTTTACAACTTGAATGCAGATAGGTGAGCACAATGAATAAATATATAACTCTTGGTTGTCTGTCTGCTGTTTTGTATACATCAACCACATTTGCAGAGTTTAGGGCAGACCTTACCACTAAAACAGTCACCTATTCTGCTCCCATTTATGTCTCACGTTCAGCACCTATTTTAACCGAAGTCGCAACGATTAATTTAGGAACTGTGAATGCATGGACTTGGTGGAATCTCTCCGGTGGTGCAGTAAGACCAGGGATTTATTTACCAGGCTCTTTTAATGCATCAAGCCCAAGAGTCAATGGCGCTTATGTCAAAGAGCTTAACAGCAGTGGTGTAGGTTATACCTTACATGGCACCATTAGTGGGAGTTGTAGTGGCTCTGCTTATGTCGATGGTCAGCAAAATATTGATGGTAACTACAGTAATCGCCTTATTTGCTCAACTAATGCGACCAGCGGTAATTATTCTGTGTCATTAGAAATGAAGCTTTATAAATTACGAGATAATGTGAAATCACAAACGATCCCAGCGTCATGGGTCGCAATGCTTATTCTCTACAATAATGGCTTTATTACCAGTGACTATGTAGGAAAAAGTGAACCTAAAATTAATCTATCGTCTTTAAACATCATCTCTAGTGGCTGTGATGTTGTGAATAATAATATTAATGTGCCACTGGGTGCAGTACCTAAATCGAGTTTTAATGGTGTTGGCTCTGTCAGCCCAGAGAGTATCAAAGATTTTAATATTAATTTGAGTTGTGATCCGGTTTCACCAATTAAGATCCGATTTGATGGTGTTGCTGATGACCAACAAACAACTGGAACCATTGGTTTAAGTAACCCAACAGACAGCAATACCGCTAAGGGTTACGGTATCCAAGTTAAATATAAAAATCAGCCTATTAAGCTGGGGCAATTAATTACTGTGAGTGAAAAAAATAACGCCGCAGGCAGTTATTCTATTCCTTTAGAGGCAGGATATATCCAAACATCTAATACAACGAGTGCAGGCAAAGCAAATGGAACATTGCAGTTTACGATGCAATACCACTGACGAAATGTAGATAGATTTAAAAAGAACAAAGAACAAGGCGAACAACATTTTGTTCGCCTTGTTCTTTAGAAGGGATCACACTTGGTATAACTTGCGTAAATAATGAGGAACTGCTTCATCCGCATTAGCACCAATGACTTCCATATTGGGTAGCAGATCTTTTAATGCCTGATGGGCATTTTCCATAATGCAACCTTTACCCGCTATCTTGAGCATCTCTTTGTCATTCATACCATCACCAAATGCGATAGCATCTTTCGCTGAATGTTGCATCAGTTCAGCCACTTTCTCTAGTGCCTCACCTTTAGATACGCCCCCTGCCATCACTTCTAAGCAATTACGCAGTGAGAAACTCACATTGACCTTATCACCCCAACGCTGATTAATTTCATTCTCTAGCTTCAGTAATAGCTCATGATCTTCAGAGGTGAAAAAGACCTTACAGACATTGGTAGTCGGGAATCCGGTTTTACAATATAATTCATAGCTAAAGTCTGATTCTCGAAAAAACTCACAAGCCCCCGGCATCTCTTTATTAACATACCAGTAGTCACCAGCATAAATATTAGTTTCAATTTCAGGGTGATCAAAAACCATAAGAGCCAAGTCATAAGCGATTTCAGGCTCAAGATCTTGGCTAAAAATAAGGTCACCATGCGTGTTATGCACTCTTGCACCATTAGACGTTATCATATAAGCGTTAATGCCTAACCCGTCACGAATTTGAGCAACATCAACATGATGACGACCCGTTGCAAATACAAAATGCACCCCTTTATTAATAAGTAGGTGTAGTGTTTCTTGCGTATAGGGAGTTAATACATGATTAGGTGATAACAACGTGCCATCAAGATCTGAAGCGACTATCGAATACATACACATTCCTGATTAAAATAAATGCTTATCATAAAACTCACAGATTTCATTCAATGCTTGTGAGCGTAGCTTATCTATTTCGAACAAGATTTCATGATGCGCACCCTTAATCACCAGTGGCAATTTTTGCTTTTCTTCTCTTGTTCTGGACTGACTATAACGTTCACAGAAAGCCCTTAGCTCTTGATTATCCACCACCTTGTCATGCTCAGCTTCAAGCACTAATAAAGGGGTATCAATCTCTCCCGCATGTTCAATTAACCAATCCCCTGTTTGTAGGCTTTCTCCTATCCAATGATAAGTAGGACCACCTAATCGTAACTCAGGATAATCAGCGTAATAACGTAAATAACGACGGTATCGTTCATGGCTATGTGTTAACACATTAAGAATAAAAGGCAGTGGAAACCATTTACCTGTTGATACTGCGTAGTTATTTCTTTCAGATTGACTTTGTTCTGCTCGATTAACTAAAAAATTAGCTACCCAGCGAGGTATCGGTAAATTAATACCAAACATCGGCGCACTTAATGCGGCTGCTTTAAAAACATGAGGATGTTTTAGAAGATATCCCGCTAAGATAGCACCCCCCATTGAATGGGCTAATGCAAAATAATGTTGGTATTGATAAGGCAACACTATCGTATCAATGAATGTTGAGAAGTCATCAATATAATCACTGAATTTTTCTACATGACCTTTTTGTGTATCTTCTAATAGTCGGCCTGACAGGCCTTGCCCTCTATGATCAAGCAAAAAGACATCGTAGCCAATATGGAAAAAATCAAATGCAACTTCAGGATACTTTACATAGCTTTCACTACGGCCTGAAGAAATTACTAGTGCTTTATTGTGCGATGCTGAACGCCAATGAACATAACGGATCTTTACGCCATCAACGCCCGTAAACTCACCTTCTTCACGCTGGTTCCAAAAATCCAACAAAGTGCCATTCGTAAAAGCAGAAAACTGCTTTTCACGAGATAACCACGAATGTTTAAAAAGAGTGGTTGTCATTGGCTCTCCTTGTTGGCGTTATTCGAAGCCCTCAATATGGTCACGGATCAGTGTCATAAAAGCGGGTCCAAATCGTTCTAATTTTCGTTGACCGACACCGTTTATTAATAACAACTCATCAGGATAAACAGGGCATTGCTCTGCCATCTCTATCAATGTGACATCATTAAAGACCACAAAGGGCGGAATATTTTCTTCATCAGCAATAGATTTACGTAATTTACGTAGTTTCGCAAATAATTTTCTATCGTACTGTCTATGTGCATTTTTTGTTTGTTGATTACGGCTTTTTGTTGGGCTTAATAATCTAGGCACGGCTAATTGTAATGGAACTTCACCTCGTAAGATGGGTCTTGCCATCTCAGTAAGCTGTAATGCAGAGCGGTGTACAATATTTTGTGTCACCATCCCTAAATGAATAAGTTGGCGTATCACGCTCACCCAATGTTCATGACTTTGTGCTTTACCAATACCATAAACAGGTAATGTATCGTGCCCTGCATCGCGAATACGTTGATTATTCGCTCCTCTTAATATTTCGACAATATAACCAATCCCAAAGTGTTGCCCCGTACGATAAATGCAGGATAAAGCCTTTTGCGCATCGACCAATCCATCATATTGTTTAGGAGGATCAAGACAAATATCACAGTTACCACAGGCATTTTGTCGATGTTCATCGAAATAATTAAGGAGTACTAGTCGTCGGCATGTTTGTGCTTCAGCAAATGCCCCCATTGCGTTGAGCTTATGCATTTCAATCGCTTTTTGGTCACTTTCTGGCTTTTCATCTAAACAACGACGCAACCACGCCATATCAGCGGGATCGTAAAATAATACGGCTTCCGCAGGTAATCCATCTCGCCCTGCTCGCCCAGTTTCTTGGTAATAAGATTCAATATTACGGGGTATATCAAAGTGAACCACAAAACGCACATTAGGCTTGTTTATCCCCATTCCAAACGCAACGGTTGCAACCACAATTTGCAAATCATCACGCTGGAACGCCTCTTGCACTTTGGCTCGCTGTGTCATTTCCATTCCGGCATGATAACCCGCAATACTCAACCCTCGCTTACTGAGTCGCTCTGCGGTTTCTTCTACTTTACTGCGGCTATTACAGTAAATAATGCCTGACTTTCCTTTTTGACCACGAATAAAGAGCCAAAGTTGATCAAGTGGCTTGTATTTCTCAACTAAAGTGTAGCGGATATTCGGCCTATCAAAACTGCTGATATGAATTAAAGGATCATGCAAGACTAGCTGATTTATAATGTCATAACGCGTTGTGTTATCTGCTGTTGCTGTCAGTGCAACAATTGGAACATCGGGGAGATATTGCCTTAATAATCCAATTCCTCGATATTCAGGGCGGAAGTCATGCCCCCACTGTGAAATACAGTGCGCTTCATCAACAGCTAACAATGCAGGTTTCCACTGCACTAATTGGTGAAGAAAACTCTCCATCATCAAACGTTCAGGAGCAATATATAGCAGTTTTATTTCACCCTTTTGACAACGCACTTGAACATCAAGTTGCTCTTCACGGGTTTGTGTTGAGTTTAAATAAGTAGCTTCAATGCCATGAAGGCAAAGCTGATCGACTTGATCTTTCATCAAGGAAATCAAAGGCGACACAACGACGGTTAATCCATCTAACAATAATGCCGGGATTTGATAGCAAAGGGATTTTCCACCCCCTGTTGGCATCACAACAAGGCAATCACGTCCTGTTGTAATAGTATGGATGATCTCTTGCTGACCAGGACGAAATTGCTGATAACCAAAGGTTTCTCGCAAAATAGTCTGTGCTGATGGCATTGAATTAAGAACTTCTGCTGTGGACACGCCGTTCCTCTGAAAAGCTGCTGATAAAAACTATGATGAGGAGTCAAAGAAAAGGCACCAATATGAAGGTGCCGTCATCATTTATAGCGTTATGCTACCCCAGAACGAGGAAAATTACAGCATATCATTCAGCATCACACCCACACCAACACGTGTCTGGCGAAAATTATAGTCAATCATCGATTCACCATAACCACTAAATACTTGGGTATAAAAGCGAACATGCTTAGTAATTGGATAGCTCCAACCTAATTCAGCAGCACCATAGCCACTGTTCCAGTTATAGCGCCCAGTAGCAGTGATCACACTCTCACCTAATCGATAACCTGCTTTTAAACGATAATAGCCCATGTAACGATTAATTTCTGGATTATCATCACGTTGTGCACTTTCGCTAAAACGATACCATGGTTTTAAATCGAGCTGAAAATTACCTTTTTGTGCCATAAATCGCGCATAAACTCGATTCCAACTACGAGATGTAGGATCTGAACGCCCATTTGACTCATGATTAAAACCTGTCTCAATTTCACGAAGTGTCCAACCTGCAAATTTATAGTCAGTAGCCCAACCTAGAAAGAGTTGTGGCTCATAGTTCGTCTCACGGAAAGGTGCTGATTCTTTCTTATTACTTAATTGCCACCAAGAACGTTGGGTATAAGACGCCGCTAACACAGAGTTTTCACCCGCAATACCACGCCATAAAGGAAAGGCCAAACTGAGCTGAAATTTCACCTCATCTTTTTTAGCCTTATTACCCCAATCATAACTTTGGATAGCCTCTTTATTCATATCAGAGGTATCAGTGTAAATAATGTAATTGGATTCATAAGGATAAAGAACAAAAGGTGAGTCGTATTCTTGTAATAAACCGGAAATGATACTGCCCTGAACAAGCGGTGCAGGAGATGATGATGTTTGAATTTCGGATGCAAATCCCCATGCTGGATAGAATAAAGCCACCGCAAGTAAAGAACGGATGTAACGCATAGTTAATTATCCTGTTTCATTATTGAATAATATAAAAGTTAGTACTTACTTTGGAATTAGTTCTTATAAATGTGCTTTATTACACTTAAGCCACCATATTTTACACGTAATCGCCATTAAATCTCGTATATTTTTACACCATTATATTTATAGCACGAATGGGAAATTACGGTTTCGTCATGTATTATTAACATTATATTAACTTTATGACGTGATATCGGAGATCCTAAAAATGGAAAAGCAGCTAACATTAGAAGAGGCTCAAACCTTAATTGGTCATGTTTTTGTATATAAAATGCCATTTAACCAGTTGATTGGTTTGGAGTTAGTTCGTTTTGAACAAGATTACGCAGAAATTCAATTCCGCTACCAAGATAAATTGGTCGGTAATATTGCTCAACGTATTTTACATGGTGGCCTAATTGCTTCAGTGCTTGATGTTAGTGCAGGATTAGTTTGTGTTGGTAATGCATTAACACGTTTAGCACCTATATCCCAAGAGCAGTTAGAACAGAAACTCGCTAAAATGGGTACGATTGATTTACGGGTTGATTATTTACGACCTGGACGTGGGGAATGTTTTACTGCAAGTAGCCATATCTTGCGCAGTGGCAATAAAGTCTCTGTTGCTCGTGTTGAATTACATAATGAAAAACAAGTTCATATAGCAAGTGGGACAGCAACCTACATTGTGGGTTAAGTCTTTGTTAAAATTCATTGTGCGCTATGATGCTTAGAATGTTATTAATTACTTGTAAAAATACATGCCTAATGACACATTAGATAATGTCATTGGGTATGATAACCCCGTCACACATTTCCTTTCCATCAATTCCAGAGATAGCATGAACCAGAAAAACACGATGAAAGGCGTTTTATGTGCCTTAGGCGCCTATTTGATCTGGGGTATTGCCCCTGTCTATTTTAAAAGCATTCAAGAAGTGCCCGCTGAAGAGATCCTCACACACCGTATCCTATGGTCATTCTTTTTTATGTTGATTTTAATGACGATTAGTCGTCATTGGCCTTATTTACGCCAATTAATACGTCAACCTAAAAAAATCCTACTTTTGGCACTAACAGCAGTCATTATCGCAACTAACTGGCTTACCTATATATGGGCCGTTAACCATGGCTATATGCTAGAAGCTAGTCTTGGTTATTTTATTAACCCCCTTGTTAACGTCTTGTTTGGTATGCTTTTCTTAAGCGAGCGTTTCCGTCGTATGCAATGGGTAGCTGTAGGTTTAGCCTTTACTGGGGTATTTATTCAGTTATGGCACTTTGGATCTGTACCCGTGATTGGTTTAAGTCTCGCTGTGACTTTTGGGCTTTATGGTCTACTGCGTAAAAAATTAGGTGTCGATGCACAAACAGGAATGTTAGTCGAAACATTATGGTTATTCCCTGTCGCGTTAATTTACATCTTATTTTTTACCCATTCGCCAACAAGCAATATGCTTGAAAACAGTTGGTCATTGAATACCTTGTTAATCGCAGCTGGTATTATTACAACTGTACCATTATTGCTCTTTACTGAAGCAGCTCATCATCTGCGTTTATCAACCTTAGGCTTCTTCCAATATATTGGCCCAACTTTGATGTTTATTCTTGCCACAATGGTATATGGCGAGCAAATTGATGCAGAAAGATTAGTGACCTTTGGTTTTATTTGGGTTGCCCTTATTTTATTTACCTTAGATGCACTCTATACCCAACGTCGTTTAAGACGCGGTTAATCCCAAAACTCACTCTTCCGCTAAATTACTAATCTGTATAAAAGCGGGAGAGCGTTTCTTCTTATTTTTCTTTAGCAAATGCACACTCTTTGAGAGTTCTTCTGCATGGCGATATGAACGCCTAAATAACGTAAACATTGCGTTATTAATCACTTGAATATGGTTAATCACAACACTGTAATTGAGATTGATACGAGGAACATAATCACGCTGGTGTCTCAATAATTTACAATACAAATCCTCTTCGAATTCATTGATAGATCCACTGGAATGGTAAGTATCACAAAGAACTTCCTCAGTATTTTCGATCAAAAACTCATAACTAGAAGAAGATACCGGAGAGGTTCGCGAGCTAGGCGATACAAAAGTGTAAGTGTGAAAAAAGATACTAGAAATTTTCATCAAATAATCCCATTAAATAAGAGTAGATAACAAGATTATTAAGCAACCAAATCAAACATCCCTTAAAAAAACACCCTTACTTATTTGATAGACAAGTAAGGGTGTTTTTTATATTAAGATAGTAACTGCTCACTTTAAATGACAACTTACTCTAGTCGAGCAAATGCAGCCACCAGCCATTTAATACCTTCGCCATTAAACGCAATTTGTAATCGGCAATGCTCACCACTACCTTCGATATTAATAATGGTCCCATCACCAAATTTAGGATGTTTCACACGTTGTCCGAGTGAATACCCCGAATCATTACTGATAATCGGAGTACCTAAACGGCTATGATTAACAGGACGTGAAACCGTCGCACGTAAACGGACTTCTTCAACACACTCTTTAGGTAACTCACCAATAAAGCGAGATGGTCGATGACTCACTTCTTTTCCATATAGACGGCGGTTTTCAGCGTAAGTAAGCGTTAACTTTTTCATTGCACGAGTTACACCAACATAGGCCAAGCGACGCTCTTCTTCTAAACGCCCACCTTCATCTAATGACATTTGGCTTGGGAACATGCCTTCTTCAACACCCACAATAAAGACTTGTGAAAATTCAAGCCCTTTAGCTGAGTGAAGGGTCATTAATTGAACCGCATCTTGATACGCATCGGCCTGGCTTTCACCCGATTCTAATGCCGCATGTGAAAGGAACGCTTGTAGTGGCATCAAATCTTCGTCTTCATCTTGATAACTAAACTGACGAGTTGCAGTGACAAGCTCTTCTAAGTTTTCAATACGAGCTTGGGCTTTTTCACCCTTTTCTTGCTCATACATCGCTTTCAAACCTGAATCACGAATGATTCGGTCTGTCTGTACATGTAATGGCATATCTGCCGTTTCAGATGCTAATGTCTCAATTAACTCTAAGAATCTCTGTATTGCTGCTGTTGCTCGCCCTGCTAGCATTTTATGTTCGATAACCTGTAATGCACTTTCCCATAAAGTAATTTGGTTATCTCTTGCAACTTGGCGAACAATATCTAATGTTCTATCTCCAATACCTCGTGTCGGTGTATTCACAACACGCTCGAAAGAAGCATCATCATGGCGATTCGCAGTTAATCGCATATAAGAGAGTGCATCTTTGATTTCTTGGCGTTCAAAGAAACGTTGCCCGCCATAAATACGGTATGGCATTGCCGCTTGTAGTAATGCTTCTTCCATTATACGAGATTGGGCATTACTACGATAAAGAATGGCACAATCTGTCAGCGCGCCGCCTTCTTCTTGCCAGCGCTTAATTCGACTAACGACATAACGCGCTTCATCTAAATCATTAAAAGCACAATATAGTGAGATAGGCTCGCCTTCCGCACCTTCAGTCCAAAGATTTTTACCTAATCTATCACTGTTATTTGCTATTAGCGCATTCGCAGCTTTTAGAATATTGCTTGTAGAACGATAATTTTGCTCTAACCGGATAGTCTCTGCGCCAGGAAATTCATTTAAGAAGTTTTGAATATTCTCAACTTGTGCACCACGCCAACCATAAATGGATTGGTCATCGTCGCCTACAATCATCACTTTACCCGTTTGACCCGCCAGCATTCTAATCCATGCATATTGAATACGGTTAGTATCTTGGAACTCATCAACCAAGATATTAGTAAAGCGATTTTGGTAATGTTCTAAAATTTGTGGCTTATTCAACCAAAGCTCATGAGCACGTAATAAAAGCTCTGCAAAGTCCACCAGCCCCGCACGATCACATGCTTCTTGATATGCTTGGTACACTTTTAACCATGTTGTTTCAACAGGATTACCATAGGTTTGAATATGCTGAGGGCGTAATCCTTCATCTTTTTTACCGTTGATATACCACATTCCTTGTCGTGCAGGCCATTGTTTATCATCAAGGTTCATCGATTTAACAATGCGACGAATAAGGCGATATTGATCGTCACTGTCAATAATTTGAAAATCTTGTGGTAGGTTTGCATCGAGATAATGTGCGCGTAATAAACGATGAGCCAAGCTATGGAAAGTCCCAATCCACATACCGCCTTGACTGGTACCAATTAAATCTTCGATACGATGACGCATTTCTGCTGCCGCTTTATTGGTAAACGTCACAGCCATAATAGAAAAAGGGGAAGCTTGCTCAACAGATAATAACCAAGCGATACGATGTACCAATACGCGTGTTTTACCACTGCCTGCGCCAGCAAGCACCAACATATTTATGCGAGGTGCGGCCACGGCTTCGCGCTGTTTATCATTAAGGCCTTCTAGCAGATATGAGACGTCCATAATTACCAATCATTTAGTGAGGAAAATACTGTGGATATATACAGAAATAGTGAGTAAGCAACAAACTAACAGGATTTCATCCGTGATGCAAAGTAAAGCCTTTTTCAATTGCGTTTATCTCTGCCATTTTGATCTAATATCACGCTAAACCAATTCTATCAGTTTACTTAAATCTGTAATTTCAATATGTGGCATCACGCGAGTTTCACCTTCTTCAAACAAACTACGGTTATCAAGGTTAATCCAGCAAGCTTGTAATCCACTATTAACAGCACCTTCAACATCCGTCACAAGATGATCACCCACATGTAAAATTTGTTGATGAGGCACTTTTAAAAGCGTTGCCGCTTTATCAAACATATCAGAATAAGGTTTAGAGCGACCATCAGGGCCAGCTTTTAAAATATGTGAAAAATACTGCCCTAAGCCACAACTTAGCGGATTTGCATTACCATTTGTAATGGCAATTAACGGAATTTTTTCTGCTAATTGAGTGAGGACTTGATGTGTATTTTGAGGCACATTAATACGACTACGCCAATAAGCAAAATGCGCCATAATTTCATCTGCACCTTGCTTTGCTTTAGCTTCACTGTAGTTGTAATCTAACAACATATTCCTAGCAGCAAGCCAACGCCACTGTGTAATATCATGAAATATCTCTGGATTATTTTCTATAAGTGGCTTTTTATAGGCATTCACATCTTCTTGTGTGAAATGATTAAAACGTAGATCATATTGGCGAATAAAAGCCAGTGTCTCTTTTTCCGTTTTATCCATCACTGGCACATTGTCATACAGCGTATCATCTAGATCAAAAGTCATCGCTGCAATTGGCGTCAGAGTTCTGTAAAAGCGCATTATGATTTTTCTCTCTTAGCTCTCGGATGAGCAGCATCATAGACTTTCGCTAAATGCTGAAAATCTAAGTGGGTATAAACTTGTGTCGTTGATAAATTAGCGTGTCCTAATAACTCTTGTACCGCACGTAAATCACCGCTGGACTCTAGTAAATGTGTAGCAAATGAGTGGCGTAACTTATGAGGATTCACATGGCTATTTAGCCCTTGTTTTATCCCCCAAAGTTCAAAACGTTTTTGTACGCTACGCACAGATAAACGCTTACCACTTTGAGTTGAGATAAAAACAGCCTTATCTTCTGGTGCATAAAGTTCTCGCATCGGAAACCAATTTTGTAACCATTCTATCGCTTTTCTTCCTAAAGGAACTTTACGCTCTTTACTCCCTTTACCTAATACACGCACTTCACCTTCATTCAGGTCAATATCGTTAATATTGAGATTAGTCAGCTCAGATAAACGCAAACCCGCACCATACATGACCTCTAGCATGGTTCTATCTCTGACAGAAAGGGGATCGTTTAAGTCGATATTCATTAATTGGTTTACTTCATCTACATCCATATTTTTAGGAAGATGACGACCTGATTTAGGTGTACGTATACCTTTCGCAGAATTAACATCCAGCATACCTTGTGCTACTTGCCAATCAAGAAAGCTACGTAACGCAGAAAAGCGCAAAGCCAAACTGGTCGGCTGTAACCCGCTTCGATGACTTTTTGCCAATAACATACGTACATGTTGGCTTTCAAGTGATTGCCATTGCGTTATTTTTATCTCGACCATCATTTGCACTAAGGCCATCAATTGGCGATGGTAGTTTTCTACCGTTACAGGACTTAATCGGCGTTCAACTTGAATGTAACGCAGAAATTGCTCAATAGCCGTGGTGAGTGTTTCTGGAAGATCGCTGGGTTGACTCATTGTCTTGCCACCCAACGTGTTAATAATTCCGGTAAGATATGGGCTAATTTATCCAACATGACGGTTCCCATTCCTTCCTGAAAATGTTGATTATCTCGACTATTAAAAATAATCACACCTAAATCACCATAATGTCCTAATAATGAGAGAGCAACCGAACCAGAACGCCGTACGTTAGGCATCAACAACATGATCTCTTGTCCATTGAGCATACCTAAATAGTGATTATCATCACCCATACGCTGAATGCGGAAGTGTTCAAAAGCTTGACGAGAGAGAGCAAGCGCTTGTGCATCTAAAGGTGGTTGTAATTGCCAACGATCAGTAAATAAACGCAATTGAACAGAGTACAGACCTAATCTTTTAGCCCAGAGGTTTAAACGCTCTAACATTTCATTGAGAGAGTCACTGCTGGATAATTCAGAAATTAATAACAAGAGTTGGCTAAACAAAGATTCATTCTCAGAAGCTTGCTCTATTAATAAACGCATATCTTCTTCAAGATAGTGAATGCGATTACGTTGGCGTGACATTATCCACTCAACTAATGAGACAGTACCTCTAACGGGATGAGGAACTTGCATTTGCTCAATGTAACTTGCATTACGGATAAAAAAACCAGGATGCTCTGTGAGGTAACGAACCACTTGTTGATCATTAAGTTCGTTTGTTTCAGGGCAACAGAACTGCTCATTTTTATCCGTCATACAGATAGCCTCTCAAAAAATAATATTATAGCTGGATGATCCCATCATAAATATGTGCCGCAGGCCCGGTCATATAAAGAGGGTTACCCACTCCTTTCCATTCGATAAACAGCGATCCACCAGGCAACGTGACTTTCACTCGTTTATCTAATAAACCTTGTGAAATACCGATCGCAGCAGCAGCACAAGCTCCGCTACCACATGCATTAGTTTCACCCGCACCACGTTCAAATACTCGCAAATGAAGGTTATTCCTGTCTACGATTTGCATAAACCCAATATTAGCACGTTCAGGGAAACGTTCATGTTGCTCTAATACTGGCCCTAATAATTCCACTTCGGCTGTTTTGATATCTTCAACCTGAATAACACAATGGGGATTTCCCATCGAAACTACACCACATAATACAGTACGTTCCATTGCCCTGATAATATAGGTCTTTTCCGCTTTTTGTGCACGAAAAGGGACTTTTTGAGGATCAAACTCAGGCTCCCCCATGTTGACGCACACATCATCATTATCCATAACGTGTAAGGTCATTCTGCCGGACTGTGTACTGACTTTTATCTCTCTTTTATTTGTAAGCCCTTTTAGTCTCACAAATCGAGCAAAGCAACGCGCACCATTACCGCATTGTGCAACTTCACTTCCATCCGCATTAAAAATACGATAATGAAAATCAAGCTCAGGATCATAAGGCGCTTCAACCACTAACAATTGATCAAACCCAACACCAGTATGACGATTAGCTAATCGACATATCAATTCTGGTGAAAAATAAACATTTTGGGTCACGGCATCGACCACCATAAAGTCGTTACCAAGACCATGCATTTTTGAAAATTGCATCTTGCCCCTGCCTGAAACGAAATTACCGTTTCTAAGATTGACTAATTGGTCTGAGTTGAGGTGCTCTCAACTTGCTGGGTTGGCTGGGATGACTGCGTCATTTTTGCCTGAGTATCTTCAGGAGGGAAATAAAGAGGGCCTTTCAAGCCACAACCCGAAAGAGAAATCAGTGTTATTATAGCAAGAGTGCAACGTAAATACGTTTTCATTCGAAATCTGCCTGTCATTTATTTGGTTAATATCCTCTATAATCGCAGTTAGATCTCGAAAAGCAAATAGGAAATGAAGATGAACGACAGTGAATTTCACCAATTAGCTGACGAACTCTTGTCAGAAATAGAACAAACTATTGATAATTATGAAGGTGACGCAGATATTGATTGTGAAATCAATGGCGGTGTAATGACATTAACCTTTGAAAATAATAGCAAAATCATTATTAATCGTCAGGAAGCGTTTCATCAAATTTGGTTAGCGACACGCTCTGGTGGTTATCACTTTGATTGGAAAGATGATCAATGGATTTGTGATAGAAGTGGTGGTGAATTTTTAACCATGCTAGCACAAGCAATAACAGAACAAAGTGGGGAAGTGTTTTCTTTCTAAGAAGCCCAGTTAATTACAATAATGGGAGCTATCAAAGCTCCCATTATTGTTTATAGACCTATACTCAATTAAGAGTGTTGCACAGCTTTATAATCTGTAAATCCGTGGGCAACAACATTCATCTCAGGTTGAGCCTCTTTATTACCTAGATCGGATAATTTACCAAATGATCCGCCAGCAAAAGGTAACACTTGTGTTGATCCTTCCACTTTCACAATTTGATAAAACTGCGGCAAGTTAAAATTAATAAAGCTTGAGCCATATGTGAATCGATCATGAGAGGAAGAGTAAAAGCGGCTAACATCTTTCACTAACTCTTCTTTGCTTCCTTCACAATGGGAATAAATTTCGACACGATTTGCTTCATCTAAAATATAGATATTAAAGACATTATTATCTTCTGTAGTTTCAAAGAAGAACTGGATAATCCCTTCACACGCAAAACCATCAATGACCGCAGGTAAATAACGAGCATCTTTATCCAGCTTAACAGGCAATCCATGAAGTTTGTTATATGAAATTGCACCATAAAACTCGATAGCATTTTCTAATTTTTGCACCGACACATTTAGGCGCTCAAAAAATAAACCCCAAGTTTGTCCAGCAATACGTAAAGCTTTAAAACGTCCCGGCTCTAAACGATTCGTTGATAAACGTAGCTCAATACATTCTGATACTAACTGTTGCACGCGGGTACGAATTAAACCACGTAGATGTTGGCTATAGCAGAATACTTCAACAGAGGCCGGTGGCGCCGCATCTTGGTGCATTTTACCTAAAATCGTTTTTAACGATTCCAACATAGATTGTGTGCCACTGAAATGAAGAGTTCTTACCTCATTCCAAGAGTTGCGGTACAACAAATCAATGCTACCAATAAGACATTGCTCTTTTTCACCAAAGCTAAAAACATCCAATTTTCTAAAATCAAAGTGAACCACTTGATCAGAAAAACTTTCTGTTGGATCTGTTTCCAAATTGACAATAATGGCTAGATGTCTAATTTCGCAAGGGCTATACAATGCTTTTGGTGTTGGAGCTGGTAAACGAATAGGGAAATGGCTCGACATATCCCTGACTAATTCATGTAGTTTAATTTCATCACAAGAGGAATCCCCTTGATGAATATAAACACGAGATCCTTTTGTTAACAGCCCATTAAAATAAGACCACGCCACTAATTTATTTAGGTAGCGGTTATATTCTAATGGTTGATGCCCAACGATATTTTCAAAATCAGGGGCACGATTATATAAATACCATCCGCTACGATTTGCTCGGCCTTGTGGTACATAAATAAAGGTTAAATGTGACTCTGATAAATCAGGTGATATTTGCGGATTAACCAGTGTTACTTTACCAGGCAATGCTTCGAATGCCGCATAAAGTTTACGTGTTAATACACCAATATCTTGTGGGCTTGCACTGACACTCAAATTATTGCGACGCGCAAAACGGATAAGATTACGATAGCTTTGCATCATCGTATCTAATAGTTCATTGTGCGCATCACGTACTCGCTCGATTTTCCAGCTATCACGGGTATCGAGTATCGTTAACCGTTCGTTATCCCATTGCCACTGAGTCACTAATTGAGATAAGACTTGTCGTCTCCAACCTTCGGATTCATTTTGTGTTTTTTCGTTAGATAATTTTTCACACACTTTTAGGTAGAAACAGCGACGGATAAGATCAAGGCGGGTTAAATCATTGATAGAAACTAAATAACGCGTAACACGCTCAAGCATCATACAATAAGCATCTAAACCGTAATTGACGATTTCACCACGGTGAAGATGTTGCTTCATCTCTAATGCCAGCAGTTTTCCATTAGGATAATCCGCGGAATAAGCTTCTAATAAAATACTTTTTAATACCGCTTTATATGGCGAATCAACGCTTTTATAAAGCTGCCATAAACTTGCACCAAAATACTCTTCGGCTGAAAGTTCACCTAACCCCCCCAAATCTAACCACTCATTGGGTGTTAATACGCCCTGAGCATAAAGGGAGTTAACATATTCATCATAATGGTGTTCTTCTTCTACTGGCACCATCGTCCATAGCAAGCGTTTACCTGCAAGACGTACCGCAGTACGGTAAAATTCGTCAAGTAAAAGAATATGTTGAGTAGAACCACAATCCTCTCCACCTAAGCTACCGCTTGCATGATGGCGAAATCTATTTTCATCGATTAAGAAAAATGTAACGTCAATGCCTAGCTCACCAGCCCACTGTTCAATCAGTTGGCACTTGCGTTGTAAAAGCGCACGCTCATCCTGATCCAGCCATGATTGATGGCAGACCCAAATATCAATATCAGAGCAGTGACTTTGCCCAATAGAAGAAGTGCTACCCATCGAGTAGATGCCAGTAATTGGCAACTCTCCGCTGGCGTACCCTTCCATTGGCTCATCACATAATGCGTTAATCAGCTTATTGGCCCATTGACGTTGCATGTCATCAGGTTCAAAGAAACATGTACCGTGAGGAACATTTCCTTGTAGGTAGCCGGGTAACTCAGGATGGTGGTAATGCAATAAAACAGGAATTAAACCATAGACCTGTTTAAAAACATCACACATCGATGCAAATGCTCGTTCCAGTCTGAGTTGATTAATCGCATCCAGCCGTTGCTTCAGTGTTTCAATATAAAGATACAAGAGTTTCGCCTGAACAATACTAAGAAGATAGTAGAATCTGAGTTTATAAGTGACCGAGCTTGAGTTAATCCATTATTAATAGATAAAACTTTACTAACAAAATCTCGGAAACGTGATCAATTTAACACCTTGAGCGCAAGGCGTAAAGAGGAACTCAAAATATAGCACCAAGATCTAAAAACGATATTTAAGGGCTTAATCGTGTAAAGCTTCAATATTAATATGTTTATAATCATATAGATAAATCATTTTATTTGTGAAAAAAATGATAATAAAAATATCTCAATCCACCATTTAACCTACAAAAACCCCTGCTTACTTGATGATGAACAACAAAATAAATACTGACAAAACTTAGAAAATGACTAAAAAAATGAAAATAAAAATAACCACTTGATAAATATATATTTTTATTTTTCTTGTTGTTTTTTTTATTTTTACATTCAAATAATGAAATATTTTTTAGTATTAAAATAATAATATTTAAATAAATGTTTTATGTTCATTAAATATTTATTTACTTTAAATTTTAATTTATTTTTTTATTTTTTATTATTTCTCTTATTTTTATTTAATAATATTTTTGTTAAATTTTATCGTATATTTATATATGAAAAAATAATTACTAAAAAAACGTTATCTAAAATAATGGTTGTTTTATCAATGTGTTCAGATTAGGTATTACATTTATCTTATTTACCAACAACCAATTGTTAACAAAAATGGATCAATGTTTTATTTTTGTAAACAACCACACTCTTTATATAGATATAAAAAGAATAAAACTCAGAAAATAAATAAATTCATCGTAGTAGATCACTATTTTACTTATTTTTTATTTCCTTTTTCTTTTTTTCTTTTTCGATTAACCCTCTATTTCTTTCATTGTTATCACGACTCAAAGCGCCTTAACTGGAAAATTGAGCCTTAAAGTGTTAAAACAATGCCTTATTTCTAAACAAAAATATCGCTAATCGCTCGGAAGAGATAATACTATTATGTCAAAAAGTACCATCCGTATTGCTACCCGCCAAAGCCCTCTTGCTATGTGGCAGGCGCTCTATGTGAAAGAACAACTACAACTTGCTCATCCAGGTTTAGTCGTCGAATTAATACCGATGGTCACTAAAGGTGACATCATTTTAGATACACCTTTAGCTAAAGTGGGTGGTAAAGGGCTCTTTGTAAAAGAATTAGAACTTGCTCTACTTGGATCACGCGCAGATATCGCCGTTCATTCTATGAAAGATGTTCCGATTGATTTTCCTGAAGGTCTAGGATTAGTGACAATTTGTGAACGCGAAGATCCTCGAGATGCCTTTGTTTCTAACCATTATGATTCATTAGAGCAACTCCCAGCAGGTAGCATTGTAGGCACATCAAGTTTACGCCGCCAATGTCAATTAAAAGCACAACGCCCTGACCTGATTATTCGTGATTTACGAGGTAATGTTGGCACCCGCTTAAACAAATTAGATAACGGCGATTACGATGCTATTATTCTTGCTGTTGCAGGCTTAAAACGCCTTGGTCTAAATGAACGTATCCGCACACCATTATCCGCAGAGCAATCTTTACCTGCAGTTGGACAAGGTGCTGTGGGTATTGAATGTCGTTTAGATGACAATGATACTCGTCAGTTATTAGATGCTCTCAATCATTCCCGAACAGCAATTTGTGTTAAAGCAGAGCGTGCAATGAATACGCGCCTTGAAGGCGGTTGCCAGGTTCCAATTGGAAGTTACGCTATTTGGCAAGATAACAAAATTTGGTTACGGGCTTTGGTCGGTTCACCTGATGGTGAAACTATTTTACGTGGTGAGCGTTTAGTATCCCCACAAGAAGCTGAAACCGCAGGTATTTCTCTGGCTGAAGAGCTTTTAGATAAAGGTGCCAGAGCCATTCTAACAGCGGTATATCAGGGTAATGCACCCGCATGAGTATTTTAGTCACTCGCCCTGATCCTGCTGGAAAAGCATTAACCCAGCGTTTAATTAATGCAGGTAAAACAGCATTTCAAGCACCTTTAATAGAGATCACCGCAGGTCGTGAGCTTCCTTTATTAGATGCTAAACTAAAAGGATTAAAGGCGGGTGATTGTGTTTTTTTACTTTCTAAAAATGCGGTGTCATACGCAAACAGGCAACTGAATCAATTACAACAATCATGGCCAGATACGCTATCCTATTATGGAATAGGTCAAAGCACAGCAAAGGATTTCCAACATTTAAGCGGTCTTTCTATTCACTATCCTGAGCAAGGAGAAACTAGCGAAGATCTTCTCGCGCTTCCTACACTCAATCTGGTGAAAAATAAACAGATCTTACTGCTTAGAGGTAACGGTGGTCGTGACTTACTTACAACAACATTACGCCAACGAGGTGCAATGATTGATGAATGCGAATGTTACCAACGCCTATTTATTAATTATTCCCCTGACAATTTTGCGCTTCAGTGGGAAAAAGCACAGGTTGATACACTTGTTGTCACTAGCGGTGAAATGTTACAACAACTCTTTGATCTGGTCGCTGAATCTAAGAAAGCATGGCTGTTAAACTGCCATTTACTGGTGGTGAGTGAACGATTAGCAACAATAGCAAAAACATTAGGGTGGGAAACCGTCACCGTTGCTGAAAGTGCCAATAATGATGCTTTATTTCATGCATTAATATAGAACCTAAATGAGACGCCGATATGACGGAACAGAAAAATACAAATGATAATGACTTGCCAAAAGATGCAGCTAAAGCTGATGAGAATGTCCGCTATCAGGAAGTCAAACCTGTTAATAACAAGCGCTCAGGTCTAATTGGAAGTGCTGTTGCTATCCTTGTTATTTTGGCAATCGGTGGTAGCCTTTACTATTACACCAATCAACAAGCATCAAAGCTGAGTGTAGAAAATCAATCACTCAAATCTGAGCTTGCCCAATTACAACAACTCCAAAATACTTATCAACAACGCTTTGACAATATTGATAGCATGTTTAACTCACAAAAACAGACTATCGATAAATTACAAAACGAGCGCCAAACAACAGAGCGTCAAATTCAAGATCTACAAACACGTTTTGCCGCTATTTCCAGTGCAGATGTGAAAAGTTGGCTATTAGCGCAAGCCGATTTTATGGTTAAAATGGCGGGTCGTAAGTTATGGAATGACCAAGATGTGGTGACCGCAGTAAGTTTACTAAAAGGTGCGGATAGTAGCTTGGCAGAAATGAACGATCCAAGTTTACTTGAAATTCGTCGTGCTATTAATGAAGATATCAGTAGTTTAGCCGCATTAACCAAGATTGATAACGACGGCACTATCTTACAGATAAATCAATTAGCTAATCAGGTTGATAATCTGCGTTTAGCAGATCTTGAGCGTAATGGCTCACCAATGGATAAAGATGACGAAACTATTTCAGGTTCGCTGTCAGATTGGAAACAAAACCTAAGTAAAAGCTGGAAAAGCTTTATGGATGACTTCATTACTATCCGTCGTCGAGATACTGAAGCCGTTCCTTTATTAGCACCCAACCAAGATATCTATTTACGTGAGAATATTCGTTCACGTTTATTAATTGCTTCCCAAGCTGTTCCTCGCCATCAGACTGAGATCTACCAGCAATCGCTTGAAGCAGTATCCACTTGGGTTCGTGCTTATTTTGATACCTCTGATCCAAGTACAACCGCATTTTTAGATACGGTATCTGAATTAGAGAAGCAACCTATTACGCTTGCAATGCCGTCAGAATTGAAAAGCCCGACATTGCTAGAAAAGCGTGTAGAAAAACAAATCCGCAATCTACTGGCACAAAATGAGTATGCAGAGCCACAAGTAACTGAAGTGCAAGCTGTTGAAGCCCAAGATGCTCAAGCCGTAGAAGCTGATAGTACATCGAAAAGCGTACAAGATACCGCAGCTGATAGCGCAACGGCTGATACAGCAGTAACACAACAAGGAGAATAAGCTTATGTTAAAAATACTACTCCTTTTTGTGGTGCTTATTGCTGGCATCATTTTTGGTCCACTATTGGCAGGCCATCAAGGTTATGTGCTTATACAAACGGATGATTGGGATATTGAAACCAGTGTGACCAGCCTTGTCATTATGTTTGTTTTACTGCAATTAGCACTGTTACTAATTGGTTGGAGTTATCGCCGTTTTATTGGTACAGGTTCAAAAGCCTATAGTTGGTTTTCTTTCCGTAAACGTAATCGTGCTCGTAAACAAACGAGTATGGCGTTAATGAAATTAGCAGAAGGCGACTTTAAAGAAGTTGAAAAACTGATGAGTCGCAACGCAGACTATGCAGAACAGCCAGTTGTAAACTACCTATTAGCAGCAGAAGCTGCACAACAGCGTGGTGATGAATTCCGAGTTCAGCAACACCTTGAACGAGCAGCTGAACTTGCCGATACCAATCAACTCCCAGTTGATATTACACGGGTGCGTATTTTATTAGCGCAAAATGAAAATCATGCGGCACGTACTGGGGTTGATGAATTATTAAATCAAGCACCTCGCCATCCTGAGGTTTTACGTTTAGCTGAAACGGCTTATACCCGAACCGCTGCTTGGCAAGCATTGCTTGATATCATCCCATCAATGCAAAAAATTGCGTTGCATACAGATGATGAATTAGAGCAATTACGCCAAAAAGCCTACATTGGCATTATGGGACAAAAAATGTCCGAAAGTGGCTGTGATGGGCTAAAAAATTGGTGGAAAGCACAACCACGTAAAGTACATCATGATAATGCATTACGTGTTGTTTTAGCTGAACATCTTATTGAGTGCAACGATCCTGTTACTGCTCAAACGATCATTTTAGAAGGGATCAAACGTCAGTATGATGAACGCTTGATCTTACTATTGCCACGTTTAAAAAATACAGATGCTAATGTGATTTTAAAAGTGCTAAATACACTGATTAAGCAACATGGTCCTACACCATTGCTCAACAGTACATTAGGTCAAATAGCCATGCAGCAAGGGCAATGGGTACAAGCAGAAACGGCATTTCGTAATGCGTTGAAACAGCGTCCTGATGTTCATGACTTTGCGTGGCTTGCTGATGCCTTGGATAAACAGAAAAAATCTGAAGAGTCGGCTAAAGTGCGTAAAGATGCTTTATTAATGACACTGAAAAAAGATTCAGTCATCTTTGAAGAGCCGAAAAAAAGTAAGTAAGCTCATTCGATAAAAATGTGATCATAAATTGTTTGATTAACTGATTTAAAAACCCTCTTTATTATTGAGGGTTTTTTATTTTATTTAAAAGCCATGTTGAAATAACAACACCACTTCTACACATAAAGTCAAAAAGATATATACCCAAGCAATACGGTAAAAACGGCTGGGTATTCCTTTCACGTTTTCTTGATTAAATGACAAATAATATTTTCTTGCTTGGTAAAACACCACGATATAAATCAGTGCAATCCCCTGACAAAGAAAAGCCACATATTTAGCCCATGATTTGCCACCAATAATCAGCATAATCAACGGGATCAAAAAGAATAACAATGGGCCAAACTTCTCTATAAGAAAGAGTCTTTCCTGTGCAAGGTATGCTTTTTGTTTATTTATCATAATGCTGCTATCTCCCGTCTATCCTTGCGCTGGATGATAACGTGATAACGCGATGAACACAAAACGGATGAGCTATATGGCGTAAAAAAAAGCATATAGAAAAAAACGCCTGTATAAAACTATACAGGCGCATAAATATACAATCAGGTCTACAGACGGATGGTGCCTCACTCAACGTTTCGTCCTGTTGATGATGAATGATGTTCATCGTTAACGTGGACGTAGGCACCGAATAATCGGCTCTGCATCATTCCTAGGTTTATGAAGTCAAAGCTATCATAAGGAGTGGAATGAGCATCTACAATATAAATAATGCATTTAGCGTGCCAATTTTTATTTTTTTGATAATAAAAATCTCCCACCTCAAAAAGATAAGATAACTTATTGAATTTTAGTTTCCCTTTTCTGTTTCACTCATCCTTTATGATAAAAAGTACGTCACCTATGCTTTCATGCTGCTATTGCTAAATAGAAAAGAAAATATAAGGCCTAACATACGTCTCTTTTTCACGACAAGAAAAACACACAAGTTATTTAATGGCATTAAATCAATAGGTTAAATGTCACCTATTGACGACATTAAAAATGCTAAGTGTTGGCATTTGCCGACATAAAAAATAAAATCTTTATATTTCATATAATTAAATTATGATTTTTTATTAACTCACCTATTCATTTTATGAAGATTAAAATAAGGCAATAAATTAAATTATTAATAAAGCTTAAGTGATAAGACCAGATATCACTTATAAAGAGTGACGATATTATTCCTATGTGAGATCAATTAAGAATAAGCACCAGAAAAAATAGCCAAAGCTAAAATTGGATATGGATATGGATATGGATATGGATATGGATATGGATATGGATATGGAAAATAAATATGCTGAGTTTAAATGTAAAGTTATAAATCGCAGATACGAAAAAGCCCCGATAAAATCGGGGCTTTCTCTTATTGGTCGGCGAGAGAGGATTCGAACCTCCGACCCACTGGTCCCAAACCAGTTGCGCTACCAGGCTGCGCTACTCGCCGTCTGAATCACTGCTCTTATCTTGTTTATTGGTGCGAAGGGGGGGACTTGAACCCCCACGTCCGTTAGAACACTAACACCTGAAGCTAGCGCGTCTACCAATTCCGCCACCCTCGCATAAACAATAACTAAGATAAGATGGGGTGGCTAATGGGACTCGAACCCACGACAACTGGAATCACAATCCAGGGCTCTACCAACTGAGCTATAGCCACCATAACAGCTATCTTATTTACTTCTTACAACAACGCTCTTCACCGTAACTCTTAGCACGCTTTAATGGCGCGCCCGACAGGATTCGAACCTGAGACCTCTGCCTCCGGAGGGCAGCGCTCTATCCAGCTGAGCTACGGGCGCTTCACGCCGTTGCGGGAGAGGATAGTACGGATTTACGCACTGTCTGTCTAGTGCTTTTTGAAAAAAAAAGTTTGTTTGACGATAGTTTGTGCACTTCGTCGATAAATGGAGCGTTTTTACACGCTAAACGCCCCACCAGTATAATAATCAAACAATGAAGATGCTAGATGAAAGTGTGAATAAATCATTTAGCTAACAAACAAACGCTCAATGACCATCACAATTTATTGGAATAGTAGTATCCAACAAATTTTAGTAACTTAAATTGGCGCTTAATTCGGCTTGGTTGTGATAACAAACGATATAACCATTCTAAGCCAAGGTTCTGCCATGCTTTAGGTGCTCTCTTAACATGACCTGTAAATACGTCATAAGTCCCCCCCACACCCATATATAATGCATCAGGGTAAATCTCACGACATGCACGAATAAATAACTCTTGCTTAGGTGAACCCATAGCAATAGTCACTATCTTCGCACCAGAGGCCTTTATACGCTCAAATAACGCATCTCTATCTTGAGGTGTGAAGTAACCATTTTGACTCCCAACAATATTCACATTCCATTGTGATTTTAGCTTATCTTCGGTTTGAGCTAGAATTTCTGGTTTGCCACCAACAAGAAAGACTGGCGTTCCTTCTTTACCTGCTCTTTCCATTAATGCTTCCCATAAATCTGCGCCCGCAATACGAGAAACATTGGCATCTGGATACTTACGGCGAATACCCCGCACAACACTAATGCCATCGGCATAAAGATAATCTGCTTCGTTAAGCAATTCATTCAAGGCGGTATCGGTTTCTGCGGTTAGGATTTTTTCTGCATTTATCGCAATTAGAGATCCACTTTTTATTTGTGTTCCTTCATAAAGATAATCCAGAAAATGAGCCATATCGCGAAATCCCCAGATATTATGTCCACGGATTGAATACTTCGGAATTGAATTGGATCCCATTACTTTTCCTTTTTCTCTAAACGAGGTTCACCTTGTATTTGACGAGTCACGTAATTACGCACTAATCCCGCGCTTTCAAATAACCAATACAGCAGTTTTGCAACAACTAAACATAAACCAAAAACCAGACAGAAAAACACAACACGAGAGACAAAGGAATCAACCCCTTCTCGCGCTAAAACAATCATATTAAAAATAGCCCCAAAGCAGAATGCTTGTAAAATAGCGGATTTATAACGATTGTTTTCATTAAGCCCTTGCTGATACAACCAATCAAACCATTTAATAATTAATCCCACCACGATTGCACCTAATGGGATAAACACAACGCCCCCCATCACCACTAAAGAACCAATTAAGGTTGGTGAAATCGCAAGGCCTGCATGGTAATCAAGGACTTCCCATGTAAAGTAGTTTGCTGAATTGAGTACCACATCAGGACGCTCAGGCCAAACCCAAGAAGGAATAAAAACATAAAAATCACGAATAATCGGAGCAAGCCCTTGGAACTCAATCTTGTCATAATTATCAAGTAATAATGCTAAATTTTCCCAAGGAGAGAACGTATCACGAGTTAGGTACAAGAAAGTATAGAAAGCCTCAGCCCCACTGACATCAAGCCCATAGCGTTTTAATGCCAGCCAGAACATCCCGACAATACTCATCACCCCCGCAGCAACCAGCATCCACAACGTTATCCAACCACGAACAATGCCGATAAATAAAAACAGAGCAAAAGCGATAATGATATTCGCGCGAGTTCCCCCCACAATGATATAAGTTAAAATTCCGAAACCGACCGTTGCACACAGGAAGAAAATCCAGCGTTGTTGTGTCGGTTTTAAGAAATAAACCACCAGCATGGCGGGAATAAAGAAGTAGAAAAAGCGCTTAAGCGCCACACCAGATACTTGGCTTGAAAAAATTTGGCTGTATGTTTTGAGCTTAAAGAGTAAAAAACCATTTTGCAGGAAGAAAATTCCCACTGTCACAAATGCAATTAATGCCAATAAGATCCAAGTAAGATTAGTTTCTACTCTATTCATCGTAAATAACGACCTAGAAGGGCCGCTAACGGGTTTTCTCAACCTAACCTTATAAGTTACATAATAAATAGCATAGAAGCTGGTAGAGGCTAATAATGCGTATAATAATGAATCAACAGGAACAACGGCCACATCAAATTGGAACACCAACATACAGGTCAGTGGAAAACCAAAATAGAATGTCAGCAAATAGAGCATTGAGAAAAAAACATTAAAATTAAAACGAACTCGACGAAATTCTTGATAAGTCAGTAATAAAATAAAACTTAAGGAGATAAAATAAACGAGTGTTAAGCCACCCAGTTCCGCCAATGTCATTGGGGCTCTCCTGTGCTTATCTCAATCAACTGTTTCCAACCTTCAGTAAAATTAGGTGCAAAGAAGGCAATATTTTGGCGATCAAGCATAAGTAATTGACGTTGAGCTTCTTCAATCAGTGCAACATCTAATTTATCACCTGAGAAAAAGACTGGAACATTTTGTTCTGTTAAATCTTGCCAAAATGGGTTTTGACGGCTAATAACAAAAGGGATCGCAAATTGGATAAGTAGACAAAGCGTACCAATGCCTTGCTGGCGATGAAAAATAAAATAGCCTAAATCGCATGTCTTTAATAAGGCTAAATAATCATCAAATGCCAGTTTATCACGTAAAATTTCAACCTGATTATCAGGAAGTAACTGATTAACAGCGTGAGAGACTTCATCAATATATGCGTCATTATTATCAGGATATCCCATTGGGATAATCACTTTTGCGCGCGTTCCGTATTGTTCTGCTATCGATTGTAATGCTTCAACATGGCGATTTGATCTGTCTCCTGAATTTCCGACAATAATAGTGATTTGTTTTGCATCAATAGATGACTTTTCTGTCACAGTCAGAGCAGGATCCATTCTTGTTGGGAAATAGAGCAAACTTGCTGGAATATTAACGTTAAATTGCGCGAAGTAGTTAAGATCACCTCGTGTGCCAAACACTCGCCCTACCCGTTTTTGTGCCAACTTACGAAGAAGATAAAACAGTCTAAATTTGAGTTGCTTAGAATCCTGATACAGATCAGCCCCCCAAATATGCCACCAAAACTGATGACGCTTAATTTTACCTGTCAGTAATGCCAGCCAAATCGGAGCATTAAATTGGCCTAACAAAAGGAATCGTTGGTGAGTATCGGCCTTTGCCAATGTAATCACTCTCTGCGCAACCTGCTTTTTATCCGCTAAACACTCAATGTCTAAAGCTGGGTAGCTTTCTTGCAGTGAAGTATCTTTACTGGCAACGATAAAACGAGGTTTATACGTTAATCCCGCCTCAGTAACGAGGTGGTCGTTAAAAAACCGTAACATTGTGTTGTTATGATGCACAATGTCTGAACCTAGTACGTAAATCAAAGTTGTCATTTGCGCCTGCAATAAATCACGAAAACAGAACTACAGAGAAGGAAGTAAATAATATACGTTGCCATATAGGCTTGAGCAGCACCAAGTGCGCCATGTTCAGGAATAAGCCAACGGGAAAATAGTGTTAGTAAAGCAAATTGACTTACTTCTGTAAGGATATAAAAACGTAGTGCCGCTTTTGCAATGACCAAATAGCCAAAGACATAGGCGCCTACTTTTAAAACATCACCGACAAGTTGCCATGCAAATAAATCACGCATAGCGACAAATTTATCTGAAAACAGTAACCAAATTGCAAAATCACGCAATAACCACACCATAAAACTGGCAACGGCAACCGCAGGAAGTACAAACTTCAGTGATTTCACGATCTCTTTGGTAATATCACTCTTTTGCGTTAATCGAGAGAGTGTTGGCAACAAATAAACAGAAAAAGAGGCTGTAATAAACTGCAAGTAAGCATCTGAAATGCTAGTTACGCCTTGCCAAATACCAACATCATCCCAGCTATAGTGCTCAGCAAGTAGATTACGCATCATAATATAAGCGACTGGTAACGTAATCGATGTCAGTATCGCCATAATAGTAAATTTACCAAGATGGCTTGCTATTGCCTTATCCCAACGAGGTTTAAGCTCACTTAACGCAAATCGCTTACGTTTTACTACTAAAAATGTAGCAGGAAATAAAATAAGTGCAGGAACTAATGCAAGTCCAATTAATGCACCGTGATAACCCGCAAATAAATAGCATAAATAATAAGCAATAACACCAATAATGCTACCTGCGATCACAGATAAGGCATTACCAGCCGCATCACGATAACCTTTTAATATGGCAAGAAAATAGTTGCTATATGCTATTCCCATTTGAATAAAAGCAACGGCTCTTACAATATCCTGATATTGATGATAATCATCACCAAATAACACTTGGCTAATGGGAGCAGAAAAAAGAAGAAATAAAACAGCTAATAGTGTAGAGAACAGCAAGATCATAGCAGATGATGTGCCCAACACATTTTTGCGTTGAATATCATCATCTTGATATTGTGCGATTAATTTCGTTACACCATTAAAAATTCCCGCACCAGACAATACACCAAGTACGGTAATTAATTGACGAAAGTTACCTGCTAATCCCACGCCAGAAGGACCAAAGGAGACAGCGAGTAACTTGACGACAAGCAGGCCAGCCCCGATTTTTATCAGGGTTGATCCCGCTGTCCAAATTGATGCTTTGGCTAATGACATAATTAAGCAAAGAAATCGCGAATATGGCCAATAACGGTTTGCTGTTCTTCTTCTGTCATATTGTAGAACATAGGTAAACGCACTAAACGCTCACTTTCTTGCGTAGTGAAAATATCTTCACCATCAAAACGGCCAAATTTCATACCTGCAGGGCTGGTATGCAATGGCACATAGTGGAAGACAGTTAAAACATCGTGCGCTTTCATATAATCATTAAACGCAGTACGTTGCTCGATATTGTTCAGTTTGATATAGAACATATGCGCATTGTGTTCTAATCCTTCAGGAACGATTGGAAGCGCTAATAAGTCTTTCTCTGCTAATGGCGTCAATGCGTCATAGTAAATCTGCCAAAACGCTAAGCGACGCTCATTAATTTTTTCGGCTTCTTCAAGCTGTGCCCATAAATATGCAGCTTGTAAATCTGACATTAAGTAACTAGAACCAATATCACGCCAAGTGTATTTATCGACTTGTCCACGGAAAAATTGGCTACGATTAGTGCCTTTTTCACGGATAACTTCTGCACGATTGATTAAGTCAGGATCGTTAATGAGCGTTGCACCACCCTCACCACCTGATGAGTAGTTTTTAGTCTCATGGAAGCTATAGCAACCAATATGACCAATAGTGCCCAAAGCCTTACCTTTGTAAGTTGACATGACGCCTTGTGCAGCATCTTCGATAACAAACAGATTATGTCTTTTCGCAATAGCCATAATCGTGTCCATTTCACACGCAACACCCGCATAATGAACAGGCACGATAGCACGAATTTTATCTGTAATTGCCGCTTCAATTTTTGTTTCATCGATATTCATGGTATCTGGACGAATATCAACAAAAACAATGGTTGCCCCACGTAATACAAACGCATTAGAGGTCGAAACAAAGGTAAAACTCGGCATAATGACTTCATCGCCTGGCTTGATATCTAATAAGATAGCAGCCATTTCAAGCGATGCAGTACAAGATGGCGTTAACAGCGTTTTATGACAATGAAATTGTTCTTCTAACCACTTTTCACATTTTTTTGTGAAATTGCCATCACCACAGAGCTTGCCACTTTCCATGGCCTGTTTCATATATTCTAATTCGGTGCCGACAACGGGTGGTTTATTAAACGGAATCATATTATCCCCTGTATAACCAATAAGTGGTGCTCTCTATTAAGCCCCCACTGTGTGTGTATAAACGCGAAGCTGCAATATTGCTGATTTGTGTTGCAACATATAGGGTTGAAATACCTTGCTGTTGACACCAAAACTTCGCGGCCGACATCAGTTGTTTACCAATGCCTTGTCCTGTTCTATTGGGCATTACCGCAAGTAACCCCACTCTTGCTTCACTTTCAGATAGACGACGTAAAGTGACAAAACCACTTATGTTATTTTCAATATCATAAGTTAGTAAGCAGATATCATCGAACGTGCCTAGTACGGCTTTTTTAACCCATAATGCGTAAAAACGACTGCTATCGTATTCTTGATACCAAGGTGCTCGAAAACGACTTTGTACAAAAGCCTCTGATGCAGTTGTCATCAGTAAATTAATATCAGCGTCATTGGCTTTTCTAAAACATAATTCAGGCGCTTTCTTACAAGCATTTTCTATGCCAATTGGAAGTTTAAAATCAATTTCACCTTCCGCAAATTGAAAACCTAATTGACTGAGTTTATCGATGAGTGAAAGCTCATGAGATGCGACTTTAGCCTGAACTAGAGCAAATGCATCAAGCTGTTTGTCCATTAATACTGGCGCTCGAGTATCAAACTCAAGACGCCCTGTTTTGAGTGAGAAAAATTCACTTTCCCACTCAAGATAATTAATATTGGCGAGGACGGACATGTAATAAATCCAATAGATAGCGACCATAACCCGTTTTAGACAGTGATTTTGCACTTTCTCTTACTTGGTCATCATTGAGCCATCCATTACGCCAAGCAATCTCTTCAAGACACGCCACTTTAAATCCTTGGCGCTTTTCAACTGTTTGAACGAAAGTACTGGCTTCAATTAAACTGTCGTGAGTGCCGGTATCTAACCATGCAAAACCACGCCCTAACAGTTCAACATTAAGCTCACCACACTCAAGATACATCTGATTAATAGACGTAATTTCTAGTTCACCACGAATTGAGGGTTTTACTTTTTTAGCAAAATCCACCACACGGTTATCGTAGAAGTAAAGCCCTGTTACTGCCCAATTAGATTTAGGCTGTTCCGGCTTTTCTTCAATCGACAGTACTTTGAAATTATCATCAAATTCAACAACACCAAATCGTTCAGGGTCCATTACTTGATAACCAAAAACTGTCGCTCCGCGTTCACGTTGAGCAACTTGTTTTAGTTTTGGACTAAACCCTTGACCAAAATAGATATTATCGCCTAACACTAAACAGCAATGATCATCACCAATAAATTCTTCACCTAAAATAAACGCTTGAGCTAAACCATCTGGCGATGGCTGTATTTTATATTGAAGATGAACACCAAATGCAGAACCATCACCTAATAAACGTTGAAATGAGGTCATGTCATCGGGTGTTGTGATGATCAAAATATCTCGAATACCAGCAAGCATCAGAACTGAAAGCGGATAATAAATCATGGGCTTATCGTAGATAGGCAACAACTGTTTCGATACCCCTTTGGTTATCGGATGTAGTCGTGTACCAGAGCCACCCGCTAGAATAATACCTTTCATCATTTATCCTTTTACTTAATCAGTTTCCAAGCCCTAAACGTTCACCTGCGTAAGAGCCATCAAGTACACGTTTCCACCATGTTTCGTTATTTAAGTACCACAAAACAGTTTTACGAATACCTGATTCAAATGTCTCTTCGGGCTTCCAACCTAATTCAGCTTCAATTTTCGCAGCATCAATGGCATAACGCAGATCATGACCAGGTCTATCTTTTACATATGTAATTAAATCAGCGTATTGAGCAACACCTTCTGGTTTTGCTGGATATAACTCTTCTAATAGCGCACAAATTGTTTTAACAACATCAATATTACGGCGTTCATTATGACCACCAATATTGTAGGTTTTACCCGGTGTTGCTGTTGTTGCGACTAAATAGAGAGCTCGAGCATGATCTTCAACATAGAGCCAATCACGAATTTGCTCACCTTTTCCATAGACAGGTAATGGCTTTCCTGAAATCGCATTTAAAATAATTAAAGGGATTAATTTTTCAGGGAAATGATAAGGGCCATAGTTATTTGAACAGTTTGTGATCACCGTAGGTAAGCCATAAGTCCGTAACCATGCACGTACTAAATGGTCACTTGATGCTTTAGAAGCAGAATAAGGGCTACTTGGGGCATAAGGTGTGGTTTCAGTAAAGAAATCATCTGTACCTTCTAGATCGCCATATACTTCATCTGTTGAGATATGGTGAAAACGAAATGCCGCTTTCTTATCTTCAGAGAGTACTTGCCAATAATGACGAGCCGCTTCCAGTAATGTGTAAGTACCGACAATATTGGTTTCAATAAATGCCGCAGGACCATCAATAGAACGGTCAACATGACTTTCTGCTGCTAAATGCATCACAACATCTGGTTGATATTGAGCAAATAAGCGGTCAAGCTCTGCTCTATCACAGATATCAACTTGCTCAAACGCATAGCGTTCACTGTTAGCCACTGTCGCTAATGACTCTAAATTACCGGCATAAGTCAGCTTATCCACCACAACAACACTGTCATTGGTGTTTTCAATAATATGTCGAACAACAGCAGAGCCGATAAAACCGGCTCCACCCGTAACTAGAATGCGTTTCAACGCCATACTCCTTTCGTATCTACAATCCATTTTTGAGTGACTTTACTACCTGGGATCGCTTTAAATTGCTGATGATCAACGAGCATCAAGACAATATCAGCATCTTTTAATGCTTGCTCAGTTGACACTAACTCCGTGATCCCTTTCAGTTTTGTTGGTAACTCATGAATATTAGGTTCAACAGCCCATGTTGTACCGCTGTGCCAATCTGCCACTTGTTTGGTGATGTTCATAGCTGGGCTTTCACGTAAATCATCAATGTTAGGTTTAAAGGCTAAACCAAAGCAGGCTATTTTAATTTCATTAGCACGTTTACCCGTTTCAGTCAGGCAATCAGCAACCGCAGCTTTCACTTGATCAATAACCCACACTGGTTTGCCATCATTGACTAAACGCGCAGTGTGAATTAAACGAGATTGCTTTGGATTTTGTGACACGATAAACCAAGGGTCAACTGCGATACAGTGTCCACCAACACCTGGACCTGGTTGTAAAATATTGACGCGTGGATGGCGGTTCGCCAAGCTAATTAGCTCCCACACATTGATATCTTGGTCAGCGCAAATCAGCGATAATTCGTTAGCAAATGCAATATTAACATCACGGAAGCTATTTTCCGTTAGCTTACACATTTCTGCGGTACGTGCATTGGTGATAACACATTCACCTTCAAGGAAAATTTTGTATAGCTCACTCGCACGCTCGGAGGATTTACGGTTCATCCCACCAACAACTCGGTCATTACGAATAAGCTCAATCATAACCTGGCCTGGTAATACACGCTCAGGACAATAAGCAATATCAATATCTGCTTCTTCACCGTCTTGATGAGGGAACGTTAAATCTGGGCGAGCTTCGGCTAACCACAGTGCCATTTGTTCAGTAGAACCAACAGGTGACGTCGATTCAAGGATAATAAGGTCACCTTTTTTCAGTACAGGTGCAATAGAGCGAGCCGCTGATTCAACATAGGCTAAATCAGGCTCATGTTCACCTTTAAACGGTGTTGGTACCGCAATAAGGAAAGCATCTGCTGGCTGTGGCGTGGTATAGGCTTTTAAATGCCCCTCTTCAACGGCTTGTTTAACAACTTTATCGAGATCAGGTTCAACAATGTGAATTTGACCTTTATTAATTGTATCAACTGCATGCTGATTAACATCAACACCAATGACGCTTTTTTTACGAGAGGCAAAAGCTGCCGCTGTAGGTAAACCAATGTAGCCGAGGCCGATAACAGAAATAGTTTCAAAACTCATAATGTCACCTGATTTTTTTTCAATGCTTCAAGAATACGTTGGCAGGCATGTCCATCACCATAAGGATTTGTCGCCTTACTCATTTGGTGATACGCGTTTTCGTCTGTCAATAAAGAGGTTACTTCGCTAACAATACGTTTGGTGTCGGTTCCCACCAGGCGAACAGAACCCGCTTCAACTGCTTCTGGGCGCTCTGTTGTGTCTCGCATGACCAGAACGGGCTTACCTAATGAAGGCGCTTCTTCTTGGATCCCACCAGAATCGGTCAAAATAAGGTAAGCATGGTTCATTAGATAAACAAATGGGAGATAATCTTGTGGCTGTATTAGTTTAATGTTGTCAATACCGTGAAGAATGCGTTGAACAGGCTCACTCACATTTGGGTTTAAGTGAACAGGATAGACAACTTCAACATCAGGGTGCGCTAAGGCAATTTCAGCTAATGCTTGGCAAATACGTTCGAAACCACCACCAAAGCTTTCGCGACGATGCCCCGTCACAAGGATCATTTTTTTATCTGGCTGAATAAAAGGATAGTTTACAGCGAGTTCATTCAAGAGTGTTTGATTGCCCATCACTCTATCACTCACCCAAAACAGTGCATCAATAACAGTATTTCCGGTAACAAAAATATTTTTATCTGCAACCGCTTCTCGTACCAGATTTAATTTTGCTGTCTCTGTTGGCGCGAAATGATACATGGCAAGATGCCCTGCAATGGTACGGTTGGCTTCTTCTGGCCATGGTGAATAAAGATTACCTGTACGCAATCCTGCTTCCACATGACCAACCGGAATTCGTTGATAAAAAGCGGCTAAACTTGCTGCCATGGTTGTCGTTGTATCACCATGCACCAAAACAACATCAGGTTGGAATGATGCTAATACCGGTTTTAACCCTTCTAAAATACGACAGGTAATATCCGTTAAATCTTGTCCTGGTTTCATAATATTGAGATCATAATCTGGTTTGATCTCAAAAAGATTTAATACCTGATCAAGCATTTCTCGATGTTGGGCCGTAACACATACCTTCGCTTCAAACGAATCATCATTTGCTAAAGCGTGCACTAAAGGTGCCATTTTTATCGCTTCAGGGCGTGTGCCAAAAACAGTCAACACTTTCACAGTGGCTCTCTTTTTTTCGTTGTTATATCGCTTATTTTTGGGAAAGCAATATGCCCTTATACTCAATACATCAGGTGCCGAAACACCTGATGTCTCGTTATTGTCATCAGACAAAATTTAATAATTATTATTTTTTTAATGAGCTACGTCTTACTAATGCAACACCTGCACCTGCCAATACACCAATTGCACCCCAAAGCACCATCATAAAGGCACGACGAGGACTATCACGTTTTACAGGATCTTCAGGAGTACGTAAGAAACGGTAAGTTTGGAAGTTATCTTGCAATTTTGCCCCCACAGCGAGGGTCGCTAACATTGCTGTATTTTGATCATAATCACTATCAAAATCAGCACCTGTTGCTACTAAAGTTTCTAGTTGCGATTGCAATAGAGGAACGCCTAGCAGAAATAATTTAGAGTCAGGTAACTCATCAATCGCAATAGAGGTCTGTTTTTGAGAAATACCTTGTTTCTCAGCAACTTTTATTGATTGCTCTAATAAGTTAATTTGACGTTGGTAAGCCGCTTGAGCTGCCATTTCTTGGCGTTTAACTAACGCTTTCATTGACTGTGTTCTTGTTGCCCATGCGGTTATCACTTCATCATTAAGATGAGTAGATGCTCTTTTATTAGCGAAAGCGATATACTCATTTAATAATTGGCTCGCCTCTTTTGATGATTCTGCAATGAGTCTTAATTGATCATTAACCAACTTTTTCTCATCAGAAGGCGTAAATTGAATATTGTTAATTAACTCATCCAATAACGCAGCATTAGCTTGCTCATCATTTTCTTTGCGTTGCTTGAAATAATCCGTTTGTAGCCAAAACTCGCGACGAGTATCAAAAGCAGCAATTTGAGTAACAAACTCTTGATAAGCTTCATCAGGAATACTTAAAGCTGGGGTTTGTGCTGATGGATTAATTTGTGTATCAAGATTACGTAAAAACTGAGATTGCGAATAATAACTGCCTAAGTTATTTATCGTTGGTTTCTCTGTCATTGCGATTGCACTCCATTTAGGTTGCATCAAATAAGATGCCCCAAGTGCAATCACGGCAAAAAGCAGAGCGAACCCTATAATCCAGCTTTTTCCTGACCAAAGCGCACAACAAAGACCTCTGATATCGAGTTCATTATCTGGCTGATTACCCTGTCGGGAGGCGTTATTTTCCGAGTTCATCACGTTAAAAGACCTCTGCTTATATTAATGCTGTTGTGTTGCTCTACGTAAGCGGCGCTTATGTCGTTTAATAAAACGAGCGACTCGCCACGCGCGTTTAATGCAATAACCATACATAACAAATGCAAGCAAGAATAATGCCAACATGAACCATTCAGGGACAAATGATAGGTTTTGACCAATAATACCAATCGCGGCTAAAAGTGCAGCAGCCACAGTTATTAAAATAAAGGCTTGGCGAGAGGTAAAACCCGCACGCATAATCAAATGATGAATATGTTGACGGTCTGGTGAGAAAGGGCTCATCCCTTTACGTAAACGGCGGTACATAATTGCCACCATATCCATAAGAGGAATAGCAATTATCCATAATGCAGTGACTGCTTTTACAGGACGAGGCTGAGTCTGTGTTGATGCAACTAATAGCCAAATAATTGTAAACCCAATCAGGGTACTACCAGCATCCCCCATAAAGACTTTGAATTTTTTACCGCAAACCCCTAGGTTTAAAAGGATATAAGGCAAAATTGCGGCAATAAATGAGAAACACCAGAATGCGAGCGCAGAATTACCACTTTGATATAACAAAATACCTAACGCGCCAAAAGAAACACAAGAAAGACCACCTAATAACCCATCAATACCATCAACCATATTGAAAGCATTAATTGCTGCCCAAACGGCAAAAAGTGTCACAATGTAACCAAAAGGTCCTAAATGCATTTCCCAAGGACCAAAAGCATGACCAAGTGTGTCCAGTTTTAATCCTGCCCCCACCATCATCACGATCCCAACAAATGCTTGGATAGTTGCTCTTATTTTGACGCTAATATCGAAGCGATCATCTAACGCACCGATAAAAACAAGAAGTCCCGCACATGCCAGATACAATTCCTTATGAGGAATGTAGATATCTGAAATATAAAATGCGAAAACAATACCAAAATAGACTGAAATCCCGCCCACAAGAGGGATCAATCCATGATGTTTTTTACGATAATTCGGTTTATCCACGAGTCCTATTTTTTTTGCAATTTTACGAGCCAAGAATAAAAATGCGAAAGAAAATAAGAACACATAAAAAACGCTTGTGCTCATTTTTAGTATATCCACAGTACTGTTCTCTATAATAAATATAGCTGGTTATTTTACCCTTCCATGTGTTTTTATTCTTTTTTCCAGCTCCACCACGACGAGTTTATTCAAAACTCACCACCCTTCATCAATTATAAGTTTTCCTTAACTATTTTTATTGATGCCATCGCTATTTTTATCAATTACTAAAACATGCAATATATATACCAACTTCTCGCTAAGATATTGCACTCAAAATTTAATTACACCCATAAAAAATAAAAACAAAAAACGCCACAATAGTGTGGCGTTTTTATCATATCGTCATTCTAACAAAGTAAACGAGCTTAACAGCATATAAATTGAGGGGATATTACTTATTCTGTAACAGACCACACTCTTTTAATATTTTAATTAGCTCAGCAGCTTTGTTAATAAATCTTATGAGCGTTTCATAAAGTCAAAGAACTCTTCATTTGTCTTCGTCATCGCTAATTTATTAATGAGGAATTCCATCGCGTCAATTTCACCCATAGGATGAATAATCTTACGCAGGATCCACATTTTTTGTAACTCATCTTGAGTCGTCAGCAATTCTTCTTTACGTGTACCAGAACGATTATAATCGATCGCTGGGAAAACACGTTTTTCAGCAATTTTACGAGACAGGTGTAATTCCATGTTACCTGTACCCTTAAATTCTTCGTAGATAACTTCGTCCATTTTAGAACCAGTATCAACGAGCGCTGTTGCAATGATAGTTAAGCTACCACCTTCTTCAACATTACGTGCTGCACCGAAGAAGCGTTTAGGACGATGTAATGCGTTTGCATCCACACCACCAGTTAACACTTTACCTGACGAAGGTACAACAGTGTTATAAGCACGCGCTAAACGAGTAATAGAGTCTAGCAGGATGATAACGTCTTTTTTATGCTCAACTAAACGTTTTGCTTTTTCAATGACCATCTCTGCAACTTGTACGTGACGAGAAGCGGGTTCATCAAAAGTCGATGCGATAACTTCACCTTTAACCAAGCGCTGCATCTCGGTGACTTCTTCTGGACGTTCATCAATCAGAAGTACCATCAATACGCAATCAGGGTAGTTATGAGCAATATTTGCTGCGATATTTTGCAGCAACATGGTTTTACCCGCTTTTGGTGGAGCAACGATAAGACCACGTTGACCACGGCCGATTGGTGCCGCTAAGTCAAGAACACGCGCGGTTAAGTCTTCTGTTGAACCATTACCACGTTCCATGCGTAAACGATTATTAGCATGTAAAGGTGTTAAGTTTTCAAAGAGGATTTTACTGCGGGCATTTTCTGGTTTATCAAAGTTAACTTCATTAACTTTTAGGAGGGCAAAATAGCGTTCACCTTCTTTAGGAGGACGGATTTTCCCTGCGATAGTGTCACCAGTGCGAAGGTTAAAACGGCGAATTTGACTTGGAGAAACATAGATATCATCGGGACCAGCAAGGTAGGAACTGTCTGCGGAACGTAGGAAGCCGAAGCCATCCTGCAATATTTCCAGCACACCGTCGCCGAAAATATCTTCTCCACTTTTCGCGTGTTGCTTCAAGATAGAGAAAATAATGTCTTGCTTTCTCATTCGAGCTAGGTTTTCTAGCCCCATATTTTCGCCAAGTGCTATCAATTCTGATACCGGCGTATTTTTTAATTCGGTAAGATTCATAATGGTGGGTTCTTAATAACTCGGGGTAACTCTCGAACTATGAACGTGAATAGTATAACAGCGAATCGCTGTCAGTTTCGTCATGTGTAAAATTACAGATTATAACTTTCTAACATAAGGGTATAACTAAAATGATAATGTTAGAGAGTATTAATACTATTAGACCAGTCTGCTTTATACCCAGAGAAGTGACATTCATTGTCTCAATGCTATGAGTGTACTTTCAACTTATGGGTTAGGAACATACTTGGAAAAATTTATATTCCCTGAATACTATAGATTATTCTAAGGCAACTTGACTGGTTAGATGAATTCAGATTACTTATATTAAATATCATATTAGATTAAATATCATATCATGTTATTCAATTCTATTACTTTGCACGCTTGATATTCAATATCTCAGACTTATTTAATCATGTCTAATCATATTGACAAGAAGATCCGATATATTATGTAAGTGGCGCTAACTTATCATGCTTCGAAGCGGACGTCTAGCGGTCAATAACAGAAATACTGACAAGGTCTAAACGTCCTACTTTATTTTTGATATCTAAATCAAATTAGATATTTTCGTCTAAAAACTCTTTTAGTTGAGTTTTTGACAATGCGCCTACTTTAGTCGCTGCAACTGCACCGTTTTTGAATAAAATCAGTGTAGGAATACCGCGAATACCGTATTTTGGTGCTGTCAGCGGGTTTTGATCGATGTTTAGCTTCGCAACTGTTAATTTACCAGCGTATTCTGTTGCAACTTCATCTAGAATAGGAGCAATCATTTTACATGGGCCACACCATTCAGCCCAGAAATCAACGAGCACGGGGCCGGTTGCATTTAATACATCAGCATCGAATTTGCTGTCAGATAAGTGAAGGATTTTATCGCTCATTGTTCTACTCCAAAGAATAATATTGACCGTACCAGTGTAACATTAAATAACAAAAGTCTGTCTGCATTTCAGCGGATAAACTTTTGTAATGCAACCCATAACTGATATTCTATTACATTATGAGCAAAACATATTTGACAGAAAAGAAGTTTTCCGACTTCGCCTTGCATCCAAAAGTGATAGAAGCCCTTGAGAAAAAAGGGTTCTCTAATTGTACACAAATTCAGGCATTGACGTTACCTATCACTGTGAAAGGTCAAGACATTGCCGGGCAAGCCCAAACAGGAACAGGCAAAACGTTGGCGTTTTTAACCTCAACGTTTCATTATCTTTTAACACACCCTGCTAAAGAAGGGCATGAAACCAATCAACCTCGTGCACTTATTATGGCGCCAACACGCGAATTAGCCGTGCAGATCTATTCTGATGCTAAAGAGCTTGCGCAAAATACAGGGATAAAAATGGGTCTAGCCTACGGTGGCGATGGCTATGACGAACAACTCAAAGTATTAAGTAATGGTGTCGATATCGTTATTGGCACAACAGGTCGTTTAATTGACTACGTTAAGCAAGGTCATGTCAATCTTAGCGCAATCCAAGTTGTGGTACTTGATGAAGCGGACAGAATGTACGATCTTGGCTTTATTAAAGATATTCGTTGGATCTTCCGTCGTATGCCAGTTGCGGCTGAACGTATGAATATGTTGTTCTCTGCAACACTATCTTACCGTGTAAGGGAACTTGCCTTTGAACAAATGAATAATCCTGAATACGTTGAAGTAGAGCCTGAACAAAAAACAGGTTTTAGTATAAAAGAAGAACTTTTTTATCCTTCAAATGAAGAGAAAATGCGCCTTCTCCAAACGTTAATTGAAGAAGAATGGCCTGATCGCTGTATCATTTTTGCCAATACAAAACATCGTTGTGATGACATTTGGGCACACCTTGCCGCAGATGGACACCGCGTTGGTTTATTAACAGGTGATGTTCCTCAGAAAAAACGTCTACGTATTTTAGAAGATTTTACCCAAGGTAATATTGATATTCTGGTTGCCACCGATGTTGCAGCTAGAGGTCTTCATATTCCATCTGTAACGCATGTTTTTAACTATGATTTACCTGATGATTGTGAAGATTATGTTCACCGCATTGGTAGAACGGGACGTGCGGGTAATAGTGGCAATTCAATCAGTCTTGCATGTGAAGAATATGCTCTAAATTTACCTGCAATTGAGACCTATATTCAACATGCTATTCCTGTGAGTAAATATAATAGTGATGCGTTATTGACAGATCTTCCTGAGCCTAAACGTCGTCACCGTCCTCGCCAAGGTCAGCCCCGTCGCAATAATGCGCCGTCGCGAAACCGAGGAAATAATACTCAACGTAACAACCGAAATAAACGCCCGAGTCATCCATAAATTATGCTGAAATCTTCATCACTTTATGCTGCTATTGATTTAGGTTCTAACAGTTTTCATATGTTAGTCGTTCGAGAAATTGCGGGATCAATACAAGTACTTTCCCGCGTGAAACGTAAAGTTCGACTAGCAGCAGGCCTAAACAGTGAAAATGAATTGTCAGAACAGGCAATGGAACGTGGCTGGCAATGTTTACGACTGTTTTCTGAATATCTGCGTGATATTCCAGCAGAACAAATCAAAGTCGTCGCAACAGCCACATTACGTATTGCTAAAAATGCAGATATCTTTGTCGCTAAAGCCTCTGAAATTCTGGGTAATACGGTTCATGTCATTAGTGGTGAGGAGGAAGCACGCCTTATCTACCGTGGTGTTGCACATACCACAGGTGGTGCAGAACAGCGTTTAGTGGTGGATATTGGCGGTGGAAGCACTGAGTTAGTAACTGGTACAGGCGCTAAAACAACGCAATTGATGAGCCTAAGCATGGGCTGCGTGACTTGGTTAGAGCGCTATTTTACTGATCGCACTCTCACTCAAGAAAATTTTGCCAAAGCACAAGATGCGGCGAAAGCGATACTTTCCCCAATTGCAGAGAAATTACTTCAACAAGGTTGGCAAGTCTGCGTGGGTGCATCAGGTACTGTTCAAGCACTGCAAGAGATCATGATTGCGCAAGGAATGGATGAATTAATTACCTTGCCTAAGTTGGAACGACTTAAACATAAAGCTATTGAATGTGGAAAGTTGGAAGAATTGGAAATTGAAGGGCTCACTTTTGAGCGAGCCTTAGTATTTCCAAGTGGGCTTGCTATATTGATCGCCATATTCGAAACCTTGCACATTGAAAATATGATCCTTGCAGGAGGCGCATTAAGAGAGGGCCTAGTCTATGGCATGTTGCACTTACCTATTGAGCAAGATATTCGCCAACGCACCCTTCGCAATATCCAACGTCGCTTTCAAATTGATATTGAGCAAGCACACCGCGTACAACAACTGGCTGAACATTTTTTTATTCAAGTCAGTAAAAGTTGGCAGTTAGATAATCGCTGTCGTGAATTACTTAATAGTGCCAGCGCATTACATGAAATTGGCCTAAGTGTTGATTTTCGTCAAGCACCGTCACATGCAAGCTATCTACTTTCTCATCTTGATTTACCTGGATACACACCAGCACAACGACGTTTATTAGCATCGTTGCTAAAAAATCAAACAGGGATCATCGATCTTGCGCCCCTTAATCATCAAAACGCGCTACCGATAAGCCAAGCCAATCGACTAGTGCGTTTACTGCGCTTAGCCATTATTTTTGCTAGCCGTCGCCGCGATGATACACTTCCCGCATTACGATTACGCACAGAGGGTGAAACACTCATTATTACCCTGCCTTATCAGTGGCTTAATGAGCATCCATTACGTGCTGAAAACCTCCAAGAAGAGATCCAACTACAGAGTTATGTGCATTGGTCTTTAATGATTGAAGAACAAAATAGCTCTCGTATAAGTTAACTTTTTACTTATACAAAAATAAAAACCCCTTGAACATCAATATGCCAAGGGGTTAATTTTATCTACCAAGTCTTATGCTATTCAGGTTTATGCTTTGCTAGCATTGCTTTTAGTCCAGCAACACCTTTTTGCCCTTTCTCTTGTTTTTCCTCAGCACTTAATACTTTCTTTTTATTGGTATCCCAATTCAAATCATCTTGAGGTAATTCATAAAGAAAACGACTCGGATCTGGTTTGATTAATTCACCATATTGACGTCTTTCTTTACATAATGTAAACGTGAGTGTTTTTTGTGCGCGAGTTATGCCCACATAAGCAAGACGTCTTTCTTCTTCAACATTATCTTCATCAATACTGCTTTGATGTGGCAATATGCCTTCTTCCATTCCCACTAAAAAAACATGTGGAAATTCAAGACCTTTAGAGGCATGCAATGTCATTAATTGAACTTGATCTAGCTCTTCTTCTGTTTCACCGCGCTCCATCATATCGCGCAAGGTAAAACGGTTAACCACTTGAGAAAGCGTCATAGGTTCATGTAATTCATCACCTTCTAGCATTTCACTCATCCATGAAAATAGCTGATTAATATTTTTCATCCTCATTTCCGCAGCTTTTGCACTACTTGAGGTTTCATATAGCCAACTTTCATAATCCATTTCATGCAATAAATCACGCACGGCCAACAGTGGCTCTCGTTCTGATTTTTGCACTATACGCGACATCCATTGTGAGAATGCTTGTAATGAATTTAAACCTCGCCCAGTTAGCGTTTGGCTTAATCCTAAATCAAAACAGGCATTGTATAAGCTTTTATCTCGAATCTTTGCCCATTCACCTAATTTTTGGATTGTTATTGGCCCAATTTCACGGCGAGGTTTATTCACAATACGTAAAAATGCCGCATCATCATCAGGATTAGTAATAACTCGTAAATAAGCAAGAATATCTTTTATTTCCTCTCGTGAGAAAAAAGAGGTTTCCCCCGAAATACGATAAGGAATGCGATTTTGCATCAGATATTTTTCAAAAATACGAGACTGATGGTTACCACGATAAAGTATCGCGTAATCTTTATAATTAGTTTTATTAATAAAGTGATGAGCAATTAACTCACCCGCGACACGTTCAGCTTCATGCTCTTCATTATTGGCGGTTAAAACTCGCAGTTCATCACCATAACCTAATTCTGAAAATAAGCGTTTTTCAAAAACATGAGGGTTATTTTCAATCAATATATTCGCTGATTTTAAAATACGCCCTGAAGATCGGTAATTTTGCTCAAGTTTGATCACATTAAGTTGTGGAAAGTCTTTTTGTAACAACACTAAATTTTGAGGACGAGCACCACGCCAAGAATAAATGGATTGGTCATCATCACCTACAACAGTAAAACGAGCCCTTTCACCCACCAGCCATTTTACCAATTCATATTGGCTTGTATTTGTATCTTGATATTCATCCACCAGCAAATAGCGGATACGTCTTTGCCAACGCTCTCTCACTTCTTCATTCGTGCGCAATAACAAGGTTGGTCGGCTAATTAAGTCATCAAAGTCGAGTACATTACAACTACGCAGATGTTGCTCGTAACGTCGAAAGCATTCGGCAAAAGTATGATCTTGTTGCGATCTCGCCATTCCTGTGGCTTGCTCTGGTGTGAGCATGTCATTTTTCCAGTTAGAGATTTGGCTCTTTAACTGGGAAAGTAAATCTTTATCTTCTTCTAATAAATCAGCCGTTAATTCTTTAAGTAATGCAGATTGGTCTTGGTCATCAAACAATGAAAATTTAGCTTTAATCCCTAACGCTTTATATTCGCGTTTAATAATTTCTAATCCCAATGTATGAAACGTTGAGATCATTAATCCTTTCGCTTCTTGGCGACCTAAGGTTTGAGCAACTCGCTCTTTCATTTCACGCGCAGCTTTATTGGTAAACGTCACCGCCGCAATTTGCTTTGCTGGGTATTGGCATTGACGAATAAGGTGGGCAATTTTATTAGTAATAACCCGTGTTTTACCCGACCCTGCTCCTGCCAAGACCAAGCAAGGGCCTGACACATATTCTACTGCTTTTTGTTGACCAGGATTTAATCGCATACTTTTTCCAAACTTCATTAACCAAGAACATAACGGGGGATAATTGTAGCAGAAAGCGCTCAAAGTCTTGAGTATTCCCTCTTCCAATTTTTCTCACACTATAAAAACAAAAAACCGTACTCCATTAAGAAATACGGTTTTCAATAGATTAAATTTTACTCTTATTTTTACGCTTTTTATCGCATAAAGTACAACAACAAATTACCCACCAACAGAGATACGTTTCATATCTGTCATATAACCACGTAATGTTTTACCAACAGTCTCAATTGGATGTTGGCGAATTGCTTCGTTGATATCACGTAATTGTGCGTTATCTGTTCCATTATCTTGAACTTTTTTCGCTAAATCACCAGATTGCAATGTTGTCATAAACTCTTTCAGCATAGGAACAACAGCGAATGAGAACAGGTAGTTACCATATTCTGCTGTATCAGAGATAACCACATTCATTTCATATAAGCGCTTACGAGCAATGGTATTGGCGATTAATGGCAACTCATGCAGTGATTCATAATATGCTGATTCAGCAAAGATACCCGCTTCAATCATCGTATCAAAGGCTAATTCAACGCCAGCTTTAACCATTGCAACCATTAATACACCGTGATCAAAGTACTCTTGCTCACTGATTTTCCCTTCATATTCAGGGTAATTTTCAAAGGCACTCGCCCCAGTCTCTTCACGCCATGTCAGCAAGTTTTTATCGTCATTAGCCCAGTCAGCCATCATTGTCTCAGAGAATTTCCCTGAAATGATGTCATCCATATGTTTAGCAAACAGTGGAGCCATGATCTCTTTTAATTGTTCTGATAATGCATAGGCGCGCATTTTTGCCGGATTAGATAATCTGTCCATCATCAAGGTGATACCACCTTGCTTCAAGGCTTCTGTAATGGTTTCCCAACCAAATTGAAGCAATTTACCTGCATAGCCCGGCTCAACACCATCTGCAACCATTTTGTCGTAACATAACAGTGAGCCAGCTTGTAACATACCGCACAGAATGGTTTGTTCACCCATTAAGTCTGATTTTACTTCAGCAACGAAAGAGGATTCTAAAACACCCGCTCGATGACCACCTGTTGCGGCAGCCCATGCTTTGGCTATAGCCATACCTTCGCCTTTTGCATCGTTCTCTGGGTGAACAGCAATCAATGTTGGAACACCAAAGCCACGCTTATATTCTTCACGAACTTCTGTACCCGGACATTTTGGTGCAACCATAACAACGGTAATGTCATCACGGATCTTTTCGCCGACTTCAACGATATTAAAACCATGAGAATAGCCTAATGCTGCACCTGATTTCATCAGCGGTTGAACCGCTTGAACAACCGCTGAGTGTTGTTTATCTGGCGTTAAGTTAACGACTAAATCTGCTTGTGGGATAAGTGCTTCATAGGTTCCAACCTCAAAACCGTTTTCGGTTGCACGACGCCATGAGGCACGTTTCTCATCAATCGCTTCTTGGCGTAAGGCATACGCGATATTCAAACCTGAATCACGCATATTTAAACCTTGGTTAAGGCCTTGAGCGCCACAACCAACAATAACGACTTTTTTGCCTTTCAGGTAATTTGCTTCATCAGCAAATTCTTCGCGTGACATAAAGCGACATTTACCTAATTGCGACAACTGCTGACGCAGATTCAATGTATTAAAATAATTTGTCATAGAAGACTCCAAAATCGTTGTGTATGTGTTTGCTATTATTATCCTCACTCTCCGTGAGGTGTTGCATGACTTTACTATATGGGATGAAAGCCATTGCTTAAATTGATATATTTACAAGATAGTGTTGCAAAAAACGCAACGTTCTTTTTTATCACCTAAGGTGGCTGATAATGGATATTCGTGATCTCAAACTCTTCCTGCATTTAGCTGAAAGCTGCCACTTCACCAAGACGGCACAAGCTATGCACGTCAGCCCCTCTACGCTCTCTCGTCAAATTCAACGCCTTGAGGAAAGCTTAGGCCACCCACTGTTTTTACGTGACAACCGACAAGTCACCCTTACTGATGCTGGCGAACAATTAAAGCGCTATGCCCAACAAACCTTGTTGCAATATAAGCAACTCAAACACACGCTAAACCAAAATAGCCCCAGCCTTTCTGGTGAGTTACGCCTATTTTGTTCTGTTACTGCCGCTTACAGTCATTTACCGCCTATTCTTGACCGCTTTCGAGCTGAAAACCCATTAGTTGAAATAAAACTCACCACTGGTGATGCAGCTGATGCAGTCGATAAAGTGCAATCTGATGAAGCTGATTTAGGTATCGCAGGAAAACCTGAAAAGCTTCCTGAAAATATCTGTTTTGAAAAAATAGGCGAAATTCCATTAGTACTGATTGCGCCTGCTTTACCTTGCAATGTTCGCCATCTTGCAACTCAAGAGAAGCCCGATTGGCTTAATATTCCGTTTATCATTCCTGAACATGGCCCATCAAGACAACGGATCGCGCTATGGTTTAAGCGTCATCGTATCCACAATCCTTCGATTTATGCGACAGTTTCGGGACATGAAGCGATCGTTTCAATGGTTGCATTAGGTTGTGGTATTGCGCTTATCCCACAAGTTGTCGTTGATAACTGTCCTGAGCCTGTGCGTAATCGCATCTCTTCATTGGATAATATTTCAATGGTAGAACCTTTTGAGTTAGGCGTTTGCGCATTACACAAACGCCTTCAAGAACCCGTTATCAGTGCTTTTTGGCGGTTACTCCACGACTAAACTTGCTGTTTGCGGTGACAAGAACAATTGAAATGAAGGATTTCCTGTCTCATCATGATACTCATAACCCAAGTCATCTAAATGTCGCTCAAAACGCCCTTCCGTTTCAGGAAGTTCAAATGCCACCAGCACACGCCCATAATCCGTACCATGGCTACGATAATGAAATAAGGTAATATTCCAATAAGTCCCTAATGTTTTTAGAAACTTCATCAAAGCACCCGGAGATTCTGGAAATTCAAAGCTAAATAGGCGTTCTTTAAGTGGTTTATTCGGACGCCCACCAACCATATAACGCACATGCAGTTTTGCCATTTCATCATCAGATAAATCAGCAACTTGATAACCAGCAACGGTGAGTTCACGTAAAATTTCTTTACGCTCTGCGAGCCCTTGACTTAAACGTACACCGACAAAAATACGTGCATTTTCAGGATCAGCATCGCTATAACGATAATTAAACTCCGTAACAACACGTTGACCTAAGATTTGACAAAAACGTAAGAAACTCCCTTTTTGTTCAGGAATAGTCACCGCCAATAGCGCTTCACGTTTTTCACCGAGTTCACAGCGTTCAGAAACATAGCGTAAGCCATGAAAATTCACATTTGCACCAGAAAGAACATGCGCAAGACGCTCACCTTTGATTTGATGCTCTTCTACATATTTTTTAAGCCCTGCTAATGCTAATGCACCTGAAGGCTCTGCAATTGCACGTACATCTTCAAATAAATCTTTTACTGCAGCACAAATTGCATCGCTATCAACAGTAATTACATCATCAACATACTTTTGGCATAAACGGAACGTTTCATCACCGATACGTTTAACCGCAACACCTTCAGCAAAGAATCCAACTCTTGCTAATTCAACGGGATGCCCGACTTCTAAAGCAGCTTTTAAACATGCAGCGTCTTCAGCTTCAACACCTATTACCTTAATTTCTGGCATAAGCTGTTTGATTAATACTGCGACCCCAGCAATTAAGCCACCACCACCAACAGGTACGAAAATACGATCAAGATGAACATCTTGTTGTAAGAGTTCCATTGCCAGTGTTGCCTGCCCTGCAATTACTGCGGGATGATCAAAAGGCGGAACAAAGGTGTATCCCATCTCTTCAGATAGCGCGATAGCTTTCGCTTTTGCTTCATCAAAGTTGGCACCATAAAGCAATGCTTCTCCACCAAATTGACGAACAGCATCAACTTTAATATCCGCCGTTGCCACTGGCATCACGACTAATGCCTTTACACCCATTCGATTCGCTGATAACGCAACGCCTTGCGCGTGGTTCCCCGCAGATGCAGTCACAACACCTTTCGCTTTTTGCTCAGGAGTTAGTCCCGCAATCATGGTATAAGCACCACGTAATTTAAAGCTATGAACCGGTTGTCGGTCTTCTCGCTTAACTAAAATAGTATTCTCTAAACGCTCAGAGATTTTTGTCATCTCTTGAAGCGGGGTTACTATTGCAGCCTCATAAACAGGTGCGCTTAGTGCGGCTTTTAAATACTCAGCGCTACTTGGCGCTGAATTTAAAGGTCTAAAGGCAGCCATCACTTACCCCCCTAATTTAGATTTATCACGCACCGCACCTTTATCGGCACTGGTGGCTAAAGAGGCGTAAGCACGTAAGGCAAACGAAACTTGGCGCTGTCTATTTTGTGGTGTCCATGCTTTATCACCTCGAGCATTTTGTGCATCACGACGAGCTGATAACGTTTTATCATCTACCTTTAATGAGATCTCTCGGGTTGGAATATTGATAGAGACAATATCGCCTTCTTCCACTAAACCAATGACGCCACCATTTGCCGCTTCAGGTGAAACATGCCCGATAGATAAACCTGATGTTCCACCAGAGAAACGCCCGTCAGTGATAAGTGCACAAGCTTTCCCTAATCCCATTGATTTTAAATAAGAGGTCGGATACAACATCTCTTGCATTCCAGGGCCACCTTTAGGGCCTTCATAGCGAATAATTACCACATCGCCAGCAACGACTTTCCCACCTAAAATGGCCTCTACCGCATCATCTTGGCTTTCATATACTTTTGCTGGACCACTAAAGATCAAGTTATCTTCATCAACGCCCGCTGTTTTAACAATACAACCATCTTTCGCTAAATTACCAGATAACACCGCTAATCCACCATCTTGGCTATAAGCATGTTCTTTACTACGGATACATCCGTTTTCACGATCAGTATCTAAGGTTGGCCAACGACAATTTTGAGAGAAAGCCTTTGTTGTACGAATACCTGCAGGGCCTGCTTGGAACATTGATTTTACTTGCTCATCTTGTGTTAACATCACATCATATTGTGCTAACGTTTCTGGCAAGCTTAATCCTAAGATATTACCTACGTTACGGTTGAGTAATCCGGCTCTGTCTAATTCACCTAAAATACCCATAACTCCACCTGCACGGTGAACATCTTCCATATGATATTTTTGTGTACTTGGAGCCACTTTGCATAAATGAGGCACTTGGCGAGAAAGTCTGTCGATATCTTCCATAGTGAAATCAACCTCACCTTCTTGAGCTGCTGCTAATAAATGCAGAACCGTATTTGTCGAACCGCCCATTGCAATATCTAAAATCATTGCATTTTCAAAGGCTTCTTTTTTGGCAATATTGCGTGGTAATGCAGATTCATCATCTTTTTCATAATAACGTTTGGTTAATTCAACAATACGCTTACCCGCATTAATAAATAATGTTTCACGATCAGCATGAGTTGCAAGCAATGAGCCATTTCCCGGTTGAGATAATCCCAGTGCTTCTGTTAAACAGTTCATGGAGTTTGCAGTAAACATACCCGAACACGAGCCACATGTTGGGCAGGCTGATCGCTCAATTTGTTCACTATCAGCATCACTGACATTTGGATTTGCCCCTTGGATCATGGCATCAACCAGATCTAATTTGATCAGTTGATCTGAAAGCTTCGTTTTACCCGCTTCCATTGGCCCACCAGAGACAAAAATAACTGGGATATTTAAACGTAAAGACGCCATTAACATTCCCGGAGTGATCTTGTCGCAGTTTGAGATACACACCATCGCATCAGCACAGTGTGCATTAACCATATACTCGACAGAATCAGCAATAAGCTCACGCGATGGTAAAGAATAAAGCATTCCACCGTGCCCCATTGCGATACCGTCATCAACTGCAATGGTATTAAATTCTTTAGCAACACCACCAGCTGCTTCAATTTGCTCAGCAACCAATTTTCCTAAATCCCGCAGATGCACATGACCTGGTACAAATTGCGTAAATGAATTCACAACTGCGATAATGGGTTTACCAAAATCAGCATCAGTCATTCCCGTTGCACGCCATAAGGCACGGGCTCCAGCCATATTACGACCATGTGTCGTTGTTGCTGAACGGTATTTAGGCATTTTTCACACTCCTGCGATAAAGAAAGCGAGTAGGGAACATCTACCCGCTAAACAAATTTATTTGATTATGTTTATGAATTGATTGGATCTAACCAGCCGTATTTATCTTCTGTTTCACCTGTGAACAGACCAAAGAACGCTTTTTGAATTGCTTTGGTCACAGGGCCACAACGTCCGATACCTACTTGGATACCATCAACGCTACGTACAGGTGTAATTTCTGCCGCGGTACCTGACATAAAGACTTCATCTGCAAGATAGAGTGACTCACGAGAAAGCACTTGCTCACGTACTTCATAACCCAGATCTTTTGCCAATTTAATAATGGCATCACGAGTGATCCCTGGCAGAGCTGACGAAGTAAATGGAGGTGTAAAGATAACCCCATCTTTTACTTCAAATAAGTTTTCACCTGCACCTTCTGATAAATAACCATGAACATCTAATGCTATCCCTTCTTGATAGCCATGACGACGCGCTTCGCTACCCACTAATAATGATGATAAATAGTTACCGCCCGCTTTTGCTGCAGTTGGGATAGTATTGGGTGCCGCACGATGCCAAGAAGAAACCATCGCATCAATACCTTTATCTAAAGCTTCTTCACCGAGATATGCTCCCCAAGGGAATGCCGCGATAATCACATCCGTTTTATAACCAGCCGGAGGATTAACCCCCATACCAACATCACCGATGAAAACTAATGGGCGAATATAAGCACTGACCAATTTGTTTTTACGTAAAGTTGCGCGACATGCTTCCATTAATTCGTCAACACTTTGCTCAACAGGCATACGATAAATTTTTGCTGAATCATGTAAACGTTGCATGTGTTCACGATGGCGAAAGACCACTGGTCCTTTATGAGAATCATAACAACGCACACCTTCAAACACAGAAGTTCCATAATGTAATGCATGAGACATAACGTGTACTTTTGCCTCAGCCCATGGAACCATTTCACCGTTAAACCAAATATAATCAGCTTGCTTTGTCATTCTTTTATCCTTACATGGCACTGAGTGCACTCATGAATCGTAATTTTTCTTTCTGTTGATGTGATACTTGAATACCTGCAACATCAGCTAATTTTGTTAACTGGCTGCATAAAAGTTCTAATGGTCGCTGACTGCTTACAGTCAGGCTTAAATTGATATTATTACTTTCCGTGATATTCATATTCATTGAGCATATATGAAAACCACGATGGCGGATAACTCTCAGGATACGTTCTAAGATCTCTGGACAAAAACGGGCTTCAATTGTGATATTGTGTTGGTTCATTTTGATTTCTCCATCATCTCATCATTACTTGCGCCCGGCGGAACTAAAGGCCAGACATTTTCAGCGTCATCGATAGATACCTGTAATAAATAAGGGCCATCGCTCTCTAATAAACATGTAATTGCATCAACAACCTGTGCTTTTTCTGTAATACGTTGCCCTGGAATATCAAATGCTTTTGCTAAGGCAACAAAATCTGGGTTATCGGTTAAAATTGTTTCGCTATAACGTTGTTCAAAAAATAGCTCTTGCCATTGGCGAACCATACCAAGACGTTGGTTATCTAATAACACCAGTTTAATTGGTAATTGTTTACGTTTGATTGTGCCCAGTTCTTGCACATTCATCATAAAAGAGCCGTCGCCTGAAACGCAGATAACACAAGCATCTGGCCTAGCTATTTGAGCACCAACAGCCGCTGGGATACCAAACCCCATGGTGCCTAAACCACTTGAGGTGATAAAATTTTCAGGTGCATCAAATGTCATATGTTGCGCTGACCACATTTGATGCTGGCCAACATCTGTTGTCACAACGGTATTTTTAGGTTTGGCGTCTGATAATTGTTTTAATAACAAAGGAGCATAAATTGCAGAGCCCGGATGATCATAACGCCAAGCATGTTCTGTTTTTAATTCTTGTACTTCTTGTTGCCAAGATGCGATAGATAATGGCTGAGACAAAACAGGCAACAACGCCTTAGCATCTCCCAATAACGCAACATGCGCCTGTTTCAATTTATTTAATTCTGCATGATCGATATCGATATGGATAACCTTGGCATTAGGTGCAAAAGTATTTAGTTTCCCCGTAACGCGATCATCAAAACGCGCACCAACAGCAATTAATAAATCACTACGCTGAACAGCATAATTTGCCGCTTTAGTGCCATGCATACCTAACATACCTAAATAATTAGCATCTAACGCATCGGCACAGCCTAACCCTTTTAAAGTGGAAACTACTGGCATTTCAGTTTGCTTTACAAACTCTCTTAATGCTTCCACTGCATTGCTCATGGCAACGCCACCACCTACATACAAAATAGGTTTTTGTGCCTGTGCTAACATCTGCTTAGCTTGTACTAGCTCTTGTGTTGGATAAGGAAATTCTTGTTCCTCTGGTAATTCATAATTTGATAAATGGGAAGCATCGGCTAATTGAACATCTTTCGGAATATCAATTAAAACAGGGCCAGGACGGCCTTGAGAAGCTATAGAAAATGCCTCTGATAACACTCTTGGTAATTCATCAACAGATGAGACTAAAAAACTATGTTTAGTACATGCCAACGAAAGACCTAAAACATCAATCTCTTGGAATGCATCAGTCCCAATTAAATCAGAGGCAACTTGCCCTGTGATGGCAACAACAGGCACAGAATCTAACAATGCATCAGCAAGTCCAGTGATAACATTAGTAGCGCCTGGGCCTGATGTCGCAATACAAACCCCCGTTGTACCAGTAGAACGGGCGAAACCGATAGCAGCAATGGCAGCACCTTGTTCATGACGACATAAAATATGTTCAACACCGCCATCATAGAGTGCGTCATAAACAGGCATAATCGCACCACCAGGATAACCAAAGACGGTTTCAACTTGCTGTTTTCGTAATGCCTGTACTAACCACTGTGCTCCATTCATTCTCTCACCCTGCCATCTTAACTTCTTGTTTAATTTGAATTTATTTTCTATTTAATCTCTTTTTCAAACTCAGGCTCAAAAAAAACCCCCGCGCCTTTCGGTGCGGGGGTTTTTAAGAGATCCGGCTAGTTTAGTTAGCCTTTCTTCGTCCTAGTGCAGCCCCGCACGGTGGGTTAATAATCACCACCACGCTGACAATAATTAGGCTAATCACTAGGACGATAGTATTCATAGTTTTATAACTTCTTTTCTTATTTAAAATGTATGTTTGTTGTGTTTTCTTTCACTCTGTCCTTTTAGAGTTATCATGATATTTTAGAATTGACAACGTTTATTTTGAAAATAATCTCAACACAATGATTTTTATAAATATTTTTATAATCAAAACAACCAACAGAGCATTAATCTAAAAATAATTAATTTAATAGTGATTAACTCTGTTATTGCTATTATTATTTTATTTTTTTCATTATTGAATTTTATTATTTAAACTTTGAAGATAAATATATATTTAATTAATTTTATATTATTGAAAATAATTATATTTAAATATTTATTTTCATTATATTTCAATATGTTATTTTATTTTAGAGTTATCTCGCATTTATTTAATACTCCATTTAACACGCAAGAAAAAATAAATTAAAAAGATTAAAAATAATGGAGAATAAAAAATGGCATTGGCAATAATATATACTCGTGCTTCTTTAGGAATTTCAGCACCACTTATTACGATTGAAGCACATATTAGTCAAGGATTACCTGGATTAACATTAGTGGGTTTGCCTGAGACAGTCGTTAAAGAAGCAAAAGACAGAGTAAGAAGTGCATTAATTAATAGTGGATATATTTACCCAGCAAAAAGAATAACAATTAATCTTTCGCCCGCCGATTTACCCAAAGAAGGAGCACGTTATGATCTACCTATTGCACTTGCAATATTAATTGCATCAGAGCAGCTAACCTCAAATAAATTAGAACGTTATGAGTTTATTGGAGAGCTTGCACTATCAGGTAAACTTCAACGAGTAAACGCTATTATTCCTTCAATACTTAGCGCTTCAAAAGATCATCGAATATGTATTGTATCAATAGAACATCAGACTGAAGTTTCATTATTACCAAATAGATCTGCTTTATTAGCCTCTCATCTTTTAGAAATTTGTCATCATCTAGAAAATAATACGCCATTAATTGAAGCTGAAGAATTTATTATTAATGACGCAATTGAAAATCAAGATAATAAAGATATGAGCGATATAATTGGTCAAAATAATGCAAAAAGAGCCGCAGAAATTACAGCAGCAGGAAATCACAACATTTTATTTCTTGGCCCACCGGGAACTGGGAAAACAATGTTAGCACAAAGAATAAGTACGCTTCTTCCACCTTTAACCCCTAAAGAAGCACTTGATGTCTTGGTCATTAGTAGTTTAAGGGGAATCACATTTAATGAACGAAAATGGCCTTTAAGACCTTTTAGAGCTCCGCATCATACTTCATCTGCGGTTGCTTTAACGGGAGGTGGAACACTCCCTAAACCAGGAGAAATTACCTTAGCACATCATGGGATCTTGTTTTTAGACGAATTGCCTGAGTTTGAACGCCGTGTACTTGATGCATTACGTGAGCCACTTGATGCAAGAGAGATTACTATTTCACGAGCCAAAGCCAAAATAAGCTATCCAGCGAATGTTTTACTGATAGGTGCTTTAAATCCAAGCCCAACAGGGCACTATCAAGGTAATCATAATCGAGCACCAATAAAACAGATATTACGCTATTTAAGCAAGGTTTCTGGGCCTTTTTTAGATAGATTTGATTTATCGGTCGAGATGCCCCTTCTTCCTCAAGGCACACTGATTCATCCTTCATTTGAGGCAGAAAACAGCATGACAATTAGAGCCAGAGTTTTACAAGCAAGAGAACGACAATTTTCACGGTGCGGAAAAGTGAATACTTACCTAACAGGAAAAGAAATTGAATGCTATTGCTCATTAAGTACCAGTGATGCCACTTTTCTTGAAGATACACTCAATAAATTAGGATTATCTATACGCGCATGGCATAAAATCTTAAGAGTATCGAGAACAATTGCAGATCTTGCGGGTGAAGAGAAAATACAGAGAAATCATTTAATTGAAGCATTAAGCTTTCGCGCAATGGATAGGCTAATGATCTATTTACAAAAGCAATTAGATGGATAAATAAAAAGGAGCGAAAAAACGCCCCTTTTTACTAAAACTAATGATATTAATCATCAGAGTCGGTATAGTCATCAGATGGATCGAGCTGTGGCTTTCCACCCGATAATGTATGAAAACGTTTTGGACGACTTATACGACTGGTATATTTCTTCCAAATTTTTTCTTCAACCGTTGCTGCTTCTCGTTCGCCACGACACATGGCAACAAATAATTTTTCCGCTTCAGTTGTAGGTTCTCGTTTACCTAGATCAAGTTCATTAAAGGCTTGACCATGACGTTCCAATATCTGGGATTCCTTGATAGTGAAATCGCCATGACGAGAAAAACCACGCGGATAATGTTTATTGTCAAAAAAACGATTAGTCGTGATAAAACTTTCTGCCATCTGACACACTCCTAATTCTCTATCGTCATACTTATGGCGCGGAGTATTAGATAGTCATGCGGTTCTGTAAAACAAAATATTTAAATCGTAACGACAAATTTTTTTGGAGATAGATGTGGATACCGAATTACTGAAAACCTTTTTGGAAGTCAGTAAGACTAGACACTTTGGCCGAGCCGCTGAATCTCTTTATTTAACGCAATCTGCGGTTAGTTTTAGAATACGGCAATTAGAAACACAATTAGGCACAAATCTGTTTACCCGCCACCGCAATAATATCCGCCTCACTGTTGCTGGTGAAAGGCTTATTCCTTATGCTGAATCGTTAATGAATACATGGCTTTTAGCTAAAAAAGAAATTAGCCATGCATCTCAACATTCTGAGTTATCAATTGGCGCCACAGCATCACTCTGGGAAGCTTATCTAACATCTTGGTTACAGGAATCTTATCTAGAAAGAAAAGAGCTCAGAATCGAATCTAGAGTCTCTACGAGGCAATCTCTTGTAAAACAACTTCATGCAAGAGAACTTGATCTTCTTTTTACAACTGAAGCACCCAAGATGGATGAATTAGAAAGTAAAATTATTGGTAATATTACTTTTCAGTTGATGAGAATAAAATCAGATAGAACAGAGGAAATAGCACAATTTATCAAAATAGAGTGGAGTGCAGATTTTCAGTCCTTTCTTCCAAATGGAACAGAGCAAAAAATTGATCCTGTTTTAACCACTAATTCAGCAACTATTGCCTATCAATTAATGAAAACAACACATGCTGTTGCTTTTCTTCCCACACATTGGCGTGATCTTTATTCTGATCTTATGCCAGCCTCAACAGATATTGTTCAAAAACCTTTATTTGCTGTTTGGCTAAATAACAGTGATCAACAAGCATTAATACAACAGTTATTAAAACAGCCTATAAACCAACAATAAAGCTTAGATTTCTCTATAGTTATCAATGGATCACAGTAGAATTTAAGCTTATTTTTCATTAATTAGAATAAATAATAATAGTGTCATACTGATATGCTGATATAGGGAAATATGTGTAGTCAGTTTGTTAGGATAGAGCATAATAAATGCTCAGAAAGAAAGCGATTTAGAGGATGATAGATAACAAAAAGCCCAGTTAATTAACTGGGCTACAAAGAAGTATAAATTTTGTTATTACTTAATTGGTAACTGGCAGGGGCGGAGAGACTCGAACTCCCAACACCCGGTTTTGGAGACCGGTGCTCTACCAATTGAACTACGCCCCTAAATAGTTGGCGGAACGGACGGGACTCGAACCCGCGACCCCCTGCGTGACAGGCAGGTATTCTAACCAACTGAACTACCGCTCCGCGTATTCTTTTCGCGATTAATGTTTTCCAACACTAATGCTTTAATTTAATGCCTGGCAGTTCCCTACTCTCACATGGGGAGACCCCACACTACCATCGGCGCTACAACGTTTCACTTCTGAGTTCGGCATGGGATCAGGTGGGACCGCTGCGCTATGGCCGCCAAGCAAATTCTGTTTAATCACCCGTTACTCCGATTTCTCGTCATAACCAGCAATTTCAATCTTAAACAAGCTTACTTCATCTACTTTTTGTCTCTCAGACAAAACACCTTCGGTGTTGTCAGGTTAAGCCTCACGGTTCATTAGTACTGGTTAGCTCAACGTATCGCTACGCTTACACACCCAGCCTATCAACGTCTTAGTCTTAAACGTTCCTTTAGGTCACTCAAGGTGACAGGGAAGACTCATCTCGAGGCAAGTTTCCCGCTTAGATGCTTTCAGCGGTTATCTCTTCCGCACTTAGCTACCGGGCAATGCCATTGGCATGACAACCCGAACACCAGTGGTGCGTTCACTCCGGTCCTCTCGTACTAGGAGCAACCCCTCTCAATCTTCCAACGCCCACGGCAGATAGGGACCGAACTGTCTCACGACGTTCTAAACCCAGCTCGCGTACCACTTTAAATGGCGAACAGCCATACCCTTGGGACCTACTTCAGCCCCAGGATGTGATGAGCCGACATCGAGGTGCCAAACACCGCCGTCGATATGAACTCTTGGGCGGTATCAGCCTGTTATCCCCGGAGTACCTTTTATCCGTTGAGCGATGGCCCTTCCATTCAGAACCACCGGATCACTAAGACCTACTTTCGTACCTGCTCGAGCCGTCACTCTCACAGTCAAGCTGGCTTATGCCTTTGCACTAACCGCATGATGTCCGACCATGCTTAGCCAACCTTCGTGCTCCTCCGTTACTCTTTAGGAGGAGACCGCCCCAGTCAAACTACCCACCAGACACGGTCCCCGATCCAGATTATGGACCTAGGTTAGAACATCAAACGTTAAAGGGTGGTATTTCAAGGTTGACTCCATGCAGACTGGCGTCCACATTTCATAGTCTCCCACCTATCCTACACATCAAGGCTCAATGTTCAGTGTCAAGCTATAGTAAAGGTTCACGGGGTCTTTCCGTCTTGCCGCGGGTACACTGCATCTTCACAGCGAGTTCAATTTCACTGAGTCTCGGGTGGAGACAGCCTGGCCATCATTACGCCATTCGTGCAGGTCGGAACTTACCCGACAAGGAATTTCGCTACCTTAGGACCGTTATAGTTACGGCCGCCGTTTACTGGGGCTTCGATCAAGAGCTTCTCCCTAAGGATAACCCCATCAATTAACCTTCCAGCACCGGGCAGGCGTCACACCGTATACGTCCACTTTCGTGTTTGCACAGTGCTGTGTTTTTAATAAACAGTTGCAGCCAGCTGGTATCTTCGACTGGCTTCGGCTC
>NZ_JAABLX010000040.1:0-60123 GCF_009915245.1 Proteus sp. G2669 | reverse complement strand
TCTTGATAAAAAAACAGGAAAATTAATAGAAGGCTATTTTAAACCCAATATTTCATACTCAACAGGTCTTTTAGTGAGTAGAACGGCTGAAAATAAGCATTTTGTGACTTTTATTAATACGTTTATGAAAGAAGGTCGAGATGCAATTAGCCAGACTAATTATAGTCGAAGAAAACCGCTTGTTTGGTTTAATAAAAATCCACTCCCTGCTGATTTTGAGCAACAAATAAGTCGTATTTTAGCTGAGATCGATAAAAAGAAAGTAAAAAATGCGTAGCACATTTGACTAAAGAAAAATGATAAATATATAGAAGGATTTAAAATGAATAGAGCTAATAAAGCTATAAAATATGTTGAAAAAATAATCAATGAAACTATTCGTGATGTGATTGGTATTAACAACCTTATTAATGAAGACTTTTATGAAATTATTAGTGAATTAGATTCAAATAATAAAGATAGGTATATTGATTATATATCTATTATTAACTTTAATTCATCGGGTATTGCCCTTATTTACATCATTCAAACTTATAGAAGGAAAAATGAGATTTCTTATTCTCTAGAACGTTTTCTCTATCATAAAAATCTATGCTTTGTATCAGATTATTTTGATCAATTTGAAAGAGATAAGAATTTTTTTGATCTTGCAGAACAAGGTGAAATCTTATTAATGAATTTTGCTTGTAATTATTTTAAGCCCAGTGAAATTTGTTACGATAAAATAATAGAAAATATTCAATCAGGTAAAATGGCAAACTCGCTCCCTATGTATACACGCCCTCAAAAATTAGGCGTATTGGCGATTGAAATGTTAGCCAGTGAAAAAAAGGAAACTATTGATTGGGAAAGTGCGGGCATTCCGATTGATCCTTTTTATCAACGCTTTTGCCAAGAGGCTCTCTATTGTGAAAATGATGAGATTTTAATCTCATGGCTGATGGAATTATGCGATAAGCATATTCAGTGGTCAGCATTATTTCGAAATAATGAAAATGAACAAAGTGCAACAGGTTATGAAGTTGATATGGAAATACTCATTGCTTGGCCTTTTGAATATCAAGCCGTGAAAAATTTTCGTGCTCGTCATGGCTTGAGTACCCCTATAATCGATCATCCATTACTAAAAACACCGATGGCTATCGACCATCGTCCTGATATGGTGGGTTGGTTAGAGACTATGCCTGAAATTTATCATCAAATTATAGATGATTTAATTAAAATAAACCCAGAGCTAAAAGTCATTCATACATTATTTTAGTATTAATTTAAAATCACATCATGATCTTAATAAGATACTACAGTCCAATCTTTTTTATGATGGTGTCGCATCATTAAAGTTGGCTCACTTTGTTGGATATGTGGGTGAAAGCCACGTTATTAATGAAATTAAAAAGGGAACCTTATTTGATAAGTTATTTTTAAAAACAAGAAGTGGAAAGGCATCATTAATTAGTGATATAGAAAAAATTGAAGAAAAAATAAAAGGTAAAACTATATTTAAAAACAATCCTCTTTTTAATAACAATATTATTAATAATGAATTTATAGCATTACAGAATTCTAATGGTCATGGTATAGATTTAATTTGTAAAATGAAAAACCCTCCGCCTGAATGGATTACATTTGAAATAAAAACAGTAATGAAAGATTATTTTAAAGATAATTCCACACCTAGAGGCGGAAAAGCAACTAATATACAGCGAGATTATATAGAAAATATAAAAAAACACTCAAATAAATCAAAGCAATCATTTTTACATGCAGATAATGAATATGACTTAAATAAAGATAAATTTAATATCCTCAATGAAATTGATAGTGCTATTTTAAAAGGTGATGTGGTAGGATATAAATTAACTATAGGTATAGATAATAAGTTTGGTGTTTCAAGTAACAATAGATATTCCAAGTTTTATATATTAGAGGAGTTAGTTAAATGAGCCGTAATAAAGTCGTAATTAAGTATGTGGATGTAATGATGAAAACATTCAAAAGAGATGTTGGTAGCATTATTGATTTTATTAATGATGATCTAAATGAAAGTGTTTTAAAAGCTGAAGATAAAAATAATAAAGATAAGATAATTGATTATTTCTTAGTGTTAAATAGGTACGCATCAATTATTTCAATTGCTTATATGAGAAGAATTTATAAAAATGATAATAATTATCCATATACATTTGAAAGCTTTTTTTATGGTAAAAATATAGCTTTTATTATTGATTTATTAGGTAATGTTGAAAGTAAAAAATACATAAATCTTGCTTCGCAAGGTGAAATCTTATTAATGAATTTTGCCTGTAATTATTTTAAGCCCAGTGAAATTTGTTACGATAAAATAATAGAAAATATTCAGTCAGGTAAAATGGCAAACTCGCTCCCCATGTATACGCGACCTCAAAAATTAGGCGTATTGGCGATTGAAATGTTAGCCAGTGAAAAAAAGGAAACTATTGATTGGGAAAGTGCGGGCATTCCGATTGATCCTTTTTATCAACGCTTTTGCCAAGAGGCTCTCTATTGTGAAAATGATGAAATTCTAATCCCATGGTTAATAGAATTATGCGACAAGCATATTCAGTGGTCAGCATTATTTCGAAATAATGAAAATGAGCAAAGTGCAACAGGTTATGAAGTTGATATGGAAATACTCATTGCTTGGCCTTTTGAATATCAAGCCGTGAAAAATTTTCGTGCTCGTCATGGCTTAAGTACCCCCATAATCGATCATCCATTATTAAAAACACCGATGGCTATCGATCATCGACCTGATATGGTGGGTTGGTTAGAGACTATGCCTGAAATTTATCATCAAATTACAGATGATTTAATTAAAATAAACCCAGAGCTAAAAGTCATTCATACATTATTTTAGTCTTAATTAAAATTAAACGAAGGCTTTTGTTATAAAATGATACTGACAGCAAAAAGCAAACAGATAATTAAGGACAACATTCTTCAGGAATTCTATATGGAAGCAATAGAATTCCTTGAAGATGAGCATAAATTAGTATTGGATTATTGTAATATAAATAAACTATATTAATATTTTTATTTAAGTATGTTGTTAAAGGAAAACAAAAATATAATGGGTGTCAATGATGGAACAATATTATTAAAATTTATATCTAAACTGGATGAGCTTGAATGGAAGAAATATCAACACAGATATCCATATATATTAATAAGTAATAAACTCGAAATAATAGATCATTCATCTTATCCTCCGTTTACAAGTTTTAGATTTAAAAATAAAAATCCAAAAATTATAGAAATGTTAACTCAAGCTATAAGTAGTTATCAAGGCGATGTCGATTGGGTTTTAATTTCAAAAAAAAGAGAATATTGTAAAGGCATAAACTACTGTATTTTAACTAAGTATGTACAAGATAAAAAAGAGAAAATGAAAAAAAATAAATAAAACAACTTACTCTGTGGATCAATATATAGCTGAGAATATGCCTCAATTTGGTCCAATCGCTTATAATGATTTAGTTAATTTAACTAAACATATCGAGTATTTTTTTAGAAAGAATAATTTATACTTTAAAGTGAAAGGTTAAATTAATTAAAGGTGATAAAATAAAAAATATTATATTAAAGATTCTTTATTGCTGAAGAAGAAATATAGCATTTTTTAATGGAAATGTTTTCTTTATTTTAATTGATAAAAATAAAGTGATCCAATTTAATGATGATGGATATATTGTTCATTATGAAATACCATTAAAATTAATAGAGAAAGGAATGAGTAAATATTTAAAAAGTAAGTTTATTAAATAAATAAAGATTATTTGAATATTTTTGATGGCGAAGTTTATTGCCCTGCTTGTCAGCAAAAAGGCAAAATTATTGAGGGGGATTCCATGATGAAAATAAACACTACCCCCGTCGCATTAGAAGGGCATAAAGGGCATAAAGTGCATAAAGGGTTGTGTATTAGTGGCTATTGAGTAATTAATTATTTTGCTAATGGTTCGTTGCTATTGCTTCACAAATTTGCTGTGCTGCATTAATAATACGCGGTGCAGGTCGGCTAAAACTGTCTTCATCAATAGCAATAATCGGTACAGTAAGCTGAGGTTGCCAAAATGCTCGTACTGTAGGTATTTGATCTGCTTTACCACTGAATATAATTAAATCAGGTTGCTTTGTAAGTACTTGCTCACGACTTACTTGAGGCCATGCCACAGGGCTATTAGCGAAGATATTTTCACCGCCACAAAGTTCGGTAATATGGCTTTGTAATGTACTGTTTGATGTAGTAAATAACGGCTGCATCCCAAATTGAATAAACACTTTTTTGTTGGGTTGATTCGATATAGTTGATGCATATTGTTGCTGTAATATTTGATATTGCTGGCGTAATTGTTGTGCATTTCTTATCGCAATATCAGGATGATGGCTATAGCTGGAAAGAGTAACGAGATCGTCTGCGATTTCCTCAATACTTTGTGGATCAGAATAAATGATAGGAATACCCAAAGCTTTTAACTGATCTAATGGGCGTTGTGGATTACCGCCTTGCCATGCAATCACTAAATCAGGTTTTAATAATAGAATGCGTTCGATATTAATACCCTGCCAATTAGCGACTTGTTCAATATTTTTAGCAGCCTCTGGATAATCAGAGTAAGCACTAACTCCGACAATATTATCACCCATACCTGCGGCGTAAGCCATTTCAGTGGCTGATGGCGATAACGTAATAACACGATCAGCAAGCGTGGTAGCAATAGCAAAGTTTAGCCAAAATAATGAACAGAGTAATAATCCAAGATTGATAAATAAACGCATTACTTTTCCGATAATAAAAAATACCCACCTATTTTTTATCTTAGAATAAACAAAAAATAAAGGTGGGGTTTTGATAAAACGATATTAGGATTATCTCGACTTAATTAGTCTTTTAATTTATCCAACATCGCTGTCACCATTAAGCTTGATTGTTCTGCAGCAACAGATAAAAACTCATCAAAGCTTAAATGCGATTCTTTATCAGCTACATCAGAAATAGCACGAACCACAACGAATGGTGTGCTGAATTGATGGCAAACATGACCAATCGCAGTGGATTCCATTTCTACGGCAGCAACATCTGGGAATGTACGACGAATGCGCGCTAAAGGCTCTGCACCATTAATAAATGCATCACCACTACAAATTAAACCACGAACAGCATTTAATTTTAGCGATTCAATACACTCTTCTGCAATGCTAATAAGTTTAGGATCTGCAATAAAAGCAGGAGGGCATTGTGCCATTTGACCTGGTTCATAACCAAACGCAGTCACATCTGCATCGTGATAGCGAACTTCTGTTGAAACAACGATATCACCGACATTTAATCTTGAGTCTAAACCACCCGCAGAGCCAGTATTGATAACGACATCAGGGCGAAAATGCTCAAGCAATAAGGTTGTACCAATCGCAGCCGCAACTTTACCAATACCTGATTTTAATAATGCAACATCAACACCATTGATTGTGCCTGTATAAATTTCACAACCGCCACGAGATAAGATTTGGCAATCTTCAATTTTCTCACGTAGAAGTGTGACTTCTTGCTCCATTGCACCTATTACGCCAACTCTCATTGTGTCATACTCACTTGTAGGTTAATAATAAATAGAAATTTAAATAGAGTTTAGCATCTATCGGAAAAACACGATATAACACAAAGAATAGAGAATTCGTTTCATCGAAACCAGAAAGAGGACAGAAATGATCGATTTTAAGCTGAAGTTAAATTATCAACGCAAATATAACAGCAGTGATATCGATATTAACGATGAAATACAGGTTTCTCGTCAATTTGAAAGTGATCGTGGCCGTATTATTAACTCAGCCGCTATTCGGCGTTTACAACAGAAAACACAAGTCTTTCCTTTAGAGCAAAATTCCGCAGTACGTAGCCGTCTTACTCATTCTCTTGAAGTTCAGCAAATTGGTCGTTATATCGCTAAACAAATTATCGGTGAATTAAAAAAACAAAATAAGCTTGAAGTGTATGGTTTAATTGATCGCATCGATAGCCTTGAAAGTTTAATTGAGATGGCGTGCTTAATGCACGATATTGGTAATCCACCTTTTGGTCATTTTGGTGAGGCTGCGATTAAGCATTGGTTTCAAAAAGTATTATCACCAGAGGCGACAGCCGAATTTGATAGTTGTCCGTTTATCCCTATGCAGTATTCAGCTAAAGTGCAATTAAATGAATTGCGACAAACTTTACGCCAAGATTTATGTCAATTTGAGGGTAATGCTCAAGCTATTCGAATGGCGCATCATCTTCTTAAATTGAATTTAACTTATGCTCAAATTGGCTGTGTATTAAAATATACCCGTCCCGCTTATTGGCAAGGTGAAGTCCCTAAAGAATATAGCTATTTAATGAAGAAACCGGGGTATTACTGGTCCGAATTAGCATTCGTAAAAGAAGTACAAGAAAAATTAGATATGGGGGAATTTTGTCGCTTTCCTCTCACATATATTATGGAAGCTGCCGACGATATCTCGTATTGCATTGCGGATTTAGATGATGCGGTAGAAAAGGGGATTTTTGATATCAACCGTCTTGTTCAACTTTTACGAGATGCATGGCGTGAAAATGGTGATGTGACTGAAGGTGATTTATTCGATATTACTGTGAATCGTGCTTATAAAAAAGTCGATCAAAATGAAGCCAAACGCAGTATGCAAGATCAATTCTTTATGTATTTACGAGTTTATATTACAGGGAAATTAGTCCCTTATACGGCATATCGATTTATAAAAAATCTTCCTCAAGTTTATGAAGGAAGTTTTAACCATGCTTTATTGGAAGGGAATAGTGCTGAGCATCGTTTATTAACAACCTTAAAAAGTGTTGCTAAAAAATGGGTGTTTAGCCATCCTGAAGTTGAAGAGCTTGAAATGAAAGGATATCGCGTGATCAGTGGATTACTCGATATCTATAAGCCCTTGCTTTTATTATCAACTGAAGATTTTTTAAGATTGCATAAATATAACGAACATCCTAAATATGTCATTGAGACGCGTTTATATCATAAGCTTTCTGTTAAACATAAACTGGCTTATAACGAAATGTTAGAAAAGCTAAATGATATAAATACTGAAAGAGGAAAAATTTTAGAGTTTTATTATCGTACCAGATTAATTCAAGATTATATCAGTGGAATGACTGATCATTATGCTTATGAAGAATATAGAAAATTAATGGTTTGTGATTAATTTGTAATCATTAAGAAAAATGCTATCTAATTGATTGGTGATAATTTTTAGATTTTTCTTAGAGATAATAAAGATTTATTAAAATAACAGAAAATTAATGTTATTAATTGTAAATATATTCAATATAAAAGTTATATATAATATTTGTTAGTTATAGAACAATATAAAATCCATAAAACGAGTGTCTTAGGTTGTTATCATTAAAAGTTTTCTCAATTTAACAAAAATATTGCTTATATCAGTTAAGTAAATAACTTGTTCGATGTTATACTCTTCCCATGTTTTCTTCTGAAATGCATAGTCATTCATGTAACGCTGAAAAACATACAGCGTATTCTAAAACGATGTCATTTCACTGTTAATCCGTCATTGATACTTAATTTAATACTATGGTGCAGTTTTATTCCCCTAAAAAACGTCCTGCGAAAAAACAGGCGACAACTCTGGAAGTGACCGCCAGTGCATTGGATGCAAATGGTCAAGGTATTGCTCATGCTGAGGGCAAAACGATTTTTGTAAAAGGATTACTCCCACAAGAAACTGCTCGTATTCGTTTAACAGAAGAAAAGCGCCAGTTTGCTAAAGGCGAAGTTATTAAGCGTTTAACTACCAGTGAACAGCGTATAACGCCTCATTGTGAATATTATGAGCGTTGTGGTGGGTGCCAGCAGCAACATGTACCTATTGCGCTACAACGTACAACAAAAGCAGGTGTGTTATCGCATCTTATTAAACGTGAAACGGGTGTGGTGATTTCAGCAGAGCCTGTTATTGCGGGCGCTGAATATGGTTATCGTCGTAGGGCAAGATTGGGTTTGCGTCATCAGCCTGAAAAGGGCTTGGTAATGGGCTTTCGCCAAGAACGCTCTAATGATTTGGTTATGATAAAAAAATGCCCAGTATTAAAACCTCAGTTAAATGATTTATTGTCTCCTCTTTGGGCATGTCTTAAACAATTAGCATCAGTACGTGATTTAGGACATGTTGAAATGGTGCTGGCTGATAATGGGCCGTTGGTGATTTTACGTCATTTATCACCATTGCCAGAGAGTGATAAACAGAGTTTGCGTGATTTCTCTCAAACTCATCAAGTTACGATGTATCTTGCAGGTGATAATAGCGAGATAGCACGATTAACTTCAATTGAGAAGGAACCCTTCTATCAAATAGAAGGTCTAAATTTACGTTTTGCACCTACTGATTTTATTCAAGTAAACGATGAAATAAATCCTAAGATGGTTGCTCAAGCTATTGAATGGCTTGATTTATCACCAGAAGATCGCGTGTTAGATCTGTTTTGTGGTATGGGAAACTTCACTTTACCTATCGCAAAACGTGTCAGTGAAGTGGTGGGTATTGAAGGTGTACCTGCGCTGGTTGAAATGGCGAAAAAGAATGCAGAACTAAACCAATTAGGTAATGCTCATTTTTGGCATGCAGATTTATCGGCCGATTTTTCTGCGATGTCGTGGTCGAAAGAAGGATTTAACAAAGTGTTGTTAGATCCTGCAAGAGCAGGGGCTTTGGAGGTAATGTCACATATTGTGAAGTTATCCGCAGAAAAAATCGTGTATGTCTCCTGTAATCCGACCACGTTAGCCAGAGATAGTAAGATATTATTAGATTCTGGATATCAGTTAACCGGTTTAAAAATGTTGGATATGTTTCCACAAACAGGTCATCTGGAATCAATGGCACTGTTTAGTCGAAAGTAAATTTATTTGAAAATGAACAGTTAGCCAGTAAATAAGTCGCAAATAAGATTTATACCGTGTAGGGAGAGAATATGGTTGCAGTAAGAAGTGCTCACTTAACACCTGCAGGAGAGTTTGCTGTTGATAAATGGGTCAACAGCTTGAACTTAACCCATGTCAATGCAGGTAGTGAAATCATGCAAACCTGGGAATACTGCCATCGTACTGTTCAAGGGCGTGAAGATGCCGAACTGTTATTATGGCGTGGTGTTGAAATGGTTGAGCTTCTTTCGACACTAAGCATGGATAAAGACAGCATGAGGGCAGCGCTTCTTTTCCCGCTTGTTGAAGAAAATCTTATTGATCAGGAAATCGTAACTGAACACTTTGGTGATGCTATTTGGAGCTTAGTGCGTGGTGTTATGGAGATGGACGCCATACGCCAATTAAAAGCGACACATACCAATGAAACAAGCTCAGTTCAGGTGGATAACGTGCGTCGTATGTTGTTATCCATGGTGGAAGATTTCCGTTGTGTGGTCATCAAACTTTCAGAGCGTATTGCCCATTTACGAGAAGTGAAAGATGCCACTGAAGATGAGCGCGTACTGGCTGCTAAAGAGTGTTTTAATATTTATGCACCATTAGCCAACCGATTGGGTACTGGTCAATTAAAATGGGAATTAGAAGATTTTTGTTTCCGCTATCTTCATCCTGATGAATATAAAAAAATAGCAAGCTTGCTTCATGAGCGTCGTATCGATCGCGAACAGTATATTGATAATTTTGTCAGTACAGTACGCGGTTATATGAAAGAAGAGAATGTCGATGTAGATATCTATGGACGTCCCAAACACATCTATAGTATTTGGCGCAAAATGAAGAAAAAGAATCTCGCATTCGATGAGTTATTTGATGTGAGAGCGGTACGTATCGTCGTGGAACGGCTTCAAGATTGCTATGCGGCATTAGGGATTGTGCATACTCATTTCCGTCATTTACCTGATGAATTCGATGATTATGTCGCAAATCCAAAACCTAATGGCTATCAATCTATTCATACTGTTGTGTTAGGGCCTGAAGGCAAAACAGTTGAAATCCAAATACGTACCCGTCAAATGCATGAGGATGCAGAATTAGGTGTGGCTGCGCACTGGAAATATAAAGAAGGTGCAACAGGTGCTGCAACGAAAGGCGGTACAGGTAGTTATGAAAACCGTATTGCATGGTTACGTAAACTGATTGCGTGGCAAGAAGAGATGGCGGATTCTGGCGAAATGTTGGATGAAGTTCGTAGCCAGGTTTTTGATGATCGAGTATATGTCTTTACACCAAAAGGTGATGTAGTTGATTTACCTGCGGGATCAACACCTCTTGATTTTGCTTATCATATTCATAGTGATGTGGGACACCGCTGTATTGGGGCGAAAATTGGCGGGCGTATTGTACCGTTTAGCTATCAATTACAGATGGGTGATCAAATTGAAGTTATCACGCAAAAACACCCTAATCCAAGTCGTGATTGGTTAAATCCTAACTTAGGCTATGTCACTACAAGTCGTGGGCGTGCGAAAATTCATAACTGGTTCCGTAAGCAAGATCGCGATAAAAATATTCTTGCAGGTCGCCAAATTTTAGATAACGAATTGGCACATATGGATATCAACATGAAAGAAGCAGAGAAACTGCTGATTGCACGTTATAACGTTCATAGTGTTGATGAAGTATTAGCAGGTATTGGTGTTGGTGATATTCGAATCAACCAGTTGGTGAATTTTATTCAAAGTAGATTGAATAAAGCTACTGCGGAAGACGAAGATAAAGAAGCGCTGCGAACACTCGAGAACAAAACGCCAGCACCAAGAGCCACAGGATCTGGTGGAAGTATTGTTGTCGAAGGCGTGGGTAACTTAATGCACCATATAGCACGCTGTTGCCAACCTATTCCAGGTGACAATATTGTTGGTTTTATTACTAAAGGCCGAGGTATTTCGATTCACCGAGCAGACTGTGAACAACTTGCTGAACTGCTTTCTCATGCACCAGAACGTATCGTTGATGCGGTATGGGGAGAAAATTACTCTAGTGGTTATTCATTAGTCGTTCGTGTTGTTGCTAATGATCGTAGTGGATTATTGCGTGATATCACCACTATTTTAGCAAATGAAAAAGTTAATGTGCTAGGTGTCAGTAGCCGTAGTGATGTGAAGCAACAAATTGCGACAATTGACATGAATATTGAGATTTATAATCTCCAAGTATTAGGTCGTATTTTGGCAAAACTTAATCAGTTGCCTGATGTGATAGAAGCGAAACGCTTTTCTCACTAAAATATGAAAATGATAAGATGCCGAGACAACTGTTCTCGGCATTTTTTTATCTAAAAATCAGAAAAACTGTATATTTAGTTAGTAATTAAATTGTTATGGTTTATTTAAAATAAATATGGTTTTAAATAAAAGGGATCTAGTAGATAAATATGAAGATAACTAAACAATATTATATTAAAAATATGTGTTGGGGGTGGTTTATTGGTGCTCTATTTTTATACTCTTGCTTAGAATATGAGTTGAAGTATGAAAGTCTGATGTTGTTAATTAGTATTGCTGGTATTGGACTATATCCGTTGGCTAAATGGGGGATTGAATGTTTTTTTCTTCAATTTACTACCAAAGAATTTTGGAATCGAGGACTATTTTCAGATACAGCAGGTAAAGCTGGTGGCTTGGCTTTATATAGTTTCATTGTGTTTTTATTATCTATACCAATTACAATAATTTTTATATTATTCGTGTTAGTGAAAAGGTTGCTTTTCTAAATAAACAACCTTTAAAGTATTAATTAAATACCAATCAAATTATTGGCTTTTTCAATTAAGTCGTTATCAATCAATGCTCCAATACTTGCTATGAGCAATCCATATCCTAATATCCCTATGGGACCACCTAGAAGCACACTAAATGTAAATCCTGCTACAGATGTAGCCGCCATTCCTGCAAATATAGTCTCAGCTTTAACAAAAAATGGACGCCAATTATCTGTCTCTGTTGCTTTTATTAACTCTATCCATAAATCTTTGACGTCAAGGGCTTTACTTACAAAAAACATACCTTTACTAAATTTTTTTAATTTTTGAGCTATATCATCGAGTTTGATCGATTCCAATGCGGTTGCAATAGCTTTACGATCTTTGGCATTAATTCTTCTATTGATATCCGCTTTGTATTTTTCGTAAGCTTTTAGCGCATCATCAACGTTACGGATGGTTTTTCCTCTGGTTTGTTGTGCTAAAGATTCCGCTAATTTCCTTGCTTTATCACCATAAGCATTAAACACTTCTTTCAAAAAAGTTATTTTTAAGATCTTGAGCTTGAAATGATAAGATGCTGAGACAACTGTTCTCGGCATTTTTTTATCTAAAAATGTGTTAAACAGGATAAAGCTCACTCTTATTTAAAAGGCAATATGATGTCAGAAAATCGTGAAATCTTTCGTTTATTAGAAATTATGGCGCAGTTACGTGATCCTGATACGGGATGCGAATGGGATAAAGTGCAGACTTTTGACACTATCGCACCTTATACCTTAGAAGAAACGTATGAGGTGTTAGATGCTATTACTCGTAAAGATTTTGCTGATTTAAAAGAAGAGTTAGGCGACTTACTTTATCAAGTTGTTTTTTATTCACGTATGGCGCAAGAGCAAAAGTTATTTGATTTTAATGATGTTTGTGACGCCATTAGTAATAAGTTAGAACGTCGTCATCCTCATATTTTTGCCTCTGAAAGCGAAAACAATTTATCAACAGAAAAACATCGCTGGGAAAAACTTAAAGCGCAAGAGCGTGAGGCAAAAGCACAATTTTCATTATTAGATGATATTCCCACTACATTACCTGCTTTAATGAAAGCAGAAAAAATTCAAAAGCGATGTGCTTCTGTTGGGTTTGATTGGAATGAACTTGAACCTGTTTTAGGTAAAGTGTTTGAGGAAATCGATGAAGTGATGGCTGAAGTGAAAAAAACGCCCCAAGATGCGTCTAAAATCGAAGATGAATTGGGGGATTTACTATTTTCAGTTGTAAATTTATCTCGGCACTTAAAACAAAAACCAGAACAAGCCTTAAATCGTGCTTGCCGAAAATTTGAACAACGTTTTCGTTTTGTTGAAAAAACGCTCTCAGAAAAAGGTGTAGGCATAGAAAATGCTTCATTGGAAGAGATGGAGATCTGTTGGCAGAAAGCAAAGAAACAACAGATTGAGTGAATTGTGACACGCAAATTAACGCCAGCGTGACATAAAATGCGATAAAAATAGCCTGTAACATCTCGTTTTTTCAGCTATTTTTATAAAAACTCTTAAAGATAGAAATTATAAAAGGTAATTTCGTTTTTTTGTTTTTAGGTAATTTTAAATATTGCAGTTACATTCTATTGCATTAAAAATGTGATTAACCTCAAAAAAATTAAAAGCATGATCATAAGCAAAAGATCTCGCTATAAACCTGCTACACTTAATGTCGTGAAAAAAATAAAGCATCTCTTTTCTAAAAGTGGTATCTTAGCTGAAAGGATTAAGCTAAAATGCTTGAGAAATATTTTCACGGGTTTAGTTTATTGAATTTTTACTGTTTTTTCGTGTTTAAACGGATAAGTGGCGTGATGAAAAAGAACTTTATACTACTAAGAATGTTTGTAGCGAAAATAAGGTTCGGGTATACTGTGTTCCCGTCCAGTTATATCCATCATCCTAATACACCTAAACTTTCAGGTTCAGCATGAAAACGAATTATATTTTTGTGACCGGCGGGGTCGTATCCTCTCTGGGTAAAGGCATTGCCGCAGCCTCTCTGGCGGCTATACTCGAAGCCCGTGGACTCAATGTCACCATGATGAAGTTGGATCCGTATATCAACGTCGATCCAGGTACTATGAGCCCAATTCAGCACGGGGAAGTCTTCGTCACTGACGATGGTGCTGAAACTGATCTCGACTTAGGACACTATGAGCGCTTCATTCGCACGAAAATGACCCGTCGTAATAACTTTACGACAGGTCGCGTATACTCTGAAGTGTTACGCAAAGAGCGTCGTGGTGACTATCTTGGGGCTACAATTCAAGTTATTCCTCATATCACTAATGAAATCAAAGAACGCATCATCCGTGGCGGTGAAGGCCATGATGTCGTTTTAGTTGAAATCGGCGGGACAGTTGGTGATATCGAATCTTTACCATTCTTAGAAGCGATTCGCCAAATGGCAGCAGAAGTGGGTCGTGAGCATACCTTCTATCTGCATTTAACATTAGTGCCTTATTTAGCTGCTTCAGGTGAAGTGAAAACTAAACCAACACAGCATTCTGTAAAAGAACTACTGTCAATCGGTATTCAACCTGATGCGTTGATTTGTCGTTCAGACCGCGTTATTCCTGCAAACGAACGTGCCAAAATTGCACTGTTTTGTAATGTGCCAGAGAAAGCGGTTATTTCATTAAAAGACGTCGATTCCATTTATAAAATCCCTGCACTATTGAAATCACAGGGATTAGATGATTATATCTGTAAACGATTCAGCTTGGATTGCCCAGTTGCAAATCTTGCAGAGTGGGAACAAGTTATTTACGAAGAAGCTAATCCTGAAGGCGAAGTCACCATTGGTATGGTTGGTAAATATGTTGAATTACCAGATGCCTATAAATCAGTGATTGAAGCATTAAAACATGGTGGTTTCAAAAGCCGTGTTACTGTAAATATCAAACTAATTGATTCACAAGATGTTGAAACCCGTGGCGTAGAAATGCTTAAAGGGTTAGATGCAATTTTAGTACCGGGCGGTTTTGGTGAACGTGGTATTGAGGGCAAGATTATGGCTGCTCAATATGCGCGTGAAAATAAAATCCCTTACTTAGGCATTTGCTTAGGTATGCAGGTTGCTATGATTGAATTTGCACGTAATGTTGTTGGTATGGAAGGTGCAAACTCCACTGAATTTGCACCAGATTGTAAATATCCAGTTATCGCATTAATTACCGAATGGCGCGATGAAGACGGCAACATTGAAGTACGCTCAGATGATAGTGATTTAGGTGGCACGATGCGCCTCGGTGCTCAGCCTTGCCATTTAAGTGGTGATAGCTTAGTACGTACACTGTATGGAAAAAACACCATTACAGAACGCCATCGTCACCGTTATGAAGTAAATAATCTACTTTTAAAACGTATCGAAGATGCGGGTTTACGTATTGCAGGTCGTTCAGTAGATAACAAGCTGGTGGAAATTATTGAAAATCCAAACCATCCTTGGTTTGTGGCTTGTCAGTTCCACCCAGAGTTTACCTCAACGCCGCGTGACGGCCATCCGTTATTTGCAGGCTTTGTGAAAGCAGCCTTTGATAACCAAAAAGGTTTGCTGAAATAGGATATATGAGAAGAGATAGGGTATCTCTTCTCGGAAATTTAACTTGTACAGAGGAAAACCGAATGTCCAAAATCGTTAAAGTACTTGGTCGTGAAATTATTGATTCTCGTGGCAACCCAACTGTTGAAGCTGAAGTTCATTTAGAAGGTGGTTTTGTTGGTATGGCGGCTGCTCCATCAGGCGCATCAACAGGTTCTCGTGAAGCATTAGAATTACGTGATGGTGATAAATCACGTTTCTTAGGTAAAGGTGTTCTGAAAGCGGTTTCAGCTGTTAATGGTCCAATCGCTAAAGCTATCCTTGGCCAAGATGCAAAAGACCAAGCTAACATCGATAAAATCATGATCGATTTAGACGGTACTGAAAACAAATCAAACTTTGGTGCAAACGCAATCCTAGCGGTTTCTTTAGCAAACGCAAAAGCAGCAGCTGCTGCAAAAGGTATGCCTTTGTACGAGCACATTTCTGATCTGAATGGTACTCACGGTCAATATTCTATGCCTCTGCCAATGATGAACATCATCAATGGTGGTGAACACGCAGATAATAACGTTGATATCCAAGAATTCATGATCCAACCTGTTGGCGCACCTTCACTGAAAGAAGCTGTACGTATGGGTTCAGAAATCTTCCATCACTTAGCAAAAGTGCTGAAAGCAAAAGGTATGAACACTGCAGTTGGTGACGAAGGTGGTTATGCACCAAACTTAGAATCTAACGCTGCTGCATTAGCTGCTATCAAAGAAGCAGTTGAGAAAGCAGGTTACGTTTTAGGTAAAGACGTTACTCTGGCTATGGACTGTGCAGCTTCTGAGTTCTATAACAATGAAACTGGTAACTACGAACTGAAAGGCGAAGGTAAAACCTTCACTTCACAAGAGTTCACTCATTACTTAGAAGAACTGACTAAACAGTACCCAATCGTTTCTATCGAAGATGGTTTAAACGAATCTGACTGGGACGGTTTCGCATACCAAACTAAAGTTCTTGGTGACAAAATCCAACTGGTTGGTGACGACCTGTTTGTAACTAACACTAAGATCCTGAAAGAAGGTATCGACAAAGGCATCGCTAACTCAATTCTGATCAAATTCAACCAAATTGGTTCACTGACAGAAACTTTAGCTGCAATCAAAATGGCGAAAGATGCAGGCTACACCGCTGTGATCTCTCACCGTTCTGGTGAAACTGAAGATGCAACTATCGCTGACTTAGCAGTTGGTACAGCAGCAGGCCAAATCAAAACGGGTTCTATGAGCCGTTCTGACCGTGTTGCTAAATATAACCAACTGATCCGCATCGAAGAAGCATTAGGTAACAAAGCGCCTTTCAATGGTCTGAAAGAAGTTAAAGGCCAAGCATAATCTTGCTTGTTTGATTAAAAAATCTTATTAATCTGAAAGGGGAGAACCTTAAGTTCTCCCCTTTTTTTTGATTTTTTTTCAGAAAAAACAGAATATTTATTCTTAACATCTTTAAAAAAGTGTGATGTGTAAGAGGAAATAGTGTTCAATTATTACTCTTTTATTAATAAATTGGTTAATTCTCGTGGATGAGATCCCAATTATTAGTTTTGCGCATTTTCAATGACGAGAAATGTTTTTATATTTCACATATAACCTATTTCGTTAACAATTATGGCTTAGTGAACCCAATGTTCATATCAGCTAATGTGGAGTATTATCATGGACGCGTCCAATTTAGCCCCATCGGCGAAGTCGAGCCCGATAAATAAACGAGGGTTGATCATTCTGGCAATCGATGTAGTTTTATTATTACTTTTGCTAGAATTTTTACCTTATGATCCGAAGGCCAATGCAGGTCTAGCATTAATGGTGTTTGTGGGTGTGTTATGGCTAACCGAAGCTATTCACGTTACGATCACTGCATTATTTATTCCTATCTTAGCTGTCGTCTTAGGGCTATTGAATACCAATGAGTCATTAAAATCATTTGCGAATCCTATTATTTTCTTATTCTTTGGTGGATTTGCTTTAGCAACGGCGCTTCATATTCAAGGGTTAGACCGCTTAATTGCTAACCGTTTGTTGATGATTGCAAAAGGTAAGCTTTCAATCGCTGTATTGCTGTTATTTGGTGTTACTGCATTGCTTTCTATGTGGATCAGTAACACAGCTACAGCTGCGATGATGTTGCCTTTAGTATTAGGTATTTTATCTAACTTAGATATTCGTTCAGAACGTAATACTTTCGTATTCGTATTATTAGGTGTTGCTTATAGTGCGAGTATCGGTGGTTTAGGTACGTTAGTGGGTAGTCCGCCAAATGCGATTGCTGCTGCTCAATTAAACTTAGATTTCATTACGTGGATGAAGTACGGTATTCCAATCATGTTGGTATTATTACCTATCATGTTTATCGTTATGTATCTGATGTTACGTCCTAACTTAAAACATAAGTTTGACCTGAAATTAGAAGTATTGGAGTGGAATAACAAACGTGTTATTACCATGATCATCTTCTTAGTTACTGTCGTATGCTGGATCTTCAGCTCTTTCATCAGTAGTGCTTTTGGTGGCGTAAAAGATCTTGATACTGTGATTGCGGTCAGCGCAGCAATTGTTATAGGTGTAACAGGTGTAGCAAGTTGGAGCCAAATTCAAGAGAACACAGAGTGGGGCGTATTAATGCTGTTCGGTGGTGGTTTAACACTGAGCGCTATTTTACAGTCTTCTGGTGCAAGCCTTGTGATGGCAGATTTCATGAAAGAAACCTTCGGTGCAAGCCACTGGTTCGTGATTATCCTTGCAGTAACAACCTTTATCATCGTATTAACTGAATTTACCAGTAATACTGCGAGTGCGGCGTTATTAGTGCCAATCTTTGCAACTGTAGCACAAGCATTAGGTATGCCAGTAATGGCGTTAACTATGATTATCGGTATCGGCGCATCTTGTGCGTTCATGTTACCTGTTGCAACCCCACCAAATGCGATTGTCTTTGGCTCTGGTTATATTAAACAGACAGAGATGGTACGAGTAGGTGGTGTGCTAAACTTAGTGTGTATCTTAGTTATCTCTCTGTTTGCTTGGTTCTTCTGGTTGTAAGTCAATATGCTAAATTAGCCTTGATGAGATAAAAATAGAGCGCTTGATAGTTATATCAGGCGCTTTTTTATTGCCTGTTTCTTATCTGTTATTTGGGTTGTCATCTTAGTTATCATAGGGATTGCTCTAGAAAAAGGAGAGGTGATATGGCTTTTAGGAGCTATAAAAAACCATCAATATTAAGACTAAAAATGTCATAACATTGATGGCTATTTAAAATAGAAAATAAGTTAATTATTTTGTATAAAGTGTAAGTTGTGTACCCGGCTTTAACATTTTAATGTCTGAGTTCCAACTCATTAATAATTTAAGGTTAATACCGTGACGACGAGCGATGCTGTAATAAGAATCTCCCTGTCGAACTTTGTAATAACTCGGAGACGGTTTTGCCGGTTTTGTTACCGTGGTATTACTGGTACTACCCGCATTATGAATTTTTAATGTTTGTCCTACTAATAGGGTGCTTTTTGCATTTAATCCATTAATACGTTGTAAGTCTTTTATGCTCATATTGTAGCGACGAGCAATAGCGTAAAATGAATCCCCAGAGCGAACTTTATAAACACCCTCTTGCTTAATTGACTGATTTGTTTTGGCAACTGCTAAGCGAATAGTCTCTAATACCGCTTCATCTTCAAAAGCGTTACGGAATTGATCAAGCTTATTGCGAGGCAACATAATGACATGAGGGCCATTAGGTGCGGTTATTCCACGTTTATAGCCTGGGTTATAATCTTTCACAGTATTAATAGGTAGCTGACTTAATTCAGCAACTTTATTTAATGTGATCTGTTCACCAACATCAATGGAAGCTAACGCTTTATCGCGATAGTTACTTTTTGGAAAAGTAATATTTTCTTCGTTTTCACGAATAACTTTACTTAAAGCAAGAATTTTAGGGACATAATTCATTGTTTCTTTAGGTAAAGAGAGTGACCAATAGTCTGTTGGTAGATTTTTACTTTCATTTGCCTTTATTGCTTGCATAACACGGCCTTCACCAGCGTTATAAGCAGCAAGGGCAAGTGCCCAATCACTATCAAACATTACATACAGGCGTTCAAGTAAATCAAGTGCGGCTTTGGTTGACGCCATAACATCACGACGACCGTCATACCATTGGTTTTGTGCTAAACCATAGTAATTACCAGTTATTGGAACAAATTGCCATAAGCCAGCTGCATTTGCAGAAGAGGTAACATGGGGATTAAACGCACTTTCAACCACAGGAACTAAAGCTAGCTCCATCGGTAATTCACGTTTTTCAATTTCATCAATAATCGAATACATATAAGGTTCAGCGCGAGAAGCAACGCTTTGTATATGTTTGGGATTATTTAAAAAATATAATTCTTGCTGCGAGATCCTTTCATTTTCAGGGAGATCCATTTTTAATTCACTTATCACATAACCCCATAAATTGGTTTTGACATCATATTGAGGTTGGTGAGAAGTTGAAGTCCCTTTTGTTGATGTTGGCGTTATCGCAGACAAATTAGGTTTAATGTTCTCAGATTGCTGGCAGCCTGCCAATAGCAATATGGAGAACAAAATCGCTTTTGTCTTCATAATAGAAAAATTCATCCTGTGTGTTTTTTGAACCAAATGATACTTAGTGTGCCAAAATAAAACAACTAATAGGTATTAAAAGTTATCTTTTAATTCCCTTAATTTTGTAAATGTCTTAATTGGAGCATAAGTGTTAGTGGTTATACCTAAAATCCTTTGTAAATCAATATCGTCAGATTTCAAAAAAAGATTAATGTTCTTTTCATTTTTCAGCGTTATTGGCACTGTAGGTTGTAATTTCTTACGCATTTCACTAACTTGGGCTAAATAATCGGTAATAAGCGCATTTTCTGGCATGATATGGTGTGCAAAGGTCATATTCGATAGGGTGTATTCATGAGCACAACAAATTAATGTGTTATCAGGTAATGAACTTAATCTTTGTAATGAACTGAACATTTGTTGTGCAGTACCTTCGAATAAACGACCACAACCACCAGAAAAAAGTGTATCGCCACAAAACAGATAAGGTTCGCAATAATAAGCAACATGACCCAATGTATGGCCTGGCGTGCCAATTACATTAAAAGTAAATGAGCCAACAATAATGTGCTCTTGATTATGAATAATATTTTCAGCTCCTTTACTTTGTGTTTCTTGTGGGCCGAAAACGTCAATATTAGGATATTTTTTTACAAGTTCAGCAACACCACCAACATGATCATCATGATGATGAGTTAATAAAATCGCGATAGGTGTTAGTGAGCGTTGTGTGAGCATTTCAATAACAGGTTTGGCTTGTGAAGGATCAACAATCACACATTCACTATTTTCATTACTTAATAGCCAAATGTAGTTATCGGATAAAGCAGGAATTCTGATAAGCTCCATATAAGTTACCTTACTTATAAATTATAAAGGGTTAAACGATGAAAGCAGCTCGTTCAGCAAAACCAATTATGATGCCAGATTCTTGGCGCGATATTCCTTGGGGGGAATATTATCGCATGGCTATCGAACTACGTTTACAAAATTGGTGGCCGAAAATTTATGGCTTTCATTTATTAAAACTCGGTCAACTCAGTGCCGAACTGGATACCAAATTAAGTATCGTTTCACATCAAGTCAATGTGACATCTAATAAAATAAATGCAGATGTTATTGCCTCTTTAGATTATTTACCCTTTGAAAATAAATCGATTGATGTTTGCCTTATGGCGCATGTACTGGATTATAGTGCAGACCCCCATTGGCTATTACGAGAAGTAGATCGCGTTTTAATTGATGATGGCTGGATTGTATTAACGAGCTTTAACCCCATTAGTTTATTAGGGCTTGGGAAATGCACGCCGATATTACGACAAAAACAGCCTTACTCCAGTCGTATGTTTTCACTTCGTCGCCAAATAGATTGGCTTAGTGTGTTAAATTATGAAGTGATGACACAACAGAATTTCCAGATTATGCCATTTTCGAGACCAATAAAACGTGATGGTAGCCGCTATCACATCGGTGGCTGTTTAAATTTAATCATTGCACGTAAAAGAACACTTCCTTTAACACCCACAGCCTTGAAATTTGCATTGCCACGCATGAGTGTAAAAGGTCGAGTTTTAGGGGCTACACGTAATCATCCAGAGCCATAATGCTTACTAATCTATGGTTTTATCTTTTTGGCTTTCGATATAACCTGTGTCTTCTTGAGTTGGTGCTTGCGCGGCTGCTTTCGCTAATTCATCACAACGTTCATTTTCATCATGACCAGCATGGCCTTTTACCCAATGCCATTCAATTTCATGACGAGTAATAGCACTATCTAAGCGTTTCCATAAATCGACATTAAGTACAGGACTTTTGTCTGCTTTACGCCACTGGCGCTTTTTCCAGCTATGGATCCACTGTGTAATACCTTGTCTGACATATTGGCTATCTGTTGTCAGTGTAATTTTACAAGGGAATTTTAATGTTTCTAATGCTACGATAGCGGCAAGAAGTTCCATTCGGTTATTGGTGGTCATAAAAAAACCTTCACTTAGGGTTTTTTCATGTTGTTGATAGCGTAAAATAGCGCCATAACCACCGGGACCAGGGTTGCCTAAGCATGAACCATCGGTGAATATTTCTACCTGCTTGTGCATAAAGGCGACTTATCCTTTTTGATTAATACGAAAAACTAACCCTAAGTCTGACATAAAAACGGATTATGAGCACTCCAATCACACGACAAATTGTACTTGATACCGAAACTACCGGTATGAATAAGCTGGGCGTTCATTATGAAGGTCATAATATCATTGAAATTGGTGCCGTAGAGGTTATCAATCGTCGATTAACAGGGCGAAATTTCCATGTGTATATTAAGCCCGAAAGATTAGTTGATCCTGAAGCGTTTGAAGTTCACGGTATTAGTGATGAGTTTTTAGAAGATTGTCCTTCTTTTGCTGATATTGCTGACGAGTTTTTAGAATATATTCGTGGTGCAGAGCTGATCATTCATAACGCCTCGTTCGATATCGGCTTTATGGACTATGAGTTTAGAAAGCTTAATCGTGATATTCCACTTACCGAAACGTTCTGCCAAATTACCGATAGCCTTGCAATGGCGAGGGCATTATTTCCCGGTAAGCGAAATAATCTTGATGCCTTATGTGATAGATACTTAATAGATAACTCTAAACGTACTCTTCACGGCGCGTTATTGGATGCTGAAATACTTTCTGATGTCTACTTGGCAATGACTGGTGGGCAAACAGCATTAGCATTTTCAATGGATGGCGAATCAAGTAACGAACAAGAGCAAAATGATATCCAACGTATCGAACGCCCTGTTTCAGGATTAAGAGTAATAAGAGCAACCGCAGAAGAACTTGCTGAACACGAGTCTCGATTAGATTTAGTTGAGAAAAAAGGCGGGCATTGTTTGTGGCGTCCGGCATCAAATGATGAGGCCGTTTGAATATAAAAAAAGCAGAAATAGTTAGCTGAGATTAAAAACTATCCAAATGCATCTTTTTGTTAGAAAAACAGTTGACGACAAGGCAAGAGATTCGTAATATTCACCTCGTCCGAAAGGATACGCGGAGCGGTAGTTCAGTTGGTTAGAATACCTGCCTGTCACGCAGGGGGTCGCGGGTTCGAGTCCCGTCCGTTCCGCCAACATTCCAAACCCCAGCATTTATGCTGGGGTTTTTGCGTTTTACTGCCTCAACAATTTTCTCTTCTCTTATTTTTCTAAGTCACTATTTCTTGCTTTCAATATTTGATATCACTATCTTAGAATTTATTAATGATATTAATGCTATGCTCAATGGCATTTCGCAGGGTAATCAATATGGAAAATAGAGTACATTTATGGATTGGCAGTAATTTTTCTTCTGAAGAAGAATATATGTACTATTTTGAATTAGATTACTCTGAGGAAGACGGAATTGACTCTCCTAATTATAGAGTATGTGGATTTTGCAAAGATCTGGGAGTAGTGTGGTACGACGAAGATTTTATTGGTGTTATTCATCGCTTTGATAACGATGTTACGCTTGACGAGGTTTTGGTAGATGCTGCTGTTGATGAAAGTGAAATATCGTTCATTAAAGCTAAATGTGAAGAACTAGGAATTAAAAGTGCGAATGCTATATTTTGGTATCAAGATCCTGAGCTTGTTATCAAAAAGAGCGATAATCAAACCTATAATAATTTACATTATATTGGCGAATATAATGGTGATTAACTGGTTTAAAAATTAATTTAGTCTGGACTAATCATGCTATTAACGTTTGATGAAATCACAAAAGCGCTAGAAGATAAATTTTCTCCTTTAGGCGAAGATTTTAATGATTTCATTCTTTTTAAAAGGACAACACCTCTTACTGGTTTAGATTTACTAGAACAGATGCTAACACTCTCCCTTCCTGATGATTTTGCCTCTTTTATCTCTCTCTATAATTTAGATAATTTCTCATTATTTAATATCAGTTTTGGCTGTGGTGAAGATTATCTTGAAAGGCTTTTTATGCTAAATAGCCCCAATCAGTTTACTCAATGGTGGATTGGTGATGAACGACCTGAAAACGTCATTGTTATTGCACTGTCAGATCCTTATACCCTCTTATTAAATACTCAAACAGGGAATATTTTTGTAATGACGAGTGAGTCATCTATGGATAGTTTCGAACATATTGCAGTGAATTTTTTTGCTTTTTTTTGCGCAGTTGCCACTCTGTTTTTAACGGATATTTCGCCAGATAGAATTATTGAGCTAACCTCATCTAAAACAACTTCATTTTGGTATCAATTAAAACCTGAATAAGATGAAAAATATAAAGAAAAAAGAGCTAGTTTATGATGGTTTTGAAGATGATTTTTATCAGTTAAATCATCTTATTCAATGCCCTTATTATGATGAAGATATGTTAGTTAGCGTAACGCAATTAAGAGACTTAAACAGCCTAGATAAAGATGTAAAACAGCAGGTAATAAATAAGGTTAAAGGACTGACTTTAAATTTAGGAATGCACTATAACTATGATGGATTATCGGTAATGTATGATATTCAAAAATCAAAAAAAGAAAATATGCAGTTGCTTGGCTTATTTGCTATTGGTGAAAGACAGCCTGTGCGGTATCAAATCATAGTCTTAGGGATATTTAGGATTAATTTATGAACACGGAATTTTATTTACGTTTAAGTATGCTATCTAAAACGCTCGACCACTTTTATTATCAAGAATTTGAAACTGAGCAAGCCGAATACAGTAAAAATAAAGAAATAAAACAAGCCATTGTTCAGTTTATCCTTGAAATGAAAGAACATGGTGAACACGTATTAATTGATGAGGCTCTAAACCTTATATTTCATAATACTGGTTGCCATATTGATTGCGAAATTCTAGATGAAATCATGCCTCCTGTTATTGAACAAAAAATCATTACACCAGAATTGATTGATAAAAATCTGAGAGAAAATTCACCTATGGGGCGTTGGTTTTAATACAATTGGATAATAATTATGATACTTTCATCGAGGAAATTTAAGTTAAGTGTTATTATATTATTCTCATGCTGAATTTTTAGTAGAATTTATTCTTTATCAAGCCTAATTTATTATAAATAAATCTTATCTAACTTTATGTTGCAGTTGATATTGTGGTATAAATAAATTCAATTCGATATTGAAATAGTGAATCTTCAATAAGTATTATAAGGAAATAGTATGATTGGACCATATCAAGTATTAGACTATGAAAATAATTTAATTTTTTCATTTGAAAATTTAGTCGAATGTTATGACTACAAAAATACAAATAAAACACAATCATTTATTTTTATTGGATTGAAAGATAAAGTTTTACATCTTGAAAAAGGTAAGAGTTATTATGTGGTTTCTCAAAATTATGATGGTCGATTAGAATTTTCTTTTAATTTAATTAAATATCATTATTATGGAAATAACTTAATTTTAGATTCTTATTTTACTTCAGGGATGTATGTTTCTGGTGTGGTTTCATTACTTGAATTCCATGAGGATAATAAAGAAAGAATTTGGTTGGAAATGAGTGGTGAATTAAAAAAAATATATATCTCAGCAAGTTATGTTAAAAATGGATTTCCTAGGAAAATTTTAAAAGATGAGTTAGTGATTGAGGGGAAATATATTCAAGATTACTATTCTTTCTTTTGTGAATTGGGATATTCCTTATTAGGTCCTTATGGTTATATGGGGAGTAATCTTGATGCAGTTAGAGATTTATTTATTGATATAGCTGAAATTCCAGAAAGAAAAATAACCTGGGTTGATAGTAATTTATCATTTATGGCTATTGATAGTACGATACCTTCTGGATATTATCCATCTCTAGCGGAAGAAATGGTTTCTATATTAGAAGATTTCTTTATTTTAGAATTAAAATAAAACTGTCATAAGTTTCAAGATAAAATAATAGTAGGCTATATTACTTTTATTAAGTTATGATTTGTTTTAACTAGTGTGTTAATCATGAGAAAAGATAAATTTATTATTAATGAAATATACAAAGAGTTATTTGAAGATAACCTAAAACAGTATAGTGAAAGATTAAATAGACAAGATCCAGAGAGTTATCATGAAGGTACTTTTTCTCAAGTGAATAAGATTTTTGTTAATTTATCAGAAAAAGAAAAGCAATCAGTGATTGATATGATGAAAATCGTGATGACAGATACCGCATCAACAATATTCGGAATGCTAGACGGTACTCATTTTGTTAATAATATCGATGAAGATTTTCAGCTTATTTATGATAATGAAGAAATCCAAGGCGATCTTCAAGATCATTTTTTAGCGTTAGTGGAAGATAATAATAGTTAAATTAAAATTTATTCTGGCAAGGATCCAATTACTATAAAGGATATTACGCATTAAAATGAAAAAAATAGAAATTTACTCTGAAATGTTATGGTGGTCATTATCCCATATTCGAAATGTTCAAACACACAGTTTTATCCGTAAAGGAAAAAACAAATCCTGTGGTTTTGAAGCTGAATTACTACATAATGTTGTTGGTACTTTACCTACGGAAGAGATGACTAATAACGATATCCACTTTCTTAATGTACAGGCCAAGTATTACTTAGATAATGCTAGTGAAAGAATTTGTGATAATTATAATGTGCATAAGAAAAATATTAAGCGCTTATTTGAGATTGTACCTGAGCATTTAAAAGACCAACTAAAATGGGATGGGCCAGAATAAGAATGAAATATTTTGCTAGAGTTGTTGCCCTCAATCCTTATGTGGAAGAAGAAGTTACACTCTCTTTTGGTGAATATGAAATTTGTTGTTTTATTAATGAGCCCAATGTATTTGTGATAGGGGAGGTCTATTTAGTTGAGTTAGTATTAATGTTTTTTGATGATATTGAGATTAAACCATCAAATGATCACGTTATGTCGTTGACTCAAATTGGAAATTCTTTTGCTTATCAATTAAATGGTAAATTGCTTGATAATAAGTTTATTGTCACTAATTTAGTTTTTGAAGATGATCTATTTTATCAATATTCACATATTGAAAATCAGTATGTTATGTTGAAATCAGACAGAATTAACGTAGAAATAATTGAGTCTATTAGCAATGAGCTTTTTTAACGAAATCCAACAAAAAATCAGCATTACACCTTTCTTTTCTAATATGGGAAAGGGAAGCTTCGATGATAAAAAGATTATCTATTTTCAAAGTATCCAAGCTTGTTTTGAATCGTCTTTAAATGTTGAATGGTTGCCAACTTCTCCCACGCAAGATGATCCTTTCTATATAAAACAAGAATATCCCAAAGATTTGGTCGAGATGCGATTAGTCGTCAGTAAAGCTGTGATAGAGAGTCTAAAAGCTTTCCCTGTACCAGATAGTCAATTTCAATACGATGCACATAACTTCAAAATTGCAGCAAGAAATGCGATATGTTACGCATTTAGGCAGTATCTTACTGAAAAATACTTCAATTATGGTGACAGCTGGGAAAAGATCATTCAGATTTACTACCAAGGTCATTTTCCGATAGGTTTTTATAAAAAGAAATTAGTGGTGATTTAATCGTCAGTTGCTTAAAAAGAGTTTTCACTCACAGGGACAAATAGAATTAAATTTATTCTTTGCTATTGATATTAAAAAGTAACATTTACGCTACGCTGATTTTTCCTTTTAGTTATATATGATGTAAATAATATTTTTATTACTGAATCAGTGAATTATCTGCTTTTTATCTTTTTTAAGCTCTTATAATTCTACGTCCTTGTAACAAGTTCAGTCAGTTATTAGGCTATAATTAAAACAAATACGGTATTTATTTGATTTGATGGATAATTAGGTAATGAAATTTTATCTTGATTAGTCATATCAAGCTAAGGTTTAATAGCACGCTTCTCAATTGCGCAAATCATTGTCTTTTTTGCTTTTTGTTGCGCAACAATGCGGTGGTGTAATGTTATTTTCCGCTTTGATCGTAAAAAATGCCGTGCAAATCAAAGAATTATTGCTTTATGCTAATTACGATAGCCACCTTTGTGGATTTTTTATATTGCGGTTTTTTGCCCGCATTGAGAGAATCAGCTATCTAGATGCTTTTTATCCGACTTGGAGTAGAAAATGACCACTCGTAAAACCCTTGCTAATGCGATCCGTTTTTTAAGTATGGATGCTGTGCAAAAAGCTAAATCAGGACACCCTGGCGCCCCTATGGGTATGGCTGATATTGCAGAAGTATTATGGCGTGATTTTTTAAATCATAACCCGACTAACCCTAACTGGGCTGATCGTGACCGTTTCGTATTATCTAACGGCCATGCTTCAATGCTGATTTATAGCTTACTGCACCTGTCTGGTTATGAAGTTTCTTTAGATGATCTGAAAAACTTCCGTCAATTGCATTCTAAAACACCAGGTCATCCAGAATATGGTTATACCGCGGGTGTTGAAACAACAACGGGTCCTTTAGGTCAAGGTATTGCAAACGCAGTGGGTTTTGCTATTGCAGAACGTACATTAGCGGCTCAATTTAACCGTCCTGGTCATGACATCGTTGACCACTACACCTACGCCTTTATGGGTGATGGTTGTATGATGGAAGGTATCTCTCATGAAGTGTGTTCTTTAGCGGGAACATTACAATTAGGTAAACTGATTGCATTTTATGATGACAATGGCATCTCTATTGATGGTCAAGTGCATGGTTGGTTTACTGATAACACAGCAGAACGTTTCGACGCTTATGGCTGGCATGTCATCAGTGGCATCGATGGTCACGATGCAGCAAGCATCAAAGCAGCTGTTGAAGCAGCAAAACAAATCACAGACAAACCTTCACTGTTGATTTGTAAAACCACTATCGGTTTTGGTTCTCCTCATAAAGCAGGTACTGCTGATTCTCACGGTTCTCCATTAGGTGATGCTGAAATCGCTGAAACACGTAAAGCGTTAGGTTGGGAATACGGCGCATTCGAAATTCCACAAGAAATCTATAAAGAGTGGGATGCGAAAGAAGCGGGTAAAGCAAAAGAAGCTGCATGGGATGCTAAATTTGCTGCATACGCAGCACAGTTCCCTGAATTAGCGGCCGAATACAAACGTCGTGTTTCTGGTGAATTACCAGCAAACTGGGAAAAAGATTCCAAAGCATTTATTGAAAATCTGCAACAAAACCCTTCAAGTATTGCAAGCCGTAAAGCATCTCAAAATGCATTAGAAGCATTCGGTAAAGTATTACCAGAATTCATGGGGGGTTCTGCGGACTTAGCACCAAGTAACCTGACTATGTGGTCTGGTTCTAAAGCGCTGAATGAAGACAAAGCGGGTAACTACATCCATTATGGTGTACGTGAATTCGGTATGTCTGCAATTATGAATGGTATTGCATTACACGGCGGTTTCGTTCCTTACGGTGCAACCTTCTTGATGTTTATGGAATATGCGCGTAATGCAGTGCGTATGGCTGCACTGATGAAGATCCGCAGTATCTTTGTTTATACTCATGACTCTATCGGTCTGGGTGAAGATGGCCCAACTCACCAACCAGTTGAGCAAATGGCAAGCCTGCGTGTAACTCCAAACGTGAGCACATGGCGTCCATGTGACCAAGTTGAATCAGCTGTTGCATGGAAATATGCAATTGATCGTAAAGATGGTCCAACAGCACTGATTTTCTCTCGTCAAAATCTTGCACAACAACCACGTACTCCAGAGCAACTAGCAAATATCGAGAAGGGTGGTTACATCCTGAAAGATTGCGCTGGTACGCCTGAATTAATCTTTATTGCTACAGGTTCTGAAGTTGAACTAGCGGTTAGCGCTTATGATCAACTGACTGCCGAAGGCCGTAAAGTACGTGTTGTTTCTATGCCAGCAACAGATGCATTTGATAAACAAGATGCAGATTATCGTGAAGCAGTATTACCAACATCAGTGAAAGCACGTGTTGCTATCGAAGCTGGTATTGCTGACTACTGGTTCAAGTATGTTGGTTTAGATGGTGCGATTGTAGGTATGCGTAGCTTCGGTGAATCTGCACCTGCAAACGAATTATTTGAAGAGTTTGGTTTTACTGTTGAAAATGTGGTCACACAGGCAAAATCTTTACTTAAATAATCAATAAGTGTTAACAAGAGCACATTTTTGGGAAGAATTTCTCAGATGTGCTCTTTTTTTATCCTTCCATCTTTGTTTACTATTGCGATCTTCTCTCATTTCTCGTAATCTGATTATCAACAAGCTGAACCGTTTCAGTTAATGCTAAAATGTCGGTGACTGCACAATTTCTAGATTTACTTGATTTATCGTTGTTGATTAGTATCTTGCTCTATTATTCTAAGCGGTTGCAAATCACTAGTTATCAAGGAAGTCACATGACAATCAGAGTCGCTATTAACGGTTTTGGTCGTATAGGGCGTAATGTGTTAAGAGCGCTTTATGAATCAGGTAAACGGGCTGAAATAACGGTTGTTGCAATAAATGAATTGGCTGATGCACAAGGTATCGGGCATCTTCTCAAGTATGACTCCAGTCACGGACGTTTCGCTTGGGATGTACGAATTAATAACGATTTATTGCAAGTAGGTGATGATAGCATTCGTCTTTTTCATCATGCTGATATTACTGATTTACCTTGGGGTGAGCTTGGTATTGATGTTGTGCTTGATTGTAGTGGTGCTTATGGCTCTCGTACTGATGGCGAAGCTCATATTGCACAAGGTGCAAAAAAAGTGCTCTTTTCTCATCCAGGTACAACAGATTTAGATGCAACAGTGGTTTTTGGTGTTAATCAACATGAACTTAAAAAAGAACACCGCATTGTTTCAAATGCATCTTGTACAACAAATTGCATTATTCCTATCATTAAAATGATGGATGATGCATTTAATATAGAATCTGGAACAGTAACAACAATTCATGCAGCCATGAACGATCAACCCGTGATTGATGCATATCATAAGGATTTACGCCGTACTCGTGCCGCAGGACAATCTATCATTCCTGTTGATACGAAATTGGCCGCAGGAATTACTCGGATTTTCCCAAAATTTAAAGATCATTTTGAGGCAATTTCTGTACGAGTTCCTACAATTAATGTGACGGCAATTGATTTAAGTGTCACTGTAAAAACTGCTGTAAATGTGTTAGATGTCAATCGGTTAATTCAAAAATCAGCAACTGGCGCATTTCGTGGTATAGTGGATTACACAGAATTGCCATTAGTCTCAACTGATTTTAACCATGACCCTCATAGTGCTATTGTTGACGGCACTCAAACAAGAGTCAGTGGGCAACACCTGATCAAGACGTTAGTCTGGTGTGATAATGAATGGGGCTTTGCTAATCGGATGCTTGATACAACGTTAGCAATGGCTACAACTGGTTTTAAATAATCATGTTTTAATGACGGTGTCGCGTAAAATACAACACACTGAACAGAAGATTACTAAATTTTAGAGAATCAATGAGAGGATTCATCATGTCTGTAATTAAGATGACCGATTTAGACCTAGCGGGTAAACGAGTTCTTATCCGTGCTGACCTGAACGTTCCAGTAAAAGATGGTAAAGTAACTTCAGATGCGCGTATCCGTGCTTCTTTACCAACAATTGAAGCCGCGTTAAAACAAGGCGCTAAAGTGATGGTAACTTCTCACTTAGGCCGTCCTACCGAAGGTGAGTACAACGAAGAGTTCTCTTTAAAACCAGTTGTTGACTATCTGAAAGACAAATTAACCGCACCAGTTAGCCTTGCTAAAGACTATTTAAACGGTGTTGAAGTTAATACCGGTGAATTAGTTGTTCTTGAAAACGTTCGTTTTAACAAAGGCGAAAAGAAAGACGACGAAACACTGTCTAAACAATACGCTGCATTATGTGATGTATTCGTAATGGATGCATTCGGTACTGCTCACCGTGCTCAAGCATCAACTCATGGTGTTGCTAAATTTGCACAAGTTGCTTGTGCTGGCCCACTGTTATCAGCAGAGCTTGAAGCATTAGGTAAAGCATTAGATAAACCAGCGCGCCCAATGGTTGCAATTGTTGGTGGTTCTAAAGTTTCAACTAAACTGACTGTATTAGATTCTTTATCAAAAATCGCTGACCAATTAATCGTTGGTGGTGGTATCGCAAATACCTTTATCGCAGCAGAAGGTCACCCAGTAGGCCGTTCTTTATATGAAGCAGACCTAGTTGATGACGCTAAAAAACTGATGGAAAAATGCGATATTCCAGTACCAAGTGATGTTCGTGTTGCAACTGAATTCTCAGAAACAGCAGAAGCTGTTTTAAAATCAGCAAGTGACATCAAAGACGATGAACAAGTGCTAGATATCGGTGATGTGACAGCTGAACGTTTAGCTGAAATCCTGAAAAATGCGAAAACTATCCTGTGGAATGGCCCAGTAGGCGTATTTGAATTCCCTAACTTCCGTAAAGGCACAGAAATCATTGCTAAAGCGATCGCAGATAGCGAAGCATTCTCTATCGCAGGTGGTGGTGATACGCTGGCAGCTATTGATTTATTTGATATCGCAGACAAAATCTCTTACATTTCAACCGGTGGTGGTGCTTTCTTAGAATTCGTTGAAGGCAAAAAACTTCCTGCTGTTGCAATGTTAGAAGAACGCGCTAAACAGTAATTAAGTCAGCTCATACAGGTAGAAAGTTATTTTCTACCTGTTCCAAATATAGGATCTTATTACATGTCTAAAGTTTTTGATTTCGTGAAACCGGGCGTCATCACGGGTGATGATGTACAAAAAGTATTTGCAGTAGCAAAAGAAAACAAATTTGCTCTGCCTGCGGTTAACTGCGTAGGTACTGACTCAATCAATGCTGTGTTAGAAGCTGCTGCGAAAGTTCGTTCTCCTGTTATTGTACAGTTCTCTAACGGTGGTGCTGCATTTATCGCAGGTAAAGGTCTTAAATCTGATGTGCCACAGCAAGCCGCTATTTTAGGTGCAATTTCTGGTGCTCACCATGTGCATCAAATGGCTGAATACTACGGTGTTCCTGTTATTCTGCACACTGACCACTGTGCGAAAAAATTATTACCATGGATTGATGGTCTGTTAGATGCAGGTGAAAAACACTACGCTAAAACAGGTAAACCACTGTTCTCTTCTCACATGATTGACTTATCAGAAGAGTCATTAGAAGAAAACATCGAAATCTGTGCTAAATATTTAGCGCGTATGGCTAAAATCGATATGACTTTAGAGATCGAATTAGGCTGTACTGGTGGTGAAGAAGACGGTGTTGATAATACAGGTATGGACAGTTCTGCTCTGTATACTCAGCCAGAAGATGTTGCTTACGCATATGAAAAACTGAGTGCGGTAAGCCCTCGTTTCACTATCGCAGCTTCTTTCGGTAACGTTCACGGTGTTTATAAACCAGGTAACGTTCAATTAACGCCAAAAATTCTGCGTAACTCACAAGACTACGTATCAGAGAAATTCAATCTGCCACACAATAGCCTAGATTTCGTTTTCCACGGCGGTTCAGGTTCTTCTGCTGAAGAAATCAAAGAAGCTGTTGGCTATGGTGTTATCAAAATGAATATCGATACTGATACTCAGTGGGCAACTTGGGATGGTATTTTACAGTTCTACAAAAAGAACGAAGGCTATCTGCAAGGTCAGTTAGGTAACCCTGAAGGTGCTGATAAACCTAACAAGAAATACTATGACCCACGTAACTGGTTACGCCAAGCACAATCATCAATGGTTGTTCGCTTAGAGCAAGCATTTAAAGAATTGAATGCGATTGATGTTCTGTAATTAATTCATTCATTTAAAATGAAACAAACCCGCTTACTTGGCGGGTTTTTTATGTCTGATAGAAAGTTATCAGGCAATTTGGTTATGATGATATTTATCTGCAAAATTAGGTATGAAGTTATGTTGATAATCAATATCTTTATAGTCTCTATTAGAGATATCCGATCCCCATGAAAGAAGATCTAAAATTGAGATAAAGCAGATACAAAAAAGCGTCTATTAATGAATAGACGCTTAAATTAAGTAATATATTAACTGAAAGATTAGCCTGTGACTTTAACGCCTTTGCTTTCTTCTTTCATCATCCGGGTAAGTAGGGGCACTGTTGCCCACATAACCAGACCTACAATTAAGGTCACTATACCAATTTTACCAAACACATCGGTATAAATAGGTAAAGTCTGTAGTGGATCTGTAATACCTTCTGGTGCTGCTGTGAAGGTTGCAACATAACCACCTAACAAATAGGCCGTTGCTTGAGTTAAGAACCACATACCTAAAATAAAGCCCATCATATATTGCGGTACGAAAGCTGCAACCATGGCCAAACCTAATGCACTGATCATTAGCTCACCTAAACTCTGGAATAAATAAACCAGAACGATAAACCAAGGTGATGTTAAGCCTTGAGCATCTGCAAACCACATACCCGATGCGGCAGCTGTAAGGAATCCTAACGAGCACAGAAGCATTCCTGCGGTAAACTTCGCTGGCATTGAGAAGTCTTTGCCTTTCGCGCCTAAACGACTATATACGATGGCTAAGATTGGGCTAGCAATGATAATCCAGAATGGATTTAAAGCTTGGAAGCTTACAGGGTGGATCTCAAAACCCAATAAATTATGATGAACGTTGTGAATAGCAAAGAAGTTTAGTGAGGTTGGCATTTGTGCATAAAGAATGTAGAAAATAACAGCTTCTAACATCAGAACAAAAGCAACATACATTTTATTACGTGCAACACGGTCTTTTTGTTTAAATGCTTCACGGAAATAAATGAAGACAACAATAATAGACAAGCTGACTAAAACAATATTCGCAATCATTACGTTGTGCAGTAACCATGCACAAGCAAATACCATTGCGACAGACCCAGCAATGACTAATAGCAGTTTGTTGTAATTCATTGGTAAATGGTCTGGTTCAGAACCAATATTTGCTACCATCTTACGACAGAAGAAATAAACCAATAAGGCGATAATTAAGCCAATACCACAAATATTATAAGTCAGTCCATATCCATAATGATCGGCAAGTACTGGCGCAATAGATAAAGAAATTAATGAACCAACATTTATCGACATATAAAATAGCGTAAATGCGCCATCAAGACGAGGGTCTTTAGGTGGATAGCATTTTGCTAATAGGCTTGCAGGATTCGCTTTAAATAAACCGTTACCTACAGCGATAGTTCCTAATGCATAGAAAATTAAATTAGGATACATAATTGACATACCAGTCATGAAATAACCGATAGCCAAGACAATAGCACCTAAAACAATAGTTCGTTTTGTTCCTAATAAGTGATCACCAACATAACCACCAATAGAAATAAGCCCATAAACCAGTGCAGAAAATGCACCAAAAGTAATAAAAGCCTGTTCTTGAGAGAATCCAAGTTTACTAACAAAATAAACGGCAAGAATACCTTGTACGCCGTAGTAACCAAAACGTTCCCATAATTCTACAAAGAAAATCATAAAGAATGGTTTAGGCTGTTGTAATAAACCGACTTGAGCGGGTTTATCCATATCTGTAATGCCCCTAATTATTATTTATTTTTAACAACGATGTTATTTACTCAAACTTATGAGATATGTTACATGACGGTAACATTATCTGTCGCATTTAGAGTGATGTTTGCAAATTTAAGAAGGTAATCAGCAAGTCGAGTAGACTAATATATTGATGGAATGACTTCTCAAAGGTTGATCACACTGTAGGGAAGATTAATACCAGATTGAAAAAAATATTCATTAGTTTATTTTCAAATAAAGCTATTTAATTGGCTTTTGGTATAAAATTTCGTCAATAAGACTATTTTTTGTTTGTATTTTAATCTAATTAAAATAAATAAAGATACATGATGAAAGTGGAAAGAAAATATTTTTGATGATGTGACTGATTGATTATAGAAAGAATTTTTTCATTATAATTTAAAGATATTCTTTTATAACAAACAGATGTTAATAAAAGTTTAATAAAGACCTAAAAATTAGGAATTGATATTTAATTAAATAAGTATTCATTTATTTTGGATAAATATTTAATTTTATAAAGATGTTATTAATAATAAAAAACGCCCTTATTGAAAGCGCGTTTTTATCTTGAGTCAGAAATAACCAAAGTTTAAATGGAGATAGGCGCCAATTCATTTTTAACAGAATGGAAACGACGTTTAAAATAAATAAGTCCATCACCATCTTCACGTACAGCAATATTTTTAATTTCAGCCATATAAACAAAATGTGTGCCCACTTGGCGAACATCATAAATATCACCTTCTAAGCAGGCGAGTGCATTTGTTAATACGGGTTGTTGTAATTGTCCGTTTTGCCATCCTGGCTGGGTAAAGCGATCTGCCATCGCGAGCCCTGTCATTCCGGCGAAATGACATGCCATTTCTTCTTGCTCATGATTCAATATATTGATGCTCAATTTTCCATTTTCTTGAAAAATAGCGTTCATCTGACTTTTACTGTTGATGCAAACCATCACGGTAGGTGGGTTATCAGTAACGGAACATACTGCTGTTGCGGTTAAGCCACAGCATCCAGCATCGCCATTTGTTGCAACGATATTAACTGCCGCACCTAAGTTTGCCATTGCATCCCGAAAAAGTGGGTTAGCCTGTTTTTCCTCAGACATTATTTACTCCTACTGCCAGACTTCTCGTCTGTGGGCGTCTTCACTTAAAATAATTATTAGTTAGATAACTAAAAAATCACCTAACTACTCCGCTAACAAAGTTGTAATGTTATTGCCGGTCTCTTTGTTGCGTTGTTTTAAAGCCGTAACGCTACCGCGCATAAACAAAGATAGCAATCTTTCTTTGTTACAACCTGTTAACTTTATCTCAAAAAAATGTGAGACAACCTTATCGCTACGATCATTATTCCTAATTTATAACTAAGGTAATAGGCAAATCAGGCGACTTTTTTCAATAGATAGAGGGATAACACAAATTGTAAACTCATAATAATTGCATATAGGGCAAAAGGTTGAGAACAGAGGTGTTAAAACAAATAAAAGTGAAGGGTGATAAATTGCACAAAGAGAATAAAATTGCAAAAATTGAGTCAACTTTATTTATTTGTTAATATGAATAATTGTAACAAATAGTCTATTCTTAGAATATAGTCATTTTATAAACCATAAACAGCGGTACTTTTTCACTGTCTATATTGAGTGATTTTTCGTCCATTCACCTATAACACCATATAAAGAGCTTCTTGATTATGCATGAATCATTAACTATCGCGCTATTGCAAGCTCGGGAATCTGCGATGGGTTTTTTTCGACCTGTTCTTAAAGAGCATAATCTGACAGAACAACAATGGCGGATTATTCGAGTGCTTGCGGATAAGCGTTCTATTGATTTTCACGAATTAGCACAAAAATCGTGTATTCTTCGACCAAGCCTAACAGGCATTCTGATTAGAATGGAAAGAGACGAGCTAATTTGTCGATTAAAGCCTGTCAGTGACCAACGAAAACTTTTTGTTTCACTTTCTACAAACGGCCAAGATTTATACGATAAAATTCAGCCTAAAATTGAAGAAGGCTATCAATTACTTGAGCAAAAGTTTTCCACTGAAAAACTACAACGACTAGCTGGATTATTAAAAGAGCTGATTGCGCTTAATCCAGATGATATCGAACAATCAGAGAAATAATTTATTATTGATAATAAAAAAGGAGATGCAAGAGCATCTCCTTTTTGTTTGTTATGACTTAGATAATATTATTGTTTACCTAATACATGTAAGAAGTGGATGTGTTTTTCATACTGATCAAGAATATCGTGAATGATTTGTTCTTTCGTCCAGCCCATGACATCGTAGTCTTGTCCACCTTCTTTTAAATGAATCTCAGCGCGATAATATTTATGTTCTTCGTCTCTTTCTTCATCACTTAATCCAGCTAAAGCAAAAGCGGGTTGAGTATAAAAACGCAGACGAACTTCATAGAAGAAATTCATGTCATCGCCTAAATCGACTTCAAAACCAATTCGATCATCTTCATCGTTATGGATAATACATTGTGTCGCTTGTTTACTTAGCTCGGCAGATACCATTTCCATTGAGGGTTGGATCACTTCATCCATAAAACGTTTTACATGAGAACGTTTAGGGAAATAGGCAATATTTCTTAAACGACGTTGCCAAGGGATCGGATTACGGCTTGCTGGTGGCGCAATTGTCGTTAATTGTTGGCTATCACGTTTATATACATCCACTCGCAATGCTTTTATTAACCCATAAATAGAAGCAAGCAATACCATTGAGAAGGGAAGTGCACTTGCAATAGTGACTGTTTGTAGCGCGGTTAAACCACCAGCTAATAATAAAGTAATTGCAGAAACACCCATTAAGCCTGCCCAGAAAATACGTTGCCACACAGGTGTTTCACTATCGCCACCTGAAGCTAAAGTATCAACGACCATAGCACCGGAGTCTGCTGAGGTCACAAAGAAGACAACGACCATCAACATCGCGAAGAAGGATAAAACAGAAGAAAATGGGAAATAATTTAAGAACTCAAATAAAGCCAATGACACATCTTGTTGTACGATATTTGCGAGAGCTTCTGCACCTTTATCTTTGATTAAATGAATAGCGGTATTACCAAATACAGTCATCCAAAGTAAGGTAAAGCCAGCCGGAACAAACAGAACACCGATAACAAATTCACGAATAGTACGACCGCGAGAAATACGGGCAATAAACATCCCTACAAATGGGGACCATGAAAGCCACCAACCCCAATAAAGCAGAGTCCATCCACCTAACCAATCACTCGATTTTGGCTCGTATGCATAGAGATTAAAAGTTTTACTGACAATTTCGGATAGATATCCCCCCGTATTCTCAACAAATGATTTTAATATCAATACGGTTGGACCAAGGATAATGACTAATAAAAGAAGAACAACTGCCAATCCTAAGTTCAGTTCAGATAAAAAACGGATCCCTTTTTCTAATCCAGAAACAACAGAAATGGTTGCAAGTCCTGTTATCACAACAATCAATACAACTTGCACGGTTGGATTAATAGGAACATCAAAAAGGTGATTTAAACCTGCATTAACTTGTAAAACACCAAAACCGAGAGAAGTTGCAACACCAAAAACAGTTCCCACAACGGCAAAAATATCAACAGCATGACCAATTGGGCCATGTATACGATCACCAATAATAGGGTAAAGAGCTGAACGCAACGTTAACGGTAAACCATGACGATAAGAGAAGAATGCTAAGATCAAAGCGACAATCGCGTAAATTGCCCATGCATGTAATCCCCAATGGAAGAAGGTTAGTCGCATCGCTTCTTTAGCAGCTTCTATGGTTTGTGCTTCACCCGTTGGAGGCATAAGGTAATGCATAACAGGTTCTGCAACACCGAAGAACATTAAGCCAATTCCCATACCTGCTGAAAAAAGCATGGCAAACCAAGCAAAATAGCTAAAGTGGGGACGTGCATGATCGGGGCCTAACTTGATCTGACCAAAGCGGGAGAACCCTAAATAAGTCACACTCAGCAAAACCAATGCTACGGCTAGAATGTAGAACCAACTCGCATTTGTGAAGAGGTTTTCCTGAAGATGACCTAGTTTATCATTAGCAAGTTCTGGAAATAGCGCAGAAAATCCAACGATTAATGAAATGAGTAGTGCTGATGTATAAAAAACGGGAGGATTAATTTTTATCCTAATTTTCTGAGGCGTTATATCGTTTTGTTGGCTCATAGTTAACCTATTTTTTGTTATTTTCCTAGAAAGAGACTTTTCGCTACCCTCTATCTGATTGTTTATGTCATCAGAAAAGAAAAGTTCATAAGAAAATTTGAATAAAACACCAAATTGGAAAGATGCTTTATAAAAGAACGGAAGTCAGTTATTTTTTCCGTAAAATGAAGAAAAATATAATTAAATCAAATTAGTAACAACTTTGTATGCTAGGTGCTTTCGCTCTTTAATAGGTTTCTCCTGTTGAAAAAAGGAGAACATGGTTACATTTTTTGCTTAATCGATCAAGCCTCGTCTTTTTTTTGTACAAAAAAAGCCAGTGAAAATTTACTGGCTCTTGATTCATCAAAAAAACTGAAATCTGATTATTTATTTTCAGCTTTTAAATCATCAATTTTTTGTTTGGCTTGATCAGTTAATTGATCTGCTTTATCAAGTGCTTTATTTTCAGTCTCTTGAGCCTGTTGTTTTATATCACCACTTGTTTTTGAAGCATCACCTTTTAGCTGATCAACTTTTGTGTCAGCTTCTTGCATCAGGTTATCTGCTGTTTTACTGGCATCTTGTTTTAACTCTGTCGCTTTTTCAGAGAGTTTATTGCTTTCAGCTTCTAAACTTTGCTTAATCTCTTCTGCTTTTGTTGCACTCGCATCTTTTAACTCATCAGTTTTTTGTGAGATGTTCTCTTTTAGCGCATCTGTTTTTTCATCAGCTTGTGCTTTTAATTCTGCAGCTTTTTGTTCTGCTTTATCTTTTAGCTCTTGAGCTTGTTGTGTTAATTCATCTGCTTTTGCAGCTGCATCTTCTTTTACGTCAGCGGCTTTATCTTTGGCTTGTTCTGTCAACTCGTTAGCTTTATCTTGTGCTGTCTCAGTTACTTGAGTTGCAGTTTCTTTTGCTTTATCTATACCATCATCGACTTTTTTAGATGAATCATCACAACCAGCTGTGATAGTAACCAGACCCGCTAGAACCAATGAAGTAAGTAGTTTTTTATTCATTTTTTTCTCCAAAATGTGTGTTCAAAAACAATTCAGTGATATCCCGCGTAAGTAGTAAAAAAGGCGAGAAGCTATTACGCTGATAGTAAGAGATTACAGATAAACTATCGTAATAAGTATAGTGTGAGTCTTAAAATCAACTAACTTAAGTATATTAAGTGTTTTTTCTTAGTCAAATCCCATGAAAAATAATTTGAATTTTTATCAGGATAGCGTTTTCTGCTTTATAATAATGAGGGCAGACATTATTGGAAATGTGAGATGCAAATGGAATATTACTTTCTGGTTATTATTAAATTTATTATTGGTTTTACTATCATATTAGCCCATATGAATTTATCAGGGAAAACACAACTTTCTCAATTAACTCCCATTGATTTTATTGGCAATTTTGTTCTTGGGGGGATTATGGGAGGGGTGATTTATACTGATGCTATTCCTCTTTACCAATATATTATTGTCTTTTTAATTGGTGTTTGTTTTATCTCTTTGCTCAACTATATCAGCAAACGATTCAATTTTTTTCGTGCGGTTACCATTGGAAATCCGATCCCTATCATAAAGAAGGGCGAGTTTATTATGGAAAACATCATGGAGAAGAAGAATAAAATAGATATTCTTAATATTACTTCACGTCTTCATGCTCAAGGTATCCATTCATTTCAAGAAGTTAACTATGCACAAATTGAACCTGATGGACAAATTACAGTAGTGTGTGACGGTGCTAAAATGCCGTCCTTGATTGTGATGAAAGATGGCGTTATCCGTACTTCAGAATTAGTACAAATAGAAAAAGATGAAGCATGGTTACAAGAAGAAATGAAAAATCAGCATATTGATAAGCCTGAAGATGTTTTTTTAGCTGAGTTTTGGGATGGGAAAGTGAATTTTATTTTGCAAGATGGCAAGATAAAACGTACCGCATCATTACCGAATAATTAACTAAAATACAAATCGATGATTAGGTGAATGCTGTAGAGTAACAATGGCGACGTAATGTCGCTATTGTTACTTTCTAATAGTAGAACTACAACTTAAACACGGCAAAATCAGACGCAATTTCAGTATGGCTAAAAACGTGTTGGCATTCATTGAGCAACTCAACACAGTCTTCTGGTAAATAGCGGCTACTAAGATGGGTAATAATCAACTTTTTGACGTTAGCGTCTTTTGCTAATGTTGCAGCTTGTACTGTTGTTGAATGCCCGCGACTATTTGCTTGTTCTGCCATTTCATGCTTAAACGTTGCTTCATGCACAATAACATCCGCGTTATTCGCTAGTTTTAATGCATCCGGTGTGGGTTGTGTATCACCAAAAATAGCAATACAGCGTCCTTTTATTTCAGGGCCGATATACTCTTGGCCATCAATGACTCTTCCATCGGGTAATGTAATAGTTTTGCCTTGTTTTAACTCTTGTAACCAAGGGCCAGTCGGAATATTTTCAGCTTTTAGCTTCTGAGCATCGAGTTTACCGAGGCTATTTTCTTCCTCTAAGCGATAGCCAAAACAAGGTACTGGATGAGAAAGTGCTTCACAACTGACTTTCATTCCTTCTTCTTCAAACAGAAAACCCGCTTCGTCAATTTCAACAATATTAATAGGATAAGTTAAATAGGATTGACTTAATGTCAGTGATGTTTCTATAAAAGCTTTGATGCCAGAGGGGCCATATACTGTTAAGCTTGTTTCAGTTCCCCCCATTGAACGACTACAAAGTAGTCCCGGCAAACCAAAAATATGGTCACCGTGTAAATGGGTAATAAAAATTTTATTTAAACGCGGCAATTTCACGCGAGTATGCAGTATCTGATGTTGTGTGGCTTCACCACAATCAAACATCCACATACTTTTTTGTTTATTTTGTAAATCAAGCACCATACTTGTGACATTCCTCTCTTTAGACGGAACGCCTGCGTTAGTGCCTAAAAAAATGAGCTCCATAATGAAATATTATTCTCCATGTTGAATTTGTTCCCAATTTAAATCAAATTTCGCAAGATACTTACGTAATCGATCGGCATCGTTGGGTTGTTTTTTATTTTGTCTTGATACTGCGAAAAGTTTTCTACCAGCTTCTGAGAGTGTTGATGATTGCTGACAGGTTTTGATAACTGTATTGAGTTGGCTAAGATCGAAGAGATCAATATCAGTACTATTAAATAAAGAAGATGAAGCCACTCCCCAATTTTGTTTTAAACGATTAATTTCTTCATCAACAAGAGAAAGGGTAATACGACCATTTTCAGCAAGTGTAGCCATTCGCGTTATACTAGCACTAAGTTCACGAAAATTACCACGCCATAAAGCCTGCTCAGATGTGGCAAACCGAATATAGTGAGATTTTGCATCTGAATTAAAGCGGATCGCTTTTTGATAGAGTGTTGTAAAATGATGTAACTCATAGTCGATATTGGGTTCGATATCCTCTTTGCGATCGACTAATCCCGGTAATGAAAAAGACCACATATTAATCCTTGCATAGAGATCTTCGCGAAAAAGCCCCTTTGCAATTTGTTTATCCATATCTCGATGTGTACCTGCTATCAACTGGAAATCGCTTTGTACTTCAGTATCTGAGCCATACGGATAAAAAGATTTTTCTTCTATCGCTTTAAGTAGCATCGCTTGCTCATCAAGCCCTAATTCTGCAATTTCATCCAGAAATAAAATCCCTTTGTTTGCTTCTCTTAATAATCCTTGTCTAGCTTGCAACGCACCGGTAAATGCGCCTTTTACATGTCCAAATAAAGTGGACATGGCGTTGTCACCGCGCAAAGTAGCGCAGTTAACTGCGATAAAACGCCCTTTTACAAAATGGCGCGATTGTCGTAATTCATAAATACGTTGAGCAAGAAATGATTTTCCTGCACCAGTGGGACCCGTTAATAGAATAGGAGCAAAAGAGCGCAACGCTACTCGTTCAATTTGAGCAATTAAGGTATTGAAGCGTTCATTACGTGTGGCAATCCCTGATTTTAAAAAAGAGAGTGACTCATTATGATAGTGTTCAAACCGACTCGTTAACTTTGTATAACGGCTTAAATCAAGATCAATAATGGCATAACTGCCTGTAGCTGACTGTATGGTTTTAGCACCGTCTTCATTTTCTATTTTAGAAGTGGGTGAGGTTTGTAATAGTTTTGCTGGTAAGTAGTGTGCTTCTGTCAGTAGAAACCAACAAATTTGAGCAATATGTGTTCCTGTTGTGATATGCACATAATATTCTTCATTTTCAGTATCAAATGGATAATTTACTGCAAAATCAAGAAAATGGCTGTAAACCTCTTCGAGATCCCACGGATCACAAATATCAATTTCATAAGGCCACACCTCAGTATCAGGTGAGACAGTATGGATATCTTCTGTAATTTTAGATGCTAGCATTGAGTCATTAGGCTGGTGGATCATCACTAATCGGCTAACAGGAAAATCCTTTTGATGACAAATGGAAATTGTTGGGCGCCATGAGTTCCACCTTTTATGGCTTTTACCTCTTTTATCTAATGTTGTGCCTAAAACACCAATCACTACTTTGCGTTTCATTAAATTATCTCTACTTATTTTTTATCTATTTTTATAAATATATAGATAAAAAGATAGTGTTCTGTTGTTTTTAATTTAATGGGTAAATATCTAAAAATTACAAAAAATATTTTTATTAATAAAAAACAATAATTTAGAAATATTTTTTTTATATTTTTAAAACTTGGCACGATATTGGCAATATTATTACTGTCTTGAGCAGATTTTAAATCTGGTAGGCACATGAGGAACACTCTGTAGTGTTATCTAAATGTGTTCCTCCACATCGAGACTCTGTAGGTGAAGAGGGTTATTTTCAGGTTCGATTCCTGACACCAAAACCATTACAAATCCAAATGTAAATTTAAATATAAAAAATCGTTGTGACAGCTGTACCGTCACCTTACTTATCCACCAGCAACGGAGCTGGATTGATAGCAGAAGAAGAGACAAACAAAGTATCGTTCCTCTCTTGTTTTCCTTTCAGTTTCGCAAAGCTTGCCCGTGGAAAAGTAAGTCACGATAAATTGCACTATATAAAGAAGAATAAAAAAGAAGAAGGAACGAAAAATGATAAAAACAACAATAGTGGTAAAACAGGGGCAGTTAGCACTTTTAAAGAAAAAAGATGAATACATTGATGTGCTAACAGCAGGTGAACATAAATTTTTTGATTTTGGGCGTCAGCTCAGTGCAGATGTTTTCCCTTTAAATGGGGGAGCATTAGAAAGCGAGAAAGCCGAATTTTTACGTCAATACTATCCTCAATGGGTGGCTGAGTATGGTTTTGATATTGTGTTATCGGATGAAGAGATTGGCCTTTTATATGAAAACGGCTCTTTAAAAGAGATCTTAGCACCAGGAACGCGACGTTTATATTGGCGGTATGCCGACCGTTCTCTAGAAATAGTATCTATCGATGAACTTGAAGTATCTTCAATATTGATGAAAAAACTCCAGCATCCTAAATTACGAAATCAAGTCATAAAGGGAAGTGAAGGGGTTCTCAATGTGGATATTCCTGCTTGGCATAATGGTGTTATTCGGATCAATGGAGAAACACAAGCCTTATTGCCACCGGGACTAAAAGGATATTGGCGTTATCAGTATAAAGTAGATGTTGAAGTAGTCGATATGCGTTTACAAACACTGGATGTTAGTGGGCAGGAGATCTTAACGAAAGACAAAGTGACACTGCGTATTAATTTATCGGCTAACTGGCGTTATAGCGATGTACTTTTAGCATATCAACAACTGGCTTCACCATTGGAGTTCTTATATAAAGAGTTGCAATTTGCCTTACGCGAAGCAGTAGGAACAAGAACGCTGGATGAATTATTAGAAAATAAAAGCCTGATAGATAGTTTAGTCAGTGAAAAAATCAGTGAAGCCACTCAAGGATATGGTATTGAAGTGGCTTCATTAGGGGTAAAAGATATCGTTTTACCGGGTGAAATGAAAACGATTTTAGCGCAAGTCGTTGAAGCTGAAAAATCAGCACAAGCTAATGTCATTCGTCGAAGAGAAGAGACATCAGCAACACGTTCTTTATTAAATACTGCGAAAGTGATGGAAAATAACCCTGTTGCTTTAAGGCTAAAAGAGCTAGAAACGGTAGAACGTATAGCAGAACGTATTGATAAGATCTCCGTTTATGGCGGTTTAGATCAAGTATTAAACGGATTAGTCCAAATTAAAGGAGCACAAGCATGATATTGGATCACCAAATAGTAAAAGAAGCAGGGACTGCTGAAATTAAAATGTGGACAAATGGTGTGCCTGTTGAGGCCGATGCTCTAAAGCAGCTTATCAATACCGCTAAGATGCCTTTTATCTTTAAACATATGGCGGTTATGCCTGATGTTCACTTAGGCAAAGGTTCAACAATAGGCAGTGTTATTCCAACCAAAGGTGCGATTATTCCAGCGGCTGTTGGTGTGGATATCGGTTGTGGAATGATTGCAGTGAAAACATCATTACATGCAAATGATCTGCCCGATAATTTATTTGCGATAAGAACAGCAATAGAACAAGCCGTTCCTCATGGAAGAACGAGTTATCAATCAGGGAATGATCGTGGTTCATGGAAGAACCCACCTAAACTTGTTGATCAACATTGGCAACAACTTGAAGGACGTTTTAAGGTTTTAACTGATAAGTATCCACGTTTACGAAATACTAATAATTATCGTCATCTTGGAACATTAGGAACAGGGAACCACTTTATTGAGTTGTGTCTTGATGAATCAGATAACGTTTGGGTAATGTTGCATAGTGGATCTCGGGGAGTTGGCAACGCTATCGGTACGTTATTTATACAAATGGCACAAGAAGATATGAGAGAACATATTGCTAATTTGCCAGATAAAAACTTAGCGTACTTAAAAGAAGGAACGCTTTTCTATGATGACTATATAGAAGCGGTTGAATGGGCTCAGGATTTTGCACGACATAATCGAGAAGTCATGATGGAACGTGTGTTGGCCGCATTATCAACACAAATCACTAAACCTTTTACGACACAACAACAAGCAGTGAACTGCCACCATAACTATGTGCAAAAGGAAATGCACTTTGGTGAAGAGATATTGGTAACACGAAAAGGAGCTGTTTCAGCACAACGTGGTGAAATGGGGATCATTCCAGGCTCAATGGGTGCTAAGAGCTTTATTGTAAGAGGAAAAGGAAATGCTGAAAGTTTTTGTTCATGTAGCCATGGTGCAGGACGTGTAATGAGTCGAACGGCGGCTAAAAAAGCCTTTAGTGTTGAAGATCAGATCCGAGCTACAGCTCATGTGGAATGTCGAAAGGATAAAGATGTCATTGACGAAATTCCAATGGCTTATAAGGATATTGATGCAGTTATGAAGGCTCAATCATCTTTGGTTGAAGTTGTTCATACACTAAGACAGGTGGTGTGTGTAAAAGGTTAATCGTACTTTTTTACGGTAATTCATAACTATCCCCTAATAGTAACGTAGGGGATAGTGAGATATGACAGCGTGTGCATGGAATGCAAATGAATACAAGTTAAAGAGTTAAAGTTATTTTTAAATTAAGTCCTTATTTGCTGTTTGAAATTTAAACAATCAATGTTTAGCATTATTAATAAATAATTACTGATATTAAATTTATAGTCGACCAATAAAGATAATCAAAAAACGAATACCTATATTGAGTCACTCTTTAATTAAAAAAGAATTATTAATAACTTATTAATATCTACAATCGCAGTTATTTATTTAGTATAAAACAAATCCTAAATTTCTTAATTATATTAAAAATTAACTTTATTCTTATTGAAAAAATATAGCCTACTCTATTTAGTGTATTAATCTTCATAGCGCATATTAATAAAAAAGTGATTGTTAATTTCTTATATCCCAAATGTGAACAAAACGTTTTGAGTTGCTTGCTGTATAGATAACAGTATGTGAAATATTCCGATGTCCCAAGTAATCCTGAATTAGACGCGTATCTCTACCTAAATCAGCAAGCGCATAGCCACATGCATGGCGTAACATATGGGGATGAGGGCTTATAGATACATTAGCTTCTTTACCTAAACGGCGAAGTAATCCATATACTTGTTGACGAGAGATTGGACCTGTTTTTTGAGATAAAAAGACCCATTCTGAGTCAGATTCTCTCCATGTTTCCCTTTTTTTCAACCAGTTAACCAGCGCATCGTATTCCTCTTCTATAATAGGTTGTGTTGTTGATAAACCTCCTTTCAAGCGCCTGACGTAGAGTATCCTACTTTCCAAATCGATATCGCTTAAAGTTAGTCTGCATAGCTCACTAACACGAAATCCATGTAAAAAACACATTAAAAACATACAGTAATCTCTTTCTGGATATCGTCCTTCTTTTGCTTGCTTCAAAATAGAGTTGATCTCAAAACGTGTAAGAAACTTACGTTGCTTCATTTTTATAACCTTTTCAATGAGATAACAAAGAACAAAAGTCAATTGATACATAACTATAACAAGTAATATGTATCAATAAAGAGTTGTGTTTTTTTTATGCTTGCGCTTTTACTTGTTAATTTTAAACAAGTTTATTGAAAGTTTATTTATTTTTAGAAAATGAAAGTGATTGATTGACAAAGCGAAAAATGAGTATAGGTAGGAATTCGGCCATCTTTAGAGAAATAAACAGAATACACCAAATTGTTTACTATTATTCTCTGGCTTCTCACTTAAGTCAAATTTAATATTCATCACATATCATCATTTATTTAACATATTGATATTTATCATTATTTCAAAAATTAAATATGATTAGTTACTTTGTTTAAAATCTAGAAATAAATTTTTTTACTTTTTTCACAAATTATAGTAATTGCACTTAGAATTATAAACTCTTTTTCTGATATTTAAAGTTAGATTATCTAAATGTGTTTAATTTCGAGATGAAAATTTTTAACAAAACAATTTGGTGTATTTTGTTTTGTTTCTAACGAAATTTAATTTCGTTTTGGACGGGCACAAGTATACCAAAATTAAAAAACTCAATAATGAGTCATTCAATTAGGAATAATTCAATCCTAATGAATTTATTATTTTTAATGTCTTCGTCCTTTATATTTTAGGAAACAAAAAGATGAAATTAAATAAATTAGCGTTAGTTCTTGGCTTAGGTTTATCTGTTGCTGCGGGTTCTGCATTTGCTGCTGACCAAGGTCACGGTACTGTTAAATTTGTTGGTTCAATTATTGATGCACCTTGTTCTATTCATCCTGATTCAGAAAATCAAACTGTTCCATTAGGTCAAATTTCTACTGCTGCATTAAAAGATGGTGGCCGTAGTAATTCTCGTGATTTCAAAATTTCTTTAGAAAATTGCACAACTGAAACTTATAAAACAGTTCAAACAACCTTCACTGGTTCAGAAGATGCAGACATTTTAGCAGGCTCTTTAGGTATTGAAGGTATCGCTAAAAATGCTGCTGTTGTTATCACTGATGCGGGTGGTAAACAAATCAAATTAGGTACACCAAGTGCAGCTCAAAACTTACGTGATGGTAATAATGATCTGAACTTCGCTGCTTACCTACAAGGTTCTGCTGCAGAAGCCGCTGTTCCAGGTGACTTCACTGCAATTGCAACTTTCGCACTGACTTATCAGTAAGAAAAAATAAGTTCTGTACATGGATGTACAGAGCTTTATTTCCTGTGTCTATTTTTAACGATTTTTTTCTTACGGAGAAAAATATGAATCGCAAGATGACACCACTATGGCTATGCCTTATTGCCAGCTTACTGACAACATCGGTAATAGCAAGTGATGTAAAACAAGATAAAAACATGCATCAGCGATTTGGGGTACTTAATCTTTCAGGCTCGATCTTAGAACCATCTTGCACGATTGCAGCAGGAAGTGGTGAACAAGTTATTCCACTGACAACGGTTTCTATTCCAATGTTAGTGACTGAAGGGCGAGGACCTATTGAGTATTTTTCTATCAGATTAACGGAATGTACGCTCATTGAACAAAAAGGTCAGGAAGCGGACAACCCTCGTTTTATTGCAACGTTTGAAGGACCTTCTAACGAAAATGGTAATTTTACGCTTTCTGGTGAAGCAAGAGGTGCATCATTAGCGATAGCTGATCGTTATGGTAGACAAGCTATTCCAGGGCAACCATTGCCCCCTGTTGGTATTGATTCGAAATCAATGGCGTTACTTTATCAAGCGCGAATAGTCAAAAATAACGAAATACCCAAAGCAGGGAATTACCGTACAACGCTGCGATTTAAGCTGGAATACTATTAAATGGATCGGGTTGGATAATTTATGGCGAGATCATTCAAAACCGTTGGTTTAGGGACGGAAAAAAAGAAAAAACAACATACTATTCGGCCTGTTGCTGTACTGATCTATTTAATCCTTACTGGGGCTTCCAGTATTTCAAGTTCAGCTTTAGCAAATAGTGATATTGAATTTAATGCCGATATTCTGGATCTAAAAGATAAGCAAAATATCGACTTATCAGATTTCTCTCGTGCGGGCTATATTATGCCTGGCCGATATGAGTTTGTTGTTCGTGTTAACAATAATGAACTCCCTGAACTTTATAACATTAATTATGTAGTGCCTGCCAATGATCCTAAAGGTAGTGAACCTTGCTTACCTCCAGAATTGATCCATCAAATAGGCCTTAAACCTGAATGGGCTGAAAAAGTTAAATATCAAGATAATGGAAGTTGTCTTGATATCTCTTCCATTCCTGGAATGACAGTAAATGCAAGTCTAGGAAGTGGTAATCTTATTCTGACTATTCCTCAAGCTTATCTTGAATATTCAGCACCAAACTGGGATCCACCTTCTCGTTGGGATCATGGTATCTCAGGAGTGCTTTTTGACTATAACGTCAATGCTAACGTGACAGATCCCGCTAAAGGAAAGCAACGTCAACAAGTTACAGGTTTAGGAACCGTGGGCGCAAACCTGGGGGTTTGGCGTTTCCGTGCTGATTGGCAAGCAAGTTATCAGCATACAACGGGTCTTCCCGATAGTACTGAAAATAGTTGGAAATGGAACCAGCTTTATCTTTATAGAGCAATCACCCAATTAGGGGCTCGCCTTGTGATGGGGGAGACTTATTCACGCTCTGACATTTTCGATAACTTCCGTTTTACTGGGATTAATTTATCTACGGATGACAATATGCTACCGCCTAACTTAAGGGGGTATGCCCCTGAAGTAACGGGGGTCGCAAAAACGAATGCGAAGGTGACGATTAGCCAACAAGGTCGTGTGATCTATGAAACTCAGGTTGCTCCCGGGCCGTTTCGTATTCAAGACATTAATGATGCAGTGAGTGGCAAATTAGATGTACGTGTTGAAGAACAAGATGGATCTGTTCAAGAATTCCAAATGGATACTGCGAGTATTCCTTATTTAACACGTCCTGGCCGAGTGCAATATAAATTATCTGCAGGTAAACCGTCAGATATGAACCGTAATACCGAAGGTCCTATTTTTGGTATGGGTGAATTCTCGTGGGGTATTAGTAATGGTTGGTCACTTTATGGTGGTTCATTAGTCTCTGGCGATTATAACTCTGTTTCTGCTGGTATTGGTCGTGACTTAATGGCGTTGGGTGCCATCTCTTTTGATGCAACACATTCTTGGGCCAAAATTCCAAGTGATAACAAGCGCTATCACGGTGGTTCTTATCGCTTAAGTTACTCAAAACGTTTTGAACAAATAAATAGCCAAGTGACATTCGCAGGCTATCGATTCTCTGAACGTGATTTTATGAGTATGAACCAATATTTAGATCGCCGTTATCGTGATGGTGAAGAAGATAACAATAAAGAGCTTTATACCATTATGTTTAGTAAGCAGTTCCCTGAATGGGGATTAAGTGCTTACTTAAACTATAGCCATCAGACTTATTGGAATAAGCCTAATAATGATAACTATAACTTGTCATTAGCCAAAGCGATGGATATTGGTCGCTTTAAAAACATCAATCTCAGTCTGTCGGCGTTTCGCAATAAATTCAATGGCACCAATGATAATGGCATTTATATGAATGTCAGTATGCCTTGGAGCGATCGTGCAACCATTAGCTACAACACCGTGATTAACAAACACGGTAATTCACATAATGTCAGTTATTACGATCGTATTGATGATAATAGTAGCTATCGTGTTGGTGCTGGCTTAAGTAGTAACGGTAAACCATCTGCAGATGCCTATCTCATGCATTACGCTGATGCAGCATTAATCACTGCCAGTGCGAGCCATATAAATGATGAATACACATCAGCCACATTATCATTGCAAGGTGGGGCAACATTGACACCAAAAGGTGGGGCATTACACCGTACAAGTCGTACAGGTAGTACTCGTTTACTTATTGATACAGATGGTATTTCTGATGTACCAGTGAAGAGTATCGGTGCTATTACTCGTACCAATGCTTTTGGTAAAGCCATACTGCCTGATATCAATGATTATTACCGTAGTAGTGCCAGTATCGACCTTGATCAGATGCCTGATAACGCTGAAGCATTACGCTCAATTCAACAACTAACCCTAACAGAAGGCGCAATAGGCTACCGTCACTTTGATGTAGTGTCGGGACAAAAAGCCATGGCTGTCATTCGTTTACAAGATGGAACTTATCCACCATTTGGTGCCAGTGTCACAACTGATAAAGGCCGAGAGCTCGGTATTGTCAATGATGGTGGAAATGTCTACCTGACAGGTATTAATAGTGGCGATGTGTTGAGTGTGCGTTGGAATGGACAAGCACAGTGCAAAGTTCAGATCCCGACATTAGTTGAAGGCATGTTTATATCTTCATTATTACTAACTTGTGGTGATGGCAATACCACACCATCAACAATCAATCAAAGAACCGAACCCTTACCTAAACCTCAATTGATCACAAAATAAGGTTAGGCAAAAGGGAAAGATAACAATAATTTCAGACAAAAAGAGTAATTTAAAATGATGTTATTAAAGCGCTTATTTGTTGTAACAACCACTTTATTGACTGGAATGATGTTTACTAGTCAAGCCATTGCCGCGATTGCTTTAGATAGAACGCGCGTCATTTTTAATGGCGCGGATAAATCAATTAGTTTAAATGTCAGTAATCAAAATAAAGAGCTGCCTTATTTAGCACAAGGTTGGATGGAAAATGAGAATGGTGAACGTATTGATTCTCCATTGCTGGTTTTACCACCAATCCAACGTATTGAACCAGGCGATAAAAGCCAAGTAAAAGTGCAGTCATTGCCTGACATTGCCAAGTTACCACAAGATAGAGAAAGCGTTTTCTATTTTAACTTGCGTGAAATTCCACCTCGTAGTGATAAACCCAACGTGTTGCAAATTGCATTACAAACACGAATTAAGTTGTTTTATCGCCCAGCGGCTATTTATGCCACTCAAACAGATCTGACTCATCCTTGGCAAGAAAAAATCATCTTAACGAAAAAAGGTGATCGTTACGAAGTGAATAACCCAACACCTTACTACGTAACATTAGTTGATGGATTGACAGGTTTACAAGGGAAAAGTCTTGATGGTTTTCAGCCATTAATGATTGCGCCTAAAAGTACAGGCACGATAAACCTAAATGCTTCTGCATTTGGTGCGTCACCAGTATTAAGTTACATCAATGATTATGGTGGACGTCCACAGATGAAATTTAGCTGTAATGGCAATGAATGCAAAGTGACAGAAACATCAGCAGGATACTAAATAGGTCTATTTTATGAAAATGGAACAGCGGTTTAGCCCAAGCAAAGCAGTGTTGAGTTTTATTCTGGCAACATTTACTGGAGGCCTAAGTTTTACTGCTGTTGCGAATTTACCCGCTAGAGCGGTGAAAGATGTTATTCCAGGAATTGTTTATATCAATATTACTGGGAATGTTATTGCCCCACCGCCTTGTTTGATCAATGACGGCAAAATGATTGAGGTAAATTTTGGCGAAGTGATGAGTACGCGTATTGATGGCGCAAATTATAAACAGCCAGTTCACTATACTGCGACGTGCCAAAAGATGCCGACAAATGCAATGAAGGTTTATATCACTGGCAGCGCAACTGGATTCGATTCAAATGCACTACAAACAGATATTACGGGATTAGGGGTGCGTATTTTATATCAAGGCCAATTATTAGATTTAGGCAAAGCGATTAATTTTACCTACCCTAATTTGCCTGATTTAGAAGCTATTCCTGTTCGTGATCAGAGTGCCACATTAAGTGGTGGTGATTTTGTCGCTAGTGGCACGTTGCATGTGGATTATCAGTAAGGGGCCAGAAAATGAATAAATTAAAATACATATGCCTGATTGCATTACTGAATTCTTACGCGGTCATGGGTGCAGATACGCCGAATATGAAATTATTTGGCACCTTATTAGTTCCACCTCCTTGTGTTATCAGCAATAACCAACTGATTGATGTCTATTTTGGACACAACGTAGGTATTCATAAAGTAGATGGTATTAATTACACCGAATCAGTGAATTATCAACTGGTCTGCGATCCAAATTTAAAAGGATGGGATTTAGGTCTTTCTATTATTGGACCTAAAACACAGTTTGATGAAGCTGCGCTACAAACCAATATTCCTGATTTAGGTATTCATCTCACACAAGATGGTCAGCCTTTTAAATTAAACGAACGCATTGCGATATCACCGGATAATCCTCCAGTGATCCAAGCTGTGCCGGTTAAAAGACCGGGTAGCACGCTACCTGAAGGTGCATTTGAAGTTTCAGCAACACTTCTTGCTGAATACCAATAGGAGCGTATTGATGAAAATGAAAAGATTATCGATCCCGTTCGTTTTGGGCTTTATCACATTTATGGGATTAACATCAACGGCGTTTTCTGTACCAGACAATATGTACTTTCACGGCATATTAGTTGATGAGCCTTGCACCATAAAACCTGGTGATGAAACCGTTGAATTAGATTTTGGCAATATTCCTGATAAGAATCTTTATGCATATCAAAGAACACCAAGCAAATTATTTCAAATTCGCTTATCTGAATGTGATCTCACGATTGGTAAAAGCGTCAAAATTACATTTAAAGGTGATGAAAACCAAGCCATGGCAGGGCAAGGCTTTTTAGCGATTAGCTCAAGTAGCCAAGCGGCAGGAATTGCGGTTGGATTGGAGTCTGAAAATGGAAATGCCTTACCTGTTAATAAAGAGACAGACAAACTTTCATTAAATGCGGATGACACTATTTTAAATTTTTATGCCTTTATTCAAGGGGAACCGGATGCGATTGCCAATCAATCCATTAAACGCGGTCCATTTAGTGCAATAGCCACATTCCATTTGAATTATGACTAATTATTAGGGTTGAGGTTTTCTATGTCTATATTAAAGCGATTTCCAGCTTTATGTATTGCAATAGGTTTGCTGTTTTCAGCGCCGGCGATGGCATCTATTTTTTCTTATATAACACATTCCGAAGGTGAGCCTGCTCACGCCACATATACCTATGTTATTCAACGCTGGGATCCTGAAGACCCTTATACTCCCAACCCTTGTTATGGCTGGAGTAAATGCTGGATAACAATTAACCATAAGCATGATGCTAATGGCTCTCCAGGTTCGGCAGTAAGAAGTATTGTTCGCGTTGAAAAAGAACCTTATTTAGCGGGGGTTCGTGATGCCGTTATGAGAGTTGAGAGTTTTCCAATACAAGGAACGGCAAGACATGATGGTGATCCTCTGACCTCAAACCAAGAGTGTGTTGGGCTATTTTATGAATCTAAGGAAGGCGGCTGGTCTCCAAATGGACGTTTATTACCGGGATCATTATGTGGTATTGCACCGCCACCCGTTGGTGCCTGCAAAATAACAGAAGGAGCTGTAAACCTTAATTATGGCGATATTGACGAATTCAGTTTAGAAAATGCAGCACGCGCTCAAAATATTAATGTGACTTGCAACTTAGCAATGAAAGTTCTGGTTATTGCATCAGGCTCAGACAGTGGCCGAGTTCCATTACGACCTGATAATAGCCTTTATGCTGATTTATTTCTTGATGGTTATCCTGGTGAAAGAGGCTCTGTAATTGATGTTCCTAAAAACGGAACCATACCTGTAGAGGTTAAATCAATTTTACATACCAATGGTCGCGTTGCACCAGGTTATTTCTCTGGTTCAGGTTCAATTATTTTAACGATGCCTTAATCATGATAATGGGTGAATATTATGATGAATTACGATTTTACAGATATTGATGTTAATGCGTTAGTTGGAAAGCGAATTCAAAAAAAGCGTAAAGAATTGGGTTATACCGGTATGCAAATTGCTGAAAAAATTGGTGTAAGCCAACAGCAATTCTCTCGATATGAGCGCGGGATGAACAAGATAGATTTAAGCTATCTTGTTTTATTAGCTAGCTATTTAAATACACCTATTTATTGGTTTTTTGAAGATTGCTTTATACCAAAATCCTCATCAGAAAATCTGCGTGTTGATAAACGTAGCAGTATCATTGCTGAAGCGACACCCGATGTCTTTTTATACTAATACATACGACTAAATAAGATCCAAATTTTGGTGTTCTAGTGTGTATGTGTTTCTTTGATTGATTACCTAATTGGTAAGGCAAGGGAGACCTTGCCCTTTTTTTATATAAAAAGTATTAAATTGTGAGATGAACTTGAGCTGTTATTAAAAAGAGTAAGTATTACTTGCTTTCTTTTTTATCTTTAAAAAATCAGCAATACTATTTTTAAATATTAACTTTTCAATTTTAATCGTTCCTTTCTTAGATTATCTATTCTTCATTCCACGTATAATATCTACTGTAAAATTACCTATTTACGTTACAAATAAACTAAGCTTTTAACCTATCTTGACCATTTATTCGACATTATTTTCTCTTTTATAGTAATTACAACCGTTACTATCAGGTTTATCAGAGTGTTTAATCGATTCTGGCTATTAATTTAAGATATTTTCAGTCATGAAAGGTTAATAAATAATCATAATAATGTTAAAAAATGTTACCTTATGCACATTTTTTAATTTTAGATACTATAAATTAATTTTAATGTAAGTGATTTATAATTGTATGATTTATTTTTATCTTATTGTTTAATAAAGTAAAAAATATATTATCTAATAATTTTATCATGATATTTATCTTAAATAAGGCGGTTGTAAATAGGATTAACAGATAGTCATAACAAAAAGGGTTGTGTACTGTGCATTTTCTGTTTTTTTATAAAAAGGATAAATGATGCAAACAAAAAAACAGGGAGGCAGTCGCTTTCTACGCACAGTGGAGTGGTTAGGAAACGCGCTACCCCATCCCGTTATTTTATTTATTATTTTAATTGCTATTTTACTTGTCTCTTCGGCGGTTGGTGAATATTTTGGTGTTACCGTACAAGATCCCCGACCAGAGGGCGCTAAAGGACGCGCTGAAGATGGCTATATTCATATTATTAGCTTGTTAGATGCCGATGGTATTCGCCGTATATTAGCCAATATTGTCACAAACTTTACGGGATTTGCCCCTTTAGGTACGGTGCTGGTGGCATTATTAGGTGTCGGTATTGCTGAACGTGCTGGTTTATTATCCGCAGTTATGCGTTTAGTGGTAATGAAAGCACCACGTAAAATGACCACTTTAGCCATTGTGTTCGCAGGTATAATGTCGAATACCGCTGCTGAATTAGGGTATGTAGTATTAATACCGTTATCAGCAATTATCTTCCATTCATTAGGACGACACCCTCTAGCGGGACTTGCGGCTGCATTTGCTGGGGTTTCTGGTGGTTACTCTGCTAACTTGCTCTTAGGTACGATAGATCCATTACTATCGGGCATTACACAGCAAGCGGCACGTATCATCGATCCAACTTATATCGTGGGTGCTGAAGCAAACTGGTACTTTATGTTTGTCAGTACATTCCTGATCACTTTCTTAGGTTACTTCATCACCGAAAAAATCGTTGAACCTCAATTGGGTCCATATAACGGTAATGAGCTTGATGAAGAAGAAAATGATTTAAGGAATGCGGCTGAAGTTACGTCGTTAGAAAAGAAAGCATTATGGGCTGCAACGGGTACATTTATTGTTATGTGCGTGATTTTGGCGCTAACTGTTGTTCCTGAAAATGGCATATTGAGAAACCAAGAAACAGGGCTAATTGGTAATTCTCCTTTCTTAAAATCTATTGTTGTCTTTATTTTCTTATTCTTTGCAATTCCGGGTATCGTTTACGGTTGGGTTGCTAAGACAATGAGAACAGATAAAGATATTGTTGATGCCATGGCGAATTCGATGAGTACGCTTGGGCTTTATTTAGTTATTATTTTCTTTGCGGCCCAATTTGTTGCTTTCTTTGGTTGGACAAATATTGGCCAGGTTATTGCTGTTAAAGGTGCTGCATTACTTAACAGTATTGATATGCCAAGTGGTTTGTTGTTTTTAGGGTTCATTTTAATCTGTGCCTTCATTAATTTAATGATAGGTTCTGCATCGGCACAATGGGCGGTAACAGCACCTATCTTTGTACCAATGCTAATGCTTGCAGGTTATGCACCAGAAACAATCCAAGCAGCATATCGAATTGGAGATTCTGTTACTAATATCATTACCCCTATGATGAGTTATTTTGGTTTGATATTAGCGGTTGCTACAAAATATAAGAAAGATACGGGTATTGGTACTATGATTTCTATGATGTTGCCATATTCTGTTATTTTCTTAATTGGCTGGTCACTCTTATTCTACTTATGGGTATTTGTATTCCATTTACCAGTAGGACCTGGCTCACCAATCTATTACACACCAACAGCAGGTTAATTCTTCGCTATAACAGAAGCTTATACAGAGATGTATAAGCTTTTTTCTTTTTCTTTTTCTTTTTCTTTTTCTTTTTCTTTTTCTTTTTCTTTTTCTTTTTCTTTTTTATCCATTTCTTTTTTATGATTTGCCAATTTCTCAGTTAATTGGTTGGCATAATCTGCATGTAAAAACTGAGTATCTAAACCTGCTTGTTGTAATTTTAATTCGAGCAATACTAAACGCTTTTGCAACGATTCATGCTCTTCTCCTGTTTCACTCAGCGTACTTAGAATTTCGGCTAGAGATAATGCTTCTTTTCTATCTTGCATTTCAGGAGGTAAGAAACCTGCATTTTTTAATAAATGATAGCTTGCTCTAAGTGACTCAGGTACATGACTATTATCATCAAGGATCAGAGGTTTTCCTTCACCTTTAAGTGATGATAGCTCACCTTTTTGTAGTGCTTGTTCAATGTGGCGTTCAGCCCATTCATCAATAATTGACATTCTAAACCTCGTTATTTTGAGATTATTTTAAGCAGAAAAGATCACACATGCTCAATTTATCTTGATCAAATTATATGATTTGATATTATATTTTTATATTATATAAAAATATATATTAACTAAGGGATATCTAATGAGTAAGTACAAAGAAATAGTAACAGACATTGCAAATAACATGGGAGCATTGTCTCAAAATATTCCAGAAGTGATGAAAGCTTTTATGAGTACCACAAAAGCAGGGGGCAAAGAAGGAGCATTAGATTCAAAAACAAAAGAATTGATCGCGATTGCAATTGCTGTTGCCAATCGTTGTGATGGTTGTATTGGGTTCCATACTAAAACTTTAGTCGAACTCGGTACAACAGAACAAGAACTTGCAGAAGCATTGGGCGTTGCTATTTATATGGGTGGCGGCCCTTCAGTTATGTATGCCGCCAACACTATGGGTGCTTTTAAAGAATTTAGTAAATAAGATTTTTATCATTATATAACTGACTAGTCCTGATATAGGTTGACAACTTTTCAGGCATAAAACGCTCGATGTACTTCATCGGGCGTTTTATAGTTTAACGATAAGTGTGGCCGTTTTTCATTATAGAGTTGAATTGATTCTTCTACTAATTTTCTTGCTTGTTCCAGATTACTCGGTTTTATCAGTAGATACTCCATTTTTAATATTCCATTAATTCGTTCTGCTAAGGCATTTTGATAACAATCATACCCATCAGTCATAGAACATTGAATATTATGCTCTTTATGTATCTTCTGATATTCCGAAGAACAATACTGTATCCCTCGATCTGAATGATGGATTAACGAAGTTGTCGAAGTCCGTTTTTTTAACGCCTGAACCAACGATTTCTTCACTGAACTTGTTTTCATATTGTTATCTAAATGATATCCCACGATTTTTCGTGAATACGCATCCGTAATTAAACTTAAATAAGTATCACCTTCATGCGTCGATAAATAGGTAATATCTGCCACCCAAAGCTGTTCTGGTTGTGTGGGGATAAACCCTGACTTAATTAAATTTGGATGCCGATGAAAACGATGATGGCTTAAGGTTGTTCGATGATAAGCCCGTTTATTAGGCACCAGTAACTGATG
>NZ_JAABLX010000004.1:0-46168 GCF_009915245.1 Proteus sp. G2669 | reverse complement strand
AAAACGATGATGGCTTAAGGTTGTTCGATGATAAGCCCGTTTATTAGGCACCAGTAACTGATGTTCTTTCAATAAAGAAAATAGCCGATCACGACCAATAACCATCTGTTTTTGCTTTAAAATAAAATGTAATTTACGCCCACCCAGTCGAGGTTGTAAGACTCGTTCAGATTTAACAACATCAATAATGGCCGAATCTGCTTTCTTTCGTTCCTCAGTTCTATCCAGCCTCTTGTAATAAGCCTGTCGGCTGATCTGCATAAAACGGCAAGCAATTGTTACGGTGAGGTTTTTAACCGTTTTTTCTTTAATAACTCGGCTTTGCGCTTTTTTGACAAACGAACTCCAAAGTCTCTATCCATGACTTTAACCACAGCTTCGAAAAAATCGGATTTAAGCCGAGCTTCTTCAAGTTCCTTTTCAAGGATCTTAATGCGTTGTTCCGGCGTTTGTTGTTTAGAAGATTGGGTCATAGCTGAACCTCTATAAAAAGTATCAGGGGTACCGTTTGACCAATCTAACCTACCATGCTTACGAAGCCAAACTAAAACAGTAGAGCATCCTTGTATACCATAGTGATCTTGGGCTTGTTTATAGGTTATTTCGCCTTTTTCAACTTGGTCAACAAGCTGTAATTTAAAAGCGAGAGAATAATCGCGTTGAGTCCGTTTAGTGATTGGTTTCATTACATTCTCCAATTTCAGATTGGAAAAGTGTCAACCTTATTTAGGACGGGTCAAACTAAAATAAAAAGGCCAGAATAAGTTCATTCTGGCCTTTTTATTTCTTATAGCTTGTTTATTTTTTGTTTAAGTTAAAAGTAGTGAAATAAAAATATCTATTATTAAAAATAGATTAATAATAAATTAAAAAATGATGAATTAAAGCAATCAACTCTATCAGTATATATATGTTTTGTTTTATAAATTGTAATTATTTCAATGTGTTGCGTGTCATTGTTGCTGTGTTTTAGTTAATTATAAATTAATGAATAATAATTGAATTTTTTATAATATAACCATTCTAACTAATTAGTTTTTGTAAGGTGAGTTTTCTATTTTAATGAGGAATGTATGAGCGTCAGTTTTATAGAAAGATATAAATGGTTTCTACTTTTTATTTTTATATTATTAACTTATTTCATTCCTTTAGAAACGCGGCTATTGTGGCAACCAGATGAAATTCGTTATGCCGAAATTAGCAGGGAAATGCTGACATCAGGTAATTGGTCTGTGCCTTATTTGCTCGATATTCGCTATTTTGAAAAACCGGTTTTAGGGTATTGGCTAAACAGTATTGCACAATGGTTATTTGGAGGTGGTCATTTCTCCGTTCGCATTGTTGTTGTCACCTCAACGTTATTAACCAGCCTATTTGTTTATCGAGCTGCTTTGTTAGTTTGGCATAATCAATCTCTGGCATTTAATGCATTAGTGGTATTTTTATCCTCTTTTCTTGTGTTGTCTATTGGCACTTATAATATCCTTGATCCTATAGTGACTATGTTTGTTACTATGGCAATGTATTATTTTTTAAGCGGATTATTGACAACAGATAAAAAATCAAAAATTTATGCTTCCTTTTTAGTCGGTATTTTTTGCGGTTTAGGTTTTTTAACTAAAGGATTTATTGCAGTTGTTTTACCCACATTAGTCTTTATGATTACAGCAATTAGCTTATCTCGTTTTAAAGAAGTCCTTTGTTATGCGCCAATAGCGCTTATCTCTATGTTTATTATTGCAGGTCCATGGGTAATTTCAGTTGCACTTCAAGCCCCAGATTATTGGCATTACTTTTTTTGGATTGAACATGTACAGCGTTTTATAGCAAAAGGATCAGCAAGATCACAACCTATGTGGTTTTACTTACCTATTATTGTTTTCGGCATTTTACCTTGGTTAGGGTTTCTATTCGGTACACTTAAATCTGCGCTTTTTTTGAAAAAAGGCACTCTCTATTTTTCATTTTGGCTATTTATCTTTTTTGCGTTCTTTTCAGCCTCTAGTGGCAAGTTATTAACTTACATGTTGCCTTGTTTTGTTCCGTTATCCATTTTGATTGCGAGTTACATGGAAGAATTGAAAAATAACCCAAATGAAAAAATTCATACTATTAACGCAATAATAAATACAGCCTTTGGAATAACAGGTGTTTCTATTATTATTTATTCTCTTTATTCATCTCGATTTACACTATATGAAGTAGATGAGCAGCATAAAGTGATGCTGGCGATAGGGGGATTTTTTATATGGAGTCTGATGGGAATTGCTTCATTCTTTAAATCAACACGTTTGCTAACTTTATTTTGTTCTGTTGGATTAAGTCTTGCTATTGGATATGCGATCCCACATAAAATTGAAAGTAAAAGCACTCCTGAAAAAGCAATTAATCATTATTATAGTGAGCTAGCAAATAAGCCTTATATTTTAGCTGATGAAGTCGGTATTGGAACGTCACTAGCATGGGGATTGAAACGTACAGATATTCGTCTAACTGAAACGAGAGGAGAGCTTGCCTATGGTTTAGCATATCCTGATGTGCAAAATAAATATTATGATCTTAAGCAACTGGTTAACTTAATTGAAAAGAATAACTATCAAGGTATTGCTATTGTTTTGGTCAGACCTGAGCGCAAAGACATATTATCCGTTATAAGCCAATTAAAGATAAAACCTATTGTAGAAAAACAGGGTGATCTAACATTTGTTTTCTTTAACTGACTGATTTTTAAATCTATTTATATGTTTTAAATGGGGGGCTAAAATGTTATTCAAGTTTGTCATGACTTAGATTTGATTTTTTGTGTTGTTTTTATGTGTTCTAAGTTAAAAAATAGATTTTGTTGATGAATTTATTTTGCTCTTTTCCGTTTTAATGGTAGGTTTAGATTGTGTCCATTAAATCGGAGTTAGCTAAGCAATATATGACAAGTCACTTTACTTTATCAGAACCCCCGCCCAAACAAAATGTACTTATGAATGGGGGTAATTTATGCTGATTTTCCTAGCTGAATGTTTTATCGGTCTAGCATCAATTGCTCTTACTCACCGTGTATTAACGTTGTACGGTACTAAAAAGAAGTGATGGCTCCCCGCTAGCTAAAATAAGTAATCAATGATTACTTATAATGTAAAGTCCTATATCCAACATGATGTAGGACTTTTTCGTTATATTAATATATTATTGAAAATAGCCTTCAATGAGTTTTATTTTTTCAATATCCAGAGTGTTGGTATATTGATGTAATAATGCCCAAGCTTGAATATAATCATATTTAGCTTTAATTAAATCTTGTTGAGCACGATATAATAATTCTTCAGCATTAAGAACATCCACCATGGTTCGTTGCCCGCCAATATAGCTTTTTTGAGTTGCATCTAATTGTAATTTAGCGGAGGAGACAGACTGTTCATATGCATTCAATTTTATATTACTGGTCGTACAAATTTGATATTGATGACGTAACTCTTGTGTAATTTGCTGAATAGTAGCATCCCTTTCAAAAGCACTCATCTGATACATCGCGGTAGATTGACGCATTGATGCTGTCGTTTTTCCGCCATTAAATAAAGGTAAACTGACATAAAATCCAATATTGGCAGATTGATATTTCTGATTTACCGTATTATTACTATCGGAATCACTATTAGAATAAGAAGCATAGAGTTGTACTGTTGGAAAGAATTCACCTCTGTTTTTTTCTACTTCTTGTTTCGCTATTGCCATTTCATAGCGTGCAGTTTGAATATTGAGGTTATTTTGCATCACTTCCATTTCCCAATCTTCATAATTGCTGGGGGTGATGGATTGTAATATAAATTTTTTGCTATTTAATTTTGCAATATGCTCATTATAAGGAAGTGGAGAACCAATCATTGAGCTTAGTTTATTTTTGGCATTTTCTAGTTCAAGTTGAATATCTGTGTATTGAGACTGAGTTAAATATAATCGCGTTTGGATTTCTGAAATATCTGTTTTTGTTCCTTCACCTAACTCAAATAAACGTTGGCTAGACGTAAGCTGTTTTTTATAAATTTCTTGCTGAGAAAGATTTAATAATAATTTATCTTGGGCATAGGCTAATTCAATATAATGATCAACCAACCTAATTACGAGTTCAGAGAATTTTACTTGAAAACGGCTATCTGATAGTAACGTTTGTATAACTGATGATTTGTAGTCACTAAAAGCAGTGTAATCAAATAGAGGTTGGCTAATAATCGCACTGACAGAGTGGCTTTGGTAATTTTGATATTCTGTTCTCTGTAATTCTCCTTGGCTAGTATTAATCGGATAAACTTTACGTTGCCAATTTCGTGGATTATTTTGGTAATTAACATGAACACTAGGAAGTAATTGGGATAATCCAATATTTTCATACTCTTTGCCTGCAACTTGTTCTTTGATTGCAGCATTAAAAGTAGGATCATTTTTTACAGCTAAAAAATAGAGATCAGACAATGTGATAGCAAAAGTATGAAAACTGAACATCCATATCAATATAATAGTAGAAAGTTTTTTTATTAGCATAATTACTCTTCCGTTAAAGAAGTATGAACTCTATCTAATACAGGTTTAAAGAGATAATTGAGTAATGAACGATCGCCTGTATTAATAAACACATCAACGGGCATACCAGCCTTTAATTTATTTTTATTATCAGCAAGAAGTGTATTATCTTTTACATTAATAAATACTTGATAATAGGGTTCCGTTGTTCTGTCATCAATAAGTCTGTCTGCTGAAATTAAAGTAACTTCACCCGGAATTTTAGGTGTTGTATTTTGATTAAAAGCACTGAACATTAAATCAACAGGAAGTCCGGGAGTTACTTTGTCAATTAAATGAGGAGCTAAACGAGCCTCAATAATTAATTGATGATCTTGAGGAACAACTTCCATCAATGTTTGTCCTGTTCTAACAACACCGCCTTGTGTAAAAACAGATAAATCCATTACTGTTCCTGAAATAGGGGCAGTAATTTGCATTTTGGCCAGTTTATCCAATTCAATAATAAGTTGTTTTTCAGTTTCACTTATTTGTAATTGAATTTGATTAAGCTCAGTACGTGCTGATTGATAAAAGTTAGCATTACGTTGTAATATCTTCTGTTCATACTCTAGTTTTTGTTTTTCTAAGGTACTAATTTGTCCTAAGGTATCATTAAGATGATTATTATTTTCAGCAAGTTCACGCTCAACCTCTTGATAACGATGACGGGGAATATAGCCTTCAGTAGCAAGAGTGCGTAAATCTTTTATTTGACTCTGCAAACTATTAATTTGGTTTTGTTTGTTTAGTATTGATCTTTTTAGATGAATTAAACGATTAGAAATACCATCAATAATGGCGTTATAACCATTTATTTCACTATGCAATTCAATATATTTTTCATTAAGTAATCTATTTTGTAGTTGTAAGTGTTTATTTAAGCTCTCTGATGATGAATAGTATTTTTCGGTAGAGTCTAAAATAAACTCTGTTTTTTCATTGAGTTGAGCATAAAGGCGTTGTTGAGTTATAAGTAAATTGTCATATTGATCTGATAGGGATTTTACTAAGGCTTTTGATTGAATGGGGCTTAATTGAATAAGTGTTTGGCCTTCAGTCACACTATCCCCATTCTTCACTAAAATATCCGTGATAATGCCTTCCACGGATGCTTGAACACTTTTTTTGTTGCCTGAAATGGAAACATTACCTGTGGTGGAAACCCCTTTGTCTAAAGGTGCAAATGCAGCCCAAAAAATAAAGACAGCTAAGCCTAAAAGAATAACAGACCATCCTATTATTAAGAATTTTTTAGGATCATCGGAAATGTTTTTGACTATATTAATTTCATTTTTCTCTGTGATCATTGTTATTTTCTCAATATTAAGAATTACTTTGAGTAATAGGTGTATTTGATGGTGTTTGGGTGTTTTTTATTATTGATGAGTTATTTAATTCAGCAATAACGGCGGTTGTGGAACCAAATAATTTAGTGTGTCCATCAAAAAGAACTAAGAGTTTATTGGTCACTGAAAGCAATTGCTTTTGATGAGTAATTAAAATAACTGTTTTTTTATTTTTCTTGAGTATTTGAATTGCTTGTATTAATGCTTTAATACCCAAATCATCTAAATTAGAGTTAGGTTCATCTAAAACGACTAATGTAGGATTGCCATATAATGCGCGAGCTAATGCAATACGTTGTCGTTGCCCTCCAGATAAACCTTCACCATGAGCACCAATAAGAGTTTCATACCCATCAGGAAAACGTAAAATCATTTCATGAACATTGGCCATTGTTGCAGCCTGAATAACTTTTTGTGAGTCTATTTCTGAAAATCGGGCAATATTTTCAGCGATAGTGCCTGGAAAAAGAGCAATTTCTTGAGGTAGATATCCAATATATTGGCCTACTTCATTTTTATTCCATTGATATATATCTGCATTATCAAGGCGAATTGAACCTGTTTTAACTTCCCATATACCAACAATAAATTTAGCTAAGGAAGATTTACCTGAAGCACTAGGACCGATAATTCCTAACACATCACCAGGAACTAGTGAGAAATGTATATTATTTAATAATACTTGTTCAGTTTGGGGATATTGTGCCTGATTAATGTTAACTGTTAATTCACCTTTAGGTGAGGGTAATGCCATTTTTTTATTTTCTTCAGGGTAGGTTTTTAGTAATGTCGTCAATCTTTTATAGGCTTCTTTACTACTGTCCCAGTTTTTCCATACACCAATAACTTGTTCAATCGGTGCTAAAGCACGACCTAATAATATTGATCCTGCAATCATCATTCCTGGGCTAATTGTATTGTCTATTGCAAGCCAGCCACCTAATCCTAGCATTAAGGATTGCAATGCCATACGAGTGACTTTCGTTATTGCATTAACTCCCGCTGCGTTATCACTTGCCTGAGTTTGTGCTTGTAGATATTTAAAGTGGGTAATTTGCCATTGTGTTCTTAAATAATTTAACATTCCCATTGCTTCAATGGGTTGTGGATGTTCGAAATGATGGCCTTGTATGACTTGTGCTTGATTAGCAAATTCATTAGCTTTTTTTAATGATGTTCTAGACAAGTATTCATTAAGAATAGCTAATGAAAATAAAATTAGCGCACCACATAATGCAAATAACCCTAACCAAGGATTAAATAAAGCAATAACAAGAAGGTAAATAGGAAACCAAGGTAAATCAAAAAAGGCAAAAATAGCATGGCTTGTAATAAATTGACGAATTGTGACTAAATCATTAAAAGCTAAAGAAGAATTAATACCCGGTGTTTTATTTAATCTAGCTTGATATGCGGCGGTATAAATACGCGAATTAAGTGATAAATCAAGCTTGTTACTCATCCTAATTACAATGATACTTCTTAAATATTCTAGTCCACCCATAAAAATAAAGAGAGCTAACATAATAAGTGTTAGCATCAATAATGTCATTTCATTACCAGAAGGTAATACACGGTCATACACTTGCAACATATAGATTGAAGGAACTAGCATTAAAATATTTATTAGTGCTGTAAATATTCCAATGGAAAGAAATACTTTTTTTCTCTCTTTTATAATACTGGTTATTTCATTGTTATGTTTGCTTTCTGGCATAATATTATTCCTGATTTTATTTTTATCTACTTATTTATACTTGTAATTTTTTATCTATACGCATGATAATTTATATTTATTTTTTTTAAAAAATATAAAAATAACTCCATGTAAGTAAAAGAGGGCAGGAGAATACTATTTCTCCTACCCAATAAATCACGACTTAAACAATAAAATCAGTTTCGTAATTAACAAATCCTACAATATCAATTTTGAAATCAGCGCTAGAGTCATAACCATAAGCATTAATAGCGAGTTCACTTGAGTTTGTTGATTGATCATATTTAATGGTTGCCTCACCTGAGCGACCTGTAAAATTATCAACAAAATTAAGGAATTTATGACTGAAGGTATTTTCGATTAGCTCTGATAGATCAATCTTATCAATGCCTGATTTGAAATCCATAATCTTGTCCGCGGCTGAGACTAGAGAGTCGGAGATTTCTTTATAAACAAAGGTATTGCTACCTGTACCGCCCCATAATGTATCTTGGCCACCGCCACCATACAGTATGTCGTTACCACCACCACCGATGAGAATATTATCAGCATCATTTCCATAGATAATATCATTACCAGAGCCACCGATTGCGTTTTCTATTGTAACGCCTTGGGCAATAGAAACGTTTTTCTGTAGTCCGCCAACATCAGAGAAATGACCCTCACGTAAATCAATCACTTGATCTTGATAATATCCTGAGAAGTCAAATGTATCGTTACCACCACTGTCCCAAACGGAGAATATTAATTTATCGTTACTGCTTGTTGCAGTGTAATAATCAATACCTGTATTTGAGTTGAAGCCGTAAACATCATCACCTGTTCTGGTTGTTGTATTTGCACCATAGAGGTATTGCATTGCTGAAATATCATGAAGTAAAGGAGCACCCGCATAAGCACCTTGGAAGTGTGCACCAGTTTCATATTCATCCCAATAACTCATTACAGTATATTGGCGACTATCTTCAGCATAATCAGATTTTAAATAACCCGGTACGTTTTCTCCTGCGTTATAGTCTCCAGGATGCATTAAACCAAGTGCATGACCAATTTCATGAATAATAGTTAAGCGACCATAATTGCCTAATTCAGGCGTTGTATTACCCGCATAATAATAATCACTAAACCAAGCTTGGCCTGAAACATCACGCCCATAATAATCATAGGTATTTGGTAATGTTGCATAAGCTTGGAACTTGCCATATGGATCAGTAATGTTCCCAAAAGTAATGTCTGATTTTACATTTGGGCTTACTTCTGTAAATTTAATATTTGCGATATCAGACCATGCATCTAAAGATTGTCTTGCATGTTCTTTCTGTGTTGAATTAAATCCATAGGGATTTTTATCACCAAAGTCATTAAATTTTTTACCGGCCCAAGTTGGGAACGAATACGTTACTTCTGCCGCTTGTCCAATAACATATTTCCCATTCCATGTGGAATTTTCGCGTGCGATATGTTTTCCTGCGGTATCATAATCAAAAGAAGGTAGAGTCTTAGCTGAGAAATTATAAAAAATTCCACTCTTATCTAATAAATCAGAAACATTAGATAATCCTACTGCTTTTTTTAATAAAGAAGAACCCATAATATCCTCCGGATATCAAGTTTAGGTTAAGTTTATTTTCATATTGAAAATAGTTTAATTATCTGGTGAGTACCAGCGATAATAAAGATAGCTATTTATTGATATTAATCTAGAGGGGGAAAATATGTTTTTAAATAATTGTGAAGTGAGATGTGTTTTAAGTCAGAATAATTTAATGAAGTAAATAGATCATGGGTTATTTTATCTTTAGGTATTTTTTATAATGTTATTATATGATTACGTCATGATTTTATCATATTATATATTCCATTTTGTTATTATAAGGCTTAAAATTTTTAAACCTTATAATGTATTTATATTATTTTTAAATGTATTAAACATTGTTTAGAAAAAGATCTTCATAACTAAAATTACCCATAATATCTATTGTCAATTGATTATTTATTAGTTTGTCATTATTGGTTATTTCTAATGTGGTTTTCTTATTGTTATAAGAAATATTTATTTTATGATTTTCATCAGAAAACTCTTTTGTTAATGATGGTTTTATTAATACTTTATCTTTTGGTAATTGAAATAAAATGGCGTCTTCATTTTTGTTAAAATCATAAATAATGTTATGACCATAAGTATTATTCTCTAAGCTAAATATAAAAATATCCTTTCCTTGGCTACCAAACAATTTATTGTTACCCCCTTTGATAATAAAGGTATCATCATGGTATCCACCATCAAGAATATTGTCGCCTTCTATAGCTATTAATACGTCATTACCTGAGCCGCCATAAAGAATGTCCTGACCTCTTCCACTAAAAAGAGTATCATCTCCTTTTTCACCAAAAATAAGATCATCGCCATCGTCACCGTAGAGGGTATCATTATCAATGCCCCCATAAAGAGTGTCATCTCCATCCCCCCCATAAAGGATATCATCGCCTTGCTCACCATAAAGAGTATCATCACCTTTTTTACCGCTTAAGGTATCATTTCCCTTATTTCCTTTAAGATAATTATCAACTTGATTACCTAAAATATAGTTGTCTTTTAATCCACCTAATGCATTTTCAATAACAGTCCCGAAAGCAATTGAAATATTATTTTCTAATCCGCCTATACTAGAAAAAGCACCTTCATTAAGATCTATTTTTTGTTCAACATCATATTGAGAAAAATCTAGTGTATCGTTACCACCTGCATCCCAAATACAACTGATTATTACATCTCTATCTGTATTGAGAGTATAGGCTTTTCTTTCAGTGTTTGAATTAAACCCATATACAGTGTCACCTGTTCGAGTTGAGGTATTTTTACCATAAAGTTGTTGAATTAAATAAATATCAATAAGCATTGGGCTCATTGGGAAATTATCATGAAAATCAGCATATTCTTTTTGTGGCATATTGTATGCCATGACTGAATACTGGAAACTATTTTCTTTAATATTGAGATTGTTATTATCATTAAATGTATGTGGTAATCCTAAAGCATGGCCTATTTCATGTATATAAGTATAAAATTTATATGTTCCTTTTTTAGATGGTTCTAAATTATTTTCTAAGTGAGAATTAGCATTTAAATTTCTAAATAAATGAATATCATCTTCATTTTCAATATAATAATAATTTATATTATCGGATTTTTTCATGAAAGCATCTATTTTAGGTTTTCTTACTGGTGTAATATGTGATTTATTAACTGTTTTTATATATTTTGTTTCAGAAATATTTAACCAAACCTGCCCTGGTTCGCTATAGTCTGAAATGCTAGAGATTTCTTTTTCTGGGTGTTTTTCTTTTGTAGGGTATGTTGAAAAACCGCCTATTTTAAAAGAATGTTTTTCATAATATTCAAACACATTATTATAAAGACCAATTCTTATATCAGTATCATGTCCAGCTTCTTTTTCTATGAATTTAATATTAGTGATATCAGCCCATAACTGTAATATCTCTTTTGCTAAAGCTTGTTGAGGTTTGTTTAGTGTAGTTATTGTATTATATTTATCTGTTCTTAATTCAGTATATGTTGGAAAACTAAATGATATCTCTGTAAATTTATGGCTAGGATGTGATTTTTCCCATATAGCAATATCAATTCTATTTTCTTTCATTACATCAATGATAGAGTAAAATGCTTTTGTTTTTTTTATAGTAGATGAACTCATGGATATAATTCCTTTTACATGAAGTGTAAAAGAAATTTTATATTACTATGATTTTTAATCTTTTAAAATAAGACCAAATAAAAATGGTAATAAGTTTAAAATTATCTTACTACCATTTTCTAAAATAGAAGTGGAATTAATTAACTATGAACTAAATTTCTTTTCTCTTTAAAAGCAAATACAAAAATAATTGCTAGAATTAATGTATATGAAGCAAATATTAACCAAATAGAGTGCCAGTCTTTTATTCCATCGATTGTAAAATGATCTACGACCATGCCACTTAAAATGGAACCCGCGTATGCACCAACACCATTGACCATAGTCATAAATAACCCTTGAGCACTGGCTCTTATTTCAGGTTTTACTTCATTTTCGATATAAATAGAGCCTGAGATATTGAAAAAATCAAATGCACAACCATAAACAATCATTGAAAGCATTAGCAACACAAAACCCCAAGGAGAGGGATCACCATAAGCAAATAATCCAAAACGTAAAGTCCATGCAATCATACTAATTAACATGACTTTTTTTAATACCAAAACGTTTGAGAAAGAAGGGAATTGCTAAGATAAAGGCCACTTCAGCCATTTGTGATACTGATAATAAAATTGATGGATATTGAACAATTAAACTATCAGCAAATTCAGGGTTTTTAGCAAAATCATGAATAAAAGGACTACCAAATGTATTAGTAATTTGAAGTACTGCACCTAATAGCATGGCAAATAAAAAGAAGACGGCCATTATAGGCTTTTTAAATAAAACAAAAGGAATAGAGTGCCAAACAAAGCGAAGCGACTGATGCAATATATAGTTGAGTGTTGCTGAGTTCTAATTTAAGTAAGCTAACACACCACATGGCGATAATAAAACCTATCGTGCCAAAAACACGAATAGGGGGGAAATTAGCAACAGAATCTAATTTGTGTTTCTTTAAACAGAAATAGCCAATTGAGTTTGAAAGTGCAATTGTTGGCATAAAAGCTAATGCATTAATGAACATAACCCAGAACATGATGGTAGGATCAGTCACTGATGCTGAAAAAAATAAAGCAATAGCACAAATAATATGACAGATAATATATAAACGATTAGCGGGAATAAATTTATCTGCAATTATTCCGAGTAAACCAGGCATAATGAGGGCGGCAATACCTTTTGAGCCATAAACTAACCCCACTTCAACCCCAGTGAAATGTAATGTTTGCATCATGTATGCACCTAGGGTGATTAACCAACTTCCCCAGATAAAATATTGCATAAACATCATGCCTTTGAGCTGTATTTTTATTCCCATAACAATCTCCACTGTTGGGGGATAGGATTAGAGTGGAATATAGGCAGCTATCTATATTCCACTTTTTCTTTAATTGATAAAAAGTTATAAACGTGCGATCACTTCACTAATAAGTTTTAAGAAGGTAGATTTTACGCGCTCTGCGGTTTCAATCACTTCATCATGGCTAAGTGGCTGTTCTAAAATCCCACAAGCCATATTGGTTAAGCATGAAATACCTATGGTGTCTATGCCTGAATGGCGAGCAATAAGTGCTTCTGGTACCGTTGACATGCCAACGGCATCAGCACCCAATGTTCTTATCATGCGAATTTCAGCCGGTGTTTATTACTTTTTTTACAGTAAGATAGCGATATTCCTCTTTAACTAGCGAAATAATTTAATAAAGGAAATAGCTATGCTATTGAAAAATTTAAAAGAACTTCAGTCTTCTAAGACATCAAAAGCATTAAAACTGAAAAGCCTTTATAAATTAATCGCAGAAAATGGCCCGATAAAAACAGAAACGCTGACTGAGTTAGCACAAATGAAACCGGCGACTTGTGCCCGATTACTTGACGAATTAAATGCTCTTGAATTAATTACAACTGCAGAATTAGGTGAGTCAACCGGTGGACGAAAACCTATTTTGTATAATATAAATACAGAAGGGGTGTTTTTAATCGGTATTGAACTAAGCAAGGTCTATTCAACAATTGTCTTAATGGACCTAAAGCTTAATATGTTAGATAAAATTAAAATCTCACCTGAACCTTATTTGTCTGCCTCTGAAATGACAGACAAACTATTGCCTAAAATTGATGCTTTATTATTAAAAAATAAAATTAATTATGAAAAGGTGCTGGGATTAGGGATCTCTATTGAGCATGTTGTTGAACATCAACTAGCTTCTGAATCTCTTGATGAAGAATTTCGTGAGTTAGAGATATTATTGCGTAAAAAAATTCCTACTTACGTAACAGTAGGGAGTGGCGTACATTTTGCTGCATTAGCTGAGTTTCGTTTATATTACCGCCAAAAAACACAACGGTTTTTATTTACATCTTGTGATACCGAAGTCAGAGGTTGTGCAATTATTGCTAACCAGTTTTTAACTGATACATCAGTAACGATGAATTGTTTTGGCCATATGACAATCGATGTAAAAGGGACTTTGTGTGAATGTGGCTCTTATGGTTGTTTAAATACACTCTGTTCTTTAGATGCTATAAAAAATAACGTTATTCATCAAATAAGACGAGGAAAAACCTCCTTATTAACATCGCTTGTTAGTGTTGATGATGAAATTAATTATCACACTATTTTTCAGGCAATTGAAATGCGTGATCCTTTGTGTATTGATGCATTAGAAGAAGCTGCTTATTACTATGGATTGGCTATTGCAAACTCTATTTTAATGCTACAACCTGATATAGTTGTGTGTGGCGGTACGTTAATTCCTAAATATACATTTTTTGATACCGTGAAAAAGACGATTGAAACTAAACTCCCACTTATCCCAAATATAAAAACAGAAGTTTATCCCGCAAGTCACGCTTATGAAATCGTGTCTCAAGGTGCAGGAGCAATGGTATTGGAACATTTAGTCAATTAATAAATGAAAAAGGCGCTGTAATATCAATTACAACGCCTTTTAGTTTTTTATTGTTGTTTGTTTTTACTGCTTAACCCTGGTGAGGTTACCTGCTAGGAGACAGGTTTATTGATATAGACTAACTTTTTACTGCAAACTTCTTTTATTTACCTCATTGTGAGGAAGGTGATTCTTTTTATTTTTGGTTTAATTTAAACTATCTCAACTAACATCCTATTGTTGTGACGTTACTTTACCCTGGTACTTTGTGCATTTGGGAGCCAATTATAAATATGCCTTACATACCTAGAGAAAAAATAGATTATCAGTCCATTGGCTATCGACTACGAGCTTACCGTATAGCCTCTTCATTAAAAGCTGAAGATGTTGCAGAAAGCTTAGGTATTTCTCGTGCTGCCGTATATCGATTAGAAAAAGGCGAAATTGTTAAGATTGAAACTCTCGATAATCTTGCTAGATTATTAAATACTTCATTAACGAGTTTATTAGGTATTAATACCGAATATTACTCAAGTGCGAATGGTTTTTTCGAACGAATGCGCCAACTTGAGACTCAATCTTCACATATTTATACTCACTTCGAACCCTTTTCTTATTTATTAACTTCAGATTGTTATGATAAAACATTGGTTGAAATGCTAACAGAAGCATCACCTTTAAATCTTTTATCTGAAAAACAACAAGAAGTTTTATCTATTTTAAAAGAGCGTAAAAAACATCAATCCTTGCATTCACCTCATATTTATAACCTTATTAGCCAACAACAAATCGAGAAATTTCTTTATGTTGGTATGCTAGGTTCAGTTAATTTAACGAAAACATTGCAACAAGAAAGAAAACAGCGAGCAAAAAGCGAAATTCTTCATTTAATTGAAAAGCTAGAGCAAAAAAATAATTATCTTAATATTGCCATTATTTCAGATACTATGCCGTCTTTAACTTTCCAACTATTTTATCAAGATAAAGTACCTCTTTCTTTAGCCGTTAGCCCGTTCCGTTTAGGTGAATTTCCTAATGTCAGTACGGGCATTGCCACCGTAACTTCTTCAACTGAGGCGATATTTCAATATCAATCTCTCTTTGATAAATTATGGTTAAAAGCGACCAAAGGGGATGATGCAATTAACCTTTTAAAACAAATAGTCAGTCATTATTGATTTGCTAATGTACCTAATGTTTCTGCTAATAAATCTGCAGCGACAGCAATATCACTAAACTCGGTAAATTCATCAGGATGATGACTAATACCAGCAACTGAAGGTGTAAAGATCATCGCAGTTGGATAAAGCGACGCCATATTCATTGAGTCGTGGCCTGCACCACTTAACATGGTCATATAGTCGATATTGTGTTTTTGGCATAAGCTTTCAATAACTTGGCAAATTGAATCATCTAATTTAACTGGCGATTCAGCAGAAATTGGTTGAACATCAATAGCAACACCAAAATCTTTTTCTGCTTTTTCAACACTGTTATTTAAACGTTGTACAACACGCTGAATACTTTCAGTATCAATACCACGAATATCAACAGAGAATTTTACTTGTCCTGGAATGACGTTCATGGAGTTCGGAATAACGTTGAGTTTACCCACTGTACCTACAGTGCCATAAACGGCTTCAGTACAGGCTGCACGGTTGATATCGGTAATAATCCCCGCACTTGCCACTAATGCATCTTGACGTTGATACATTGGTGTTGCACCAGAGTGATCTGCATGACCATTAACAGTGACTGAAAAGCGTGTCGGTGCTGCAATACCATTAACAATACCAATGGTTTTCTTGTCATTTTCAAGGCGTTTACCTTGTTCAATATGAAGCTCAACAAATGCACTATAACGATCTTCTTTGACTAAACAACTATCCAAATTATCGTGCTGATAACCTAATGATTTCAAAACTTCAAAGAAGTTATTGCCATCATCATCTCTATTTTGCTCCCAGCGAGCTTTGTCAATTTTTCCTGTTAATACCTTACTGCCAATACATGAAAAGCCAAAACGGCTAGATTCTTCAGCACGAAAAACAACAAGCTCAAGGTCGCGTTTAAGTTGCTGTGGTTTGTATTGCATTAAGGCATAAAACCCAGCAATCACACCCAAGGCCCCGTCATAAGCACCACCTTGAGGTACGGTATCAAGGTGAGATCCAGTACCTACTGCAGGTAGTGAACGATCTTTACCTGGTAAGCGTGCGTAAAGTGTACCAATACCATCACGATAAACTTCAAGACCGGCTTCTTTCATTAAACCCGCAAGATACAGATGCGCGGCTTCATCTTCTTCGCCATAGGCAATACGAGTGACCCCTTTGACACTGTTATCTTTTTTATAAATTTGCATCGTTTCAATTAACGCTTTCATATCATTAATTGAATAATGAGTTGCTGTATCTTGTTGAGTCATAAGATAATTCTCCCGTGGTTTCTGTAATATCCCCTTGTCTAAAAAATGAGACAATTTAAGGATTAAAAAAGCCATCTTCAAAGATGGTCACTGTTTTTATGATCATTGCTTATTATATTTACTGCTGAAGCTATATTTCGTCAATGACAATTCAGGTGAATTTCATATTCTGTGAGATAGGTATTAATTAAAAAGAGATATATAGCGGGAGTATTTCTAAAATGAATTTAAATTGTATTATAAATGTTATAAAAGCGATCGCTTTTTATATTAAGCATATTTAAAATTATACTTTTAATTTAAAAATGAAAATAAGAATTATTATTAGTGGTGAATTTTTTATTTTAAAAATTACTTAAGTTATGATTTATATACTAATAATAAAGATGATTAAAAATATTCCTAACTTTTTTTATATTAATAAAGATATCAGTTTTTATATTAAATAATATTTATAACATTATCAGGTAAATGTTGGGTTTTTCTGTAAGTATCATAAATATCGTGTAAATATATAGAGGTATTTATATAAATTCAATTTTCCAATTGTTAAAATAGATAATGTCTTATCTTATATATCTGGGTTTATAGTCTATTTATTTTATTTTTTAGTTAAATGAATTTTTACTTCTCTAATAAGTAGAAAACCAAATATTCACTATTGATAAGGATTGTTAAGCATTACACTATAGTAGTCGATAATTCGGATGAGATATCACTTAAGTTTTTATTTTCAATAAGGATGTGAAAGAAATGACTGAGTATGAACTAGACTATAGTTATAGTGATGTGTATAGAGATACATTAAGAAGAGAATCCAGTTATTTAAGAAAAATAGCAATGAAATTTGCCTATCAATATATTGGTGATTCTTTTTCAAGAATGATGTTCTTAAATGATATAGAACAACTGATTGCTAGAACAGAATTAGAGGTAAGTAGTTATTGCTTAAGTTTATCAGCAGGATTAGATAATATCTCCGATGAAATTGAAAGGTTAGAGTTACAGGATAATTTACTAAAAAATCGAAGCATAATGCAATATGCGCTTTTTGAAATAATGCGTAAAAAAGAAGAAAGTGAGGAAAATAATAAATTAATACTCAAACAAGTAGGTTTTGTCAGCGGAGCAATGCAAATATATGGAGGGGGAGCTTCTTGTGTGGGATCTATCGGAACATTATGCAGTAGATTAGGGGTTGGAATGGTATCTCAAGGTGTAAATAGTATGATTGAAAATGGATATTATTTATTATTTATTATTTAGAGAGGAATATAGTGGACCTGTAAAAAACGGATATAGAGCAGCATTTAAAGCTTTAGGTTATGGCGATAATGAAGCGGATATATTTTATAATGTGGTTGATTTAAGTTTATTTGGTGCATCACTACTAAAACCAGTTCTTAAAGAAGATACATGGAAGTTATTTCATTATATTAAGAGTGATTTTATAACATCATGGAAAACTATGGATAGGGTGCCTCTTATTTCAGAGATTTTTTTGACGGTATGGCTATTTATTCTACATACGATTTATATGAAGAGGAAAATAAAAGTGAATAATTTTGATGTGTTATCACCTTTTCCTTTGGGCTGGTTGGGGATTTTTCTATTTTATCTATCTTCATTATTTTTATTTTTTATTTTATATAAAACTCAACTCTATATTCTTTGTAAAAAAATAGATTTTTAGATCTTATTTATCTTGCAGTTGTTGGTTTATGTGGAAGTTGTTGTCTTATTATATTCAAATTTGATGATAAATTTTTTATTAGCGAATTATTTATAAGTTCTGGTAATAAAGATATTATTCGCTATAGCTGTCTTTTTTTTGCACTTTACCTTTGTATCTCACTAACATTTGGCAAAAAAAAGTAATTTATCATATTGATATTTTATGAAAAATAAATTTAATTAATGGTGAATAAAGATATTAAATTCACCATTAAATTTTTACTGATTAACTTAGTTCAGAAATACTATATCCAGACGTTCCTGCCATTATATGGTTACAGGTAATACTTTCATATTGTATAGTGATAATTTCGCTAGGTAATGAATTACTTTGAGTTAAGGTACTTGCATGTATTTGTGAGTAATTGACAATAGAAGCATTTGTTAAAACAATCGTCATATATTTCTCTTGGGCGCCGGTATGAGAAGTTCTATAGTAATCAATTTCACACTTTAAAATTTCGTTATTTGTAATTGCCGTAATTAGTAATGGTGTTGATTTATCAACATGTTTGGTTATAGAAAGAGGGGCATGACTTAAATTTTGTCTTCTTGATATATCAAATGTGGACGCTATAACTAATATTTCATTTAAGTGAGAGCTTTGGTATTTATTGCCAAGTGAATCGTAAGAAGAGCATCCAGCTGAAATATTTCCTTGAACATTTCCATTTATTCTTAAATAAATATTATTAGACATTAATTATTTTCCTTTTTGTATAATTAAACTTCATGTTCACCTAAAGCCAAATTTATTCTAATGTTAATTACATTAGATTAATTTAAGAATTCATTATATTAAAAAGAGAATAGATTGCTATCTAAATACTATAGCAATTCACATGAAGTAATTATTAGATATCAGAAGCATAAAGAAAAAATAATATTTTGAGTGAACAAGTTAAGAATCAAGGTAGCAAGGCAGACTTTAAGAAAAGGAAACTCAAAAACTTATAAAGCGCAGAAAGCAAAAAACCAGCCCTAAGGTTGGTTTTTCTAAAGATGTAGCTCGAACTCGGAATCGAACCAAGGATACGGGGATTTTCAATCAGTTATGAGAAAAATATATTTGGCATCTGTCACTGATAATACTTTATCAGGTAACTTATATGCATGTAATTTCAGTTATTTCTACAAAAGGTGGAGAAGGTAAATCCACTCATTCTGCAAATCTTGCAGGAATATGTGCTGATGCAGGGTTAAAAACACTGCTTATTGATGCGGATTACGCACAGCCAACCGCTTCTAGTTATTACTCTTTACTTTATGAGGCTCCTTGCGGTCTCTATGAATTACTAATGCAAACAGTAGATCTTAATCATCCAGAGCGATTAATTTCTCATACTTGTATTGGTAATCTCGATCTTATTATCTCTAATGATCCTCATGAACAATTAAAAACGGCCATGATGCATGCTCCTGATGGTCGAATTCGTCTGCGTAATCTATTACAACACCCACTTTTTACTGCTTATGATGTGATTATCATCGACTCACAAGGTGCTCGTTCTATTATGTTGGAATTGGTACTACTCGCAACTAACCATATTGCTGTTGCGATGGTTAAGCCTGTATTGCCCGATGTTCGAGAGTTTTTGCGAGGAACGGTAACACTAATGGAAGAACTGTTACCGTATCAAGGTTTTGGTATTGAATTGCCACCGATGAAAATTCTGATTAATTGTATGGATTATACAGTCTTAGCAAGAAAAGCCCTTAAGGCACTAACTGCGATTATTCATAACAGCTCATACAGTCAAAAAAAATCCCACCTATCTCATTACTGCAAACCCAAGTTTATGATCTCGATATTTACAAATTAGGTCATAGCAAAGGACAACCGGCACATCGCCTAGAGTATCAAACAGATCGCAAAAGTTTACCTGCTGCACAAACAATGCATAACTTAGCTTGTGAATTATTCCCTCAATGGGAAGCGCGTTTCGATTTGGTTTTAAAGCATCAACCAAAGGAGAATGCACTGTGAAATTTTATTGTGTAATACTGAATATGCCGAACTCCCTGTGTCGAGGTGATGATTTATTTAATTCATCACATATATTCAATGCAATGGGAGATAATAATGAGTAATCAAAAACAGAAATTACCTCATCATTCTATTCATGCCGAGCAAGCTATATTAGGTGGACTCATTCTTGATAATGAACGTTGGGATGATATTTCATCGATCATTTCTGCGGACTATTTTTACTCTCGCCCTCATAAAATTATTTTCTCTGCAATACAGTCATTATTTCAACAAAATAAGCCCGTTGATTTGATTACATTAACTGAATCAATGGAACAGCAATCTATTCTAAATCAATGTGGCGGTTTTGGTTACCTTGCGGAACTTTCTAAAAATACACCTAGCTCAGCCAACATTGTGGCATATGCAGAGCATGTCGCCAATTATAGCCAAAAGCGTCAATTGCTGGCATTAGGATATGAACTTGTCACTCAAGCGAGTGATGTGAGTAGTGATTTATCTGGACTGTTAGAACAAGCAGAAAAACGTATTTTTAATATCACTGAGCAACAACATTTAGATGGCAATGTGGATCTCCCTTCATCAATTGAAACCTTTCTCAATGAACTAGAGCAACGTTGTAGCAATGAAAATTTGATCACGGGAACACCTACGGGATTTGAAGAATTAAATGATATGACCTGTGGTTTCCAGCCTAGCGATCTAATTTTATTGGCTGGTCGTCCATCAATGGGGAAAACTGCATTAGGTCTTACTTTCTGTGAAAGTGCATTGAATGAATGTGTTGATAAAACTGTACAAATTTATAGTTTAGAAATGCCAACCACGCAGTTATTAATGCGCTTTACATCCATGTTAGGGCGAATACCTTTACAGCATTTGCGTAACGGCAATATGCAAGATGAAGATTGGGCAAGAACCAGCAACGCAATGAATGTATTGCTTGATGAATGGAAAGGGCGACTAATTATTGATGATTCAAGTTATATGACACCAACAATATTGCGCTCTAGAGTTAGAAAAAATATTCGAAAATACGGTTATCCCTCACTTATTTTAATTGATTATTTACAGCTTATGCGATGCCCAAATCAAGAAAACCGCACTCAAGAAATCGCTGAAATCTCTCGTTCGTTGAAAGCATTAGCCAAAGAAATGGGATGCCCTGTTGTTGCTCTTTCTCAACTTAATCGCTCATTAGAAAGTCGAGTAGATAAACGCCCTAACAATGGTGATTTACGGGATTCAGGCGCATTAGAGCAAGATGCTGATTTGATCATGTTTATTTATCGAGATGAAATTTATCACCCTGATAGCACAGAAAAAGGGATCGCTGAAATTATTTTAGGGAAGCAACGTAATGGCCCTATCGGTACGATAAAAGTGCAATATCAGGCAAATATCACACGTTTTGAAGATAGATTGAGTGGGCATTATGCAAGCTGAAAAAGTAATTTCTTTAGATGAAAAAATGCTTCAACGAGGTAGATCACCTAAACAGTTGGTATCAAAAAGTGTATTAACGGTAAGTGAAATACCGATAGTGTTGACTTTAGAGCAACTTCGTCCTAATCCAGATAATCCACGCACTTCACGTAATCCTAAATATGATGATATTAAAGCCTCAATTCGTGCTCGTGGTTTAGATTCCGTTCCTAAAGTCACCAAAGATCCTGATTGTACCGACGATATTTATATTTTTAGTGATGGGGGCAATACACGTTATGCCATTTTAACAGAACTCTATGCTGAAACAGGGGATGAACGTTTTCATTCACTTCAATGTATTGTGAAACCGTGGCCTGGTCGATTGCAATGTATGATTGGACACCTTGCTGAAAATGATATGCGTGGAGAGTTATCTTTTATTGATAAAGCATTTGGCATAAAGAGTACGCACACAATTTATGAAGAACAACTAGGTCGTGAAGTAAGTCAGCGAGAGCTATCCGAACTTCTCAAAAATACGGGATATCCTGTTCATCATTCCAATATCAGTCGAATGTTTGCAACAATTGAATATCTTTATCCTTGGATCCCCAATTTACTGAACTCAGGGATGGGAAGGCCTCAAATTACGCAGTTAATAGCATTACGGACATTGGCTGAAAAAGCATGGAAAATCTTTACTCAAAAGATAGTGTTATCACCAAAGCAAAGCTTTAATGATGTTTTTGGGCAAGTTTGTCACTCTTTTGATAATGCTGAATATTACTCAATAGAACTTCTAAAAGATGATTTGATTAACTCATTATTAGAGGTTATTCCTGATCCTTCTATTACTTATGAGAATTGGTTGATCGAGTTATCATCTAAAACTCAAAGCTCTTCTTCAGAGATTATCACTACGTCAATTAGGGATGATTATCACCAAGAAAACCAGCCTATTAAGCAACCTGAAAAATCGAGAACAAAAAAGCGAGAGATAAAACAAGAGCCTCAATCTCAAGCTATGCCTACTGTAAACGAATTAGAGTCTGTCACAGATATCTGGCATATCTCTGCATTACACGATGATATTGAGCATCTTCAAGATATTGCCTTTCGTTTAGCGTTTGAACTAGCCGAAGTGATGGGTGTTGAATCTACCATTCAAGAAAATAAATCAGCCTTAAGTGCTGGGTTTTCGCTTTCACACAATACTCAAAATGGACTTTTTGTCGCTTTAAGTGGTGATGAATCGAACACAACTTTAGCGCCATTTATGGACGCATTAATAGGAAATGAGAATTTACTTGGTGAGCCGTTGTTTGATGATGCTTACACGATGAAATTTCTGCGATTAATAAGGATTACTCGGCGATTACGCGAATTACAACGAAAAAATTCTGCTGAGATAAATGAATGAACCAACCAATAGTATCAAGGCTGATTGTGTTGTTATGTTTTGTTGTTTGGACGATCAATATTGTGATGATTTATGGAGGAATAACACAATGAATGCACTATTAACGGAAATCGTGATGAAACTAAAAGCAGGAAAAATTCGTCACATTGAATCAATGGGATTAACACTGGAGGAGATACAAGCGCTCGATAAATTGACGGTAGAAGATCTCTATTATCTTGTGAATACTCCTGTGCCATTTCTGACGTTAAATATCAATCATTGCAATTTTAACATGATGTTGAAACAAGCTCAGCAAGAGCAAAAACGGATCAAGTATATGAGTCGAGCATTAGCATTACAGGGTTCTATTGAGTTAATGCAGCACTTTTTTGGGCTTACTGCGATTGAGGTAAGTTCTCGACGTCGATTGGTAGGCATTGTTGCTAAACAAGGGCGCAATATCAATCCAACGGAAGAGCAGGAATTATTGATATGGCAACAATGGAAAATAGCAGAAATCCAGAATATTGATTCATTAGAGGCATTAGAAGTGATGATGGATATTGCTGAGCAACAAAAAATTCCGCTTGCTGTCGTCTGGTCACTAACTAAAGAGTGGAGTGCAATCTGATGGCAACTATGCCGGTCGATAATATTATTCAACAAACACTAACAAAGATGCAGGATCGGATTGAGCAAAAGGCGCAATCTGGCGATATGAGTAATGAGCAAAGTGGATTGCTGTTTTTAGGTAATGTACATGATGCTATTCCTCGTCGGCTATTTTTAGATAGCCGATTATCGCCATTAGATAAAATGGCTTGGGTCATGATCAGACTTTATGCTCAACAGAATGAGGGGGCTATTTTTCCAACCTATGATGAGTTACAAAGCCAGCTTGCATTACCTCATTCTGATAAAGCATCCCGAGAAACAATCAGTAGAGCCTTGTTGATGTTACGATTAACCGGTTGGCTAAGTTTATGCAAAAGAGTCAGAGATAAATCAGGACGTATTCGAGGTAATATTTATGCACAACATGATGAACCATTAGGTGTGTTTGAGTGTGAATATTTTGATCCCAGTTGGCTTGATACCGTTGCTCAAGCATGTAGCCATAGCAATAAAACAGTACGCTTAACAGCAATTGCCGTTTTACAAAGTATCAAAACCGAGAAACTAATGCGTCACCGACATGCTCGTGTCGCTCTTATCGAAGCGCGTTTATCATCACCACAAACACCACAACAAATGGTGACGGAAAAGCAGAAGAAAACAACCTCTTCTAAAATCGAACTCAGTTCAAAAATCCCTAGTTCGGAAACCGAACTCAGCAATGAAAACACCACTAAAATACCAAGTTCGATTTCCGAACTAAGCCGTAAATCAAGGGATTGCGACCCAGTTCGAAAATCGAACCGTTACGTACGTAGTTTTACACAAAGTGTAAAAGATACGTATACAGCAACAAACTCAGAGCTGTTTTGGTCAACTCAAGTCACTGAACGACTCAATCCAGAGGACAAAATGATGCTAGAGAGACAACTCAAGGCATTACCTGATGGACTAGGGCAACGGCTCCTTGATGATTTAGTCGATAGAATGAAAAAAACAACAGTCAGAAATCCCACTGCGTACCTGTTAGCCAACCTCAAACGCGCCCGAGAAGGACGATTTAATTTGGGCAACAGCGCTACCGATAAGCCATTGGAACAAATACAGCCAAAGCCTCCTGAAACCGTGTTAGTGGCAGAAAAAAGAGTGATTAAACGTGCAAGAAGAGAATATGTGTCAGGAGTTATGGCAGAGCTTAGGGAGGCCTATTTTAGGTAAGGAAAGGAGTGTTGACAGTGTCAACATGTGGGAAAAAGAAGTGGTAATGATAAACAATATTTTAAGGAAAACGGTTTAATTTATTATTTAAAAACAAATTTATTGTTGTTTTCGATGTGGAATTTGTATGTAATGAATGGGTTCGTTGTCGGTATCTTTATGTTTTAATTGGTTTATGTATATTATTTATAATAATTAAAGGTGTGTTATTTATAGACTTATCTTTTGCCAAGCCGGGAATTATTAACTGTCCACTTCTTATTAATTAATAAGAACGCTGAATTAAAAAATTTAAATGTTCATATTGAGGAGGCTTATTTTGTTATACAAACAAATATCTAAAAAGAAAAACGAAAATGTTGACTATGGTGCTATCAAAGCTTAAAAGAACGAATTGCTCCAGCGTTTTCAGCATGCTAAGAAGAAAGCAGAACAAGATAATCAACTTGTAGTGAAATAAATTTAATTTAGTAGACCTTTGAGGTTACTGTGAATAGCCACTAATTCCTAGCGATTCAACAACAAGGGGTAATGTAATGTCAGAGAAGCCAGACAAACATTAGATGATCTATAGATTGGTCGTGATACAAATGGAAAGGGTATACAGTTATATCAAATGCAGAATGTTACTTTATTTTGCATAGAGAAAATAAAGGCTCGCCCCATTAAGGGTAAATTTAGTTATTGGTGAAATAATTCTATTGCCTCAGCACATGTACAATTAACCCCATAGTTCATTATCACAATTGATAACTATCGACTACTACAATAATATTCGAAAGACTTACCATAGAAACTTCCAAAGCTCACTCCAGACCAAAGAGTATTGCGCTCCAATTTGGAGCTGAGTAGGTCACTTTTGAACTTATTATCTTCTGTGAAAATAAGTGCATTATCTTTGTAATACTCAGTGCTTGATAGCATCATTTGTCTAGTTTTGCAGTTCATATAAACATGTCTAATGGTCGCATCAAACTTAAATTTATTCCCAAAAGGGTCACTATAATCACTCAATTTATTCCCTTGATTAACATCAAAAAAAGGGGCATAAACAATACCATTCGTCTCAATATTCGGTTTTTGAATGAGGACCCACATATCTTCACCATTACCTATAATATGTTTTTTCCAAGGGGAGGAATGAACAGAAAATGAGGTGAAAATAATGAATGCAAATAAAATTAAAATGTACTTGTTTTTCATTTAATTTTCCTGTGAATAATATAGGTTGAATTAATTAATATCATAAATTATGTGAATGATAATATTCCCTTAAGATAGATTGGGCAATATTCGTTTTCCGAGAGTTAATTGATGTTTATATTAATTAACTATATTTACCTACTAAGTAGGAAATGTAAGTTTGATAGAGAAGAAGTTTGTACTAAATTGATTGAGATTTGAGTTTATATAACCGTTTATGGAGTTGTTATGAAAAAACCTAAAGTTACATGTGATTTAATCCTTGACCCATTTGCTGATTATAAAATGGAGTGGTGTCATGACCAAACTATTAGGAATTTCGAATCAGTCAAAGGATGGATTTATATTGGTTTAGATAATTGTGTACCTAACCGAGCAAAAGTAGGCCTGACAATGGATGACCTAGGATCTAGATCCTCTTGTTCGGGTAATCCTGATTATTTTTTGTTTTGTGCATTTAAATGTAAGCATGACATAACTAGCTCTCAATAACGATGATAGAGGCTGATTTGCTAACAAGGCTAGACCTGTATTACACAAGAATTAGGCATTTTGATTCACAAAGGTTATCTGAATGGTATGGTGGAATTGATACTCTGGTATTTTTACAGAGTGTTCCACAACATCCTATATACATACCATCACAATTATTTTCTTGTTAGCCAATTTGAAAATGAAGCAGAGGGTATTGAGGGGAATTTTCTTGATTGTATATTTAATGATATCTATACAATAGAGCAAGAAATGTTCTTTATAAGAAATATTCTAGAATGGTAATTCACGTTCATCCAATTTTAACGTACCAGGTTTTGGTTGTCTTATAAGTTATAATATTTCGGACGCTTAAAAATAATATAAAAAGAGTGTCTATTAATTCGATATTTTCAATTAATAGACACTTGTTGTCTGATAATGATTTAGGAGACATATTTTGCGCCTATTTGGTTATGCTAGGGTATCTACTAGCCAGCAATCTCTCTATATTCAAAAGAAAGCGTTAATTGATGCTGGGGTGGCAAAGCACCGTTTATTTAGCGATAAAGGATCAGGGAGTCATATTAACCGTGATGGATTGCAGTTACTTAAAATTAAAGTTGAATGCGGTGATATTATTCTTGTGAAAAAACTCGACCGCCTCGGACGAGATACCGAGGATATGATTCAGTTGATAAAAGAATTTGACTCCATGGGTGTAGCTGTTCGATTTTTGGATGATGGTATAAGCACAGAAGGGGCAATGGGAAAAATGGTGGTCACCATTTTATCCGCGGTGGCAGAAGCAGAAAGGCAAAGAATTTTGGAACGGACAAATGAGGGTAGGCAAGAAGCTTTGCTTAAAGGGGTAAAATTTGGACGTAAGCGTTCAGTGGATCGTGAAAGAATTATTGAGCTAAAGCGAAGTGGGTGGGGAGGAACCGCAATAGCCAAAGAAATGAAAGTTGCTCGTTCTACAGTCTATAAGATCCTGAATGCAGAAACACAAAAGTAGTGTATGAGTACTGAGATAGCAGTAATGCAAAAATAAATCTAATTTAATAGATTGCAATGTACCAGAAGGAGACGTTGATATTAATATAAAATTAAATAATGGAATGAAAATAAGTACCATTTTAGTGAATTACTATATATACAAAACTTATTTTTTTTATTAAAATTAAATAAGATATATCGACAATTATGTTTTGTGGTTTTTATACGAGTTTATTATATAGAATCGAAGGGAAATATGAATAAGCAAAAAAGAATAAAAAATCTAAAACGAAAAAATAAGTATCTTACACTAAAAATAAAAAATCTAATTAAAAGTAATAGAAATGATACTGGAGTAAAGACTGAAATTAATGAAAATCCTATTGCATATTACAAATATACATCTCAAAAAGTATTTTTACTTTTATTGAAAAATAAAACAATTAAAATTACAAATCCACTTAAATTTAATGATCCAATGGACTCAACAGTTCCTACCATCGAAGTTAATAATGATTGGATAAAAAAAATAACAAATTCAATAATTAAAGAACAATATCCTGAGTACTATAATGAATTTAAATCTGAATTTAATGAAAAATTTGGCTCAGAATTTAATAAGTTAAAAAAAGAATTTGAAATTATTAATAATAAATTAATGGCAGAGTGGCCAGAATTGATTAGTAATTTTAGAGTACTTTCTTTAACAACAAAAGAAAAAAATCTATTGATGTGGTCACATTATGCTGATGAACACAAAGGAGTAGTTATTAAGTTTAAACAGAAATCATCTTTAGGAAACCCTATTAAAGTTGATTATTACAATGGGTATCAAAGTTTGAATAATTTCTTTAAAAAAACATTTGCATATATAGCAATAAGAGAAATGAATAATGAAATTTCAGAAAAAAATATAGATAATATAACAAATATAATGATAAAAATAATGCTGAATTATTTTTTTATGAAAATGTCAGAATGGAGTTATGAGAATGAATATAGAATTGTTTATGAAAAGGAACATGAAAAGATAAAAAAAATTAACAACAATCTTGATGTTCTAAATATTTCAGATGAAGACATAGAATGTGTTATAATTGGAGCATCTGTATCTCCACTTCGGATCAAACGACTAAAGTTTGTGATCAATAAAAGATTTCCAAATGCTCAGATAAAACTCTTTCGTAGAGAAGGTTGGCATTTAAAAAGTGAACAATTAAATTAATACGTAATGCAAATAGTTTAAAGAGTTATCAGAGAGATACATATTATTCTTGAATAAATTTGTTTGTTTGCGAAGAATCTTAATAAGATAATGTTAAGTAGAATTGTTATAATTATAACTAAATTAGTTGTATAGAATGGGAATTATTGGTAACTGTAAATAATAATCAAGAATACTATTATAGTATTCCAAATATTCATTATAATAAGATGTTTTTTCTGCCGTGAGAAATTTTTTAGGGTAGTTAGGTTAATCGTAATAGGCAGAACGACTCGCTTTCATTAATTTGTAATGAGCATCTGTATGGATAATTGTCCTTCTTTTCTAGGAGGGCACTGATTTTTTAAGAGTTTTTTCTCCATATTATAAGTTCTTTATTTGTTAAGCCTTAATAATTCCATTTTGTATTATAATTCAATCTACCACCGAATTTATTATCTTCGAATTTAGATTTCTAGTTAATAAAGTGATTTATCCTCGATTCCCAAAGACGAAATGACTTTTGGTGCTGAACAGCCTTGTTTGGTGACTATACGACGGCTTCTAACTTGAAGTCGGTTGTATAATTATTATGATCCATTGTGTTACTTAATATCTAAATAATATAGATTATACCCTTTTATTAAAGTGCCTTGCTTGATTAAAGGAGAGCAATTATTTGAGTATTATTTTTATATTCAGTATCATTGGTGCTTTACATTGTTTGAGTATGAGTGTAAATGAGAATAATAATTGATGATTGTGACTTTAGTTTGAGCTGTATTTCACCTTCGACTAGAAATAAATATCTTGGAGTTTATTTATTACAAGGGATCGATGACAACTTAGCTAAATTCGCGGGTGATACGATAGAAAATAAGGTGTATTTCGATGTCAAAGTCTTAGATCAAGAGCGTTTAGTGCTAGTTGGTGAGAACTGCTTGTTCAGTAATCTTAATGTTCTCAATAAAACATTAAAACTGACGGTTAACTGGGTAGAATATTCACTTATTGACTAAGTCGATATCCTGTAAAAATCCCGGATTCTCAGCATAGACTAATTCCGAATAGAGTCCTTTTTAGTTACTTCTATCAGTAATTATACATTTTTTCTGTACAGAGTCCTGTTTTTCCTTCTGATTATGCCAATTATATAGGATAGCTTCGAATATTACTTCAGCTTGTACAACTGCGGATGCCATCATGTTGTAAGAGGGCTATAATTAAACTAGTATTTAATCCGCAGATTGGCTGATCATTTAAATTGGTGGATTGAATTACACCAGAATGTACGTAAATATGACATCAATATTATTACTCAATTTCTTTAATGCATAAAAATAATTATTTTATTAATTAATTTCTCTCAAAAAACTATTGGTAGCCTTTATTATTACAATAAATTCTAAATGCAGAACTATTTATTAACCCAAGGTATAATATTTGCTCCCAGTGATTTGTCCCAAAAATAATTTTATTATTATTAACTGCATCTAAAGCAGAGTTTAGTGCGGAAGAAAGCGATATATTAAAATTCTCTATATTTGAAATTATGATATTTTCAAATTGTGTTATTTTTTCATTTGACTTTAATTTGAATCTATTTAATAAATCAAGATTGGTATAATGTCTTTCAATTAGCATGAAAATATCTTCATTAATATTATTTTCATTTCTTAATTCAAAGTTAACATTGAAAGTATTACCAATTAAATTAATATTTGCAAAAAGATATTGTAAATTAGGTAGGTCATGAGAATATAAGTTTATAAACTCAAAGTTATTATTATTATCTAACCATTTCTTTGATTTTTTGCTGTTGCATTGACTACAAGCTGGAAATAAATTTTTAGGATGTACTGCATATTCAGGATACTTCTCTTTAGGAATAATATGATCTAATGTATTTACACTATTTAAAGTGCAATACTGACAAGTATCCATATCTCTACCATTTGGTAATTTTAATAATTTATTCTTAAAAATTGTAAATGGTTTTGAACTATAATTATATAGTTTGAGTAAATCTTCTTTTTCTAAATCTGAAAAAATAAGCGATTGTTGAATAAGATTTAAAGTATTATTATCAAAAGATGTATCATAACTTTGATAATATGGATTTAATGGGTTAAATAAGTTAGATATTCTATCTTTATAATCTCCTCTATTTTTTGAGTTTATAATTGAACGTAAAAAACAGATACTAGGATCAGAATATGGAGTTAAATTAATCATTATTTTTTTTCTCCATGTTTTGTAATAAAATTGAAAGATTTAAACTAAGAGGAACTCCATCAGATTGAATAGATTTTCTAATATCATCAATACTATATCCAATTTTAATTTGATCTTCTATTTTTTTTCTAAAATATTGAGGTGTGTCTCTCGCACCGAAAATATCATCAGTAATTTTTGACAAGTTTTCACCGAATGTTTCCAATGATGGATGTGTTGCACTTAATACTTGATTTTCATTTTTCATGACAAATATATTTTTAGATAAAATTCCTTGGACAATGATTGGAGAATGGGTTGCTATGATACAGTAGGATTTAAATTTATCAGCAAGAGAATGAATGCTATTAATTAACTGAGATATGGCATTAGGGTGTAAGTGTGTTTCTGGCTCATCAAAAATTATTAATGAATCATATCTTATATTAGCAATAATTTCAGTCATAATATATAAAAAAACAGCTTGTCCTGAGCTTAGTTTTTTTATTGATTTCTCTAATTCAATACGATTAATTTCATAACCAATATTATTGTTTGATAAATCTGATATGGGTTTTATCCAAGTGTTTATTAATTCAGGAGTAAAGAACTCATTATTAATATATATCCAATTTATTAATCTTTCTTTATATATAATATTTTTCATCGAATTGAAAAAACGAATTTTTAATTCTTGTTCTGATATGTAACTTTCTTCATCTTTATTTTTTTTCTTAATCCACAATAGATGTAATTTATTTTGGATGAGTTTTCAGGAATGGAAAATTTATCAAACATACTATATGAAACAGCTATTATCTTACTAAATAGTGGAACTTTACCTGAGAATAAACTTTTATTATCATTGGCGATATCACAAGGTAATTTTGATACCAATTGTGTCTTTCCTACACCATTATTACCAATTAATGCATATATTCTATTTTTTAAAATAGAATTATCATTAAAATTAAAAGTTAATTTTAATTTGCTATCATCGTCAAAATAATCAGGTTTGAATATATACTCAAAAGAATAAAGTTGACTTAAGTCGTACTCCCTTATTCGGTGGCGGGCCTGCCTTAATAATTGCTCTTGTTCGTCATATCTAATTAAGCTATCTTTAAATTGAGATAAGTGTTCAAATGACTCTTGTATTTTAGTAAAGAAAGCTACATCATTTAGTGCTTTGAGTATTGATAATGCATCACTCTGAAATATATCGAATATATTCTTATAATATTCAAATTTTTGGCCTAATGAACAATATTTATTATCTAATTTTAAAAAATTATCTTTTATCTCATTTGTTGTGCTTATGTTCTCTTTAGATATTATTTTTAAATCTCCAATGATGTGTTCTTTTTGGTTTTTATAATAAGTTAATAGAAATTTGTTATAATTTCCGTAATCATTCCAGTTATGTTCTTCTAATTTGAAATATTCATTTTCTTTGTTTTTATTATTTTTTATTATAAATAAAATATTATTATTTTTTATGTCTTTGAATTCATCTTCATTGTTTAAGATAGATAGTACATAAATTGGTGTGTTATTTTTATCATGTCCATTTAATTGATACTCCAAGTTGTATTTTATTAAAATTGAATTTAATTTTTTATAGATGTAAGAAATTTCATTTATACCTATTTTCATTATGGATGGTGATATCAATGTATTGAGTAATAAGGCAAATAACTCATCTGATTTTAAAAAGTCAAATCTTTCAAGGAGGATATATTCTAGAGTCCAATCATTATTATTAATGTAGTGTTGATTTAAATCTCCATATGCATCTTGATAGCGAGAATCTTCAGAAGCTAAAATTTTTAAATTTAAAATAGAATCAAAAAATTTTAAAGGGGAAATATTTTTAAATAATTCAGACTCAATTGTCGCTAAAGTATTAATAATTTCTAATTTGCATTTTTTATCAATAGATATAGTAAACATTTTATTGTCTTATGTAATTAGTGTATTTTTATACATTAAAATAAATTTATGAATTATGGAAGTGATATTATTTATTTTTATGATGTGTGCTGAATTTTTTAAAAAATTGAAATAAATTATTTTAAATTTTATACATCAAACTAATATCTTCAATAACTACACTTAATTCTACTATGTGTAGAAACACTTCCCCATTGCCCCCTAACCAACAATCCATCAAAGTCGGACTCTTTGTAACAGAGAGTCCTTATGAACAAATCCATCTCCTTTATAATCTGTTTCACTGCCTTATTTATAACGGCTTGTACTCCCAAAGAAAAACTTCAACAACCTGAAACTGAACCTAGTCCCATTATTCTCAATAAAAACACTCAAATAGCACAGGCCGATCTCTATTCAACGACACCAAAAGTTGTGCGTTATGATCGCTATTTATTAATAAATACATCCCCAACATTGGCTCAACGCGAACTACTAGAGCAAGTAATTGATATTCATATCCCAACTTCTCAACGTTCCACAGTGAGTGGCGCAATGCGTTATGTTTTACAACCTTCAGGATATTCTTTATGTAAGACAACACCGTCTAATCAAGTGCTCTATAATCAAAAACTCCCCGTTGTGCATCATCAATTAGGGCCTATGCGTTTAAAACAGGCTCTACAAGTATTAGCAGGTGTTGCATGGCAACTTGAGATTGATGGTGTTCAACGAATTGTTTGTCATTCATTACGTGAAGGCTATCAATTACCACCAGAAACACCCATAAACTCAACACTATCGGCTAATAGGATGTTGAAATGAAAATGCAGCCTATATTGAATTCTCAATTTCTAGTCTTATTGGGTATTAGTGTGTTGACAGTGTCAACAGAAGGAATGGCAAATCAAAGTCAGCATCAAGTTTTAAAAACAGAGCAACAAACATCAGAGCAATCGCTTATCGCTGAAAATGCTCAAGAATGGAAATTAACAGGGAAAGAATGGCAACGCTATGAAATGCTAAAAAAGAGGAAACGAGGGCTGTTTTCACCGAACTTAGATCCTTTAACTTTATTAGGCATTGAAGCGCGTAATTATGAAGAGCGACGTTATTTCGCTGAATTAGTGGTGAAGCAAGAATTTCAGCGCGTTGAAGCGGAATTGGCTTTTCAGCGAGAAGTTAATCAAGCGTGGCTTCGACTTTATCCTGAAATCTTACCGATTCAACATGAAATAAGAGAAAATCGTCAGGCTTTATTTGTGAAAGAAAATTGCCCTGTTTGTGATGTAAAGCTCACTCAACTTATCAAACAAAATCAACCTATTGATATCTATTTAGTGGAAAGTGCGGGGAAAGATAATGTGATTCGACATTGGGCTAAAAAACATCATATTCCTATCGAAAAGATAAGAAATCGGCATATCACATTAAACCATGATAATGGGATATGGCTAAAACATGGCAATGGAATGATGCCAGTCGTTTTACAACAAGGAGTGCAGGGATGGCAAAGAGCCGATTAGTTTTTCTATTTATTTCCGTTGGAATATCTCCTAGTTTTGCAGAAGTAATACCGTCACTCAATACGGAACAAACCGAATTAATTGTTGTTGCTGATTTAGGTGGGCAATCGACCGAAAACTATTTTCAAGCAATATCATCATCTGATGGTGAATATAAAGTTTCATCCCCTTCCGATGTGTTGACACTGTCAACACCCAGCCTAGTTAGCTTATTGCCTGTGAGTACACCAGAATTAACACCGGGCTATCAACCTAACCAAACTCTAAATTTAAGCGGAATGTCACCGCTGTTTTTAATTGGTGACGATGATTTTTCTCGACGTTGGTTAACAGAGAAAAGGGAACAACTGATTGAGCTTAATGCAGTGGGCTATGTTGTCAATATTGATACTGAAACGGCATGGAATGAGCTAAATGAATTAGCACAAGGACTGACATTATTGCCCGTTTCAGGAAGTGATCTAGCCCTAAGATTAGCACTTACACACTATCCTGTGTTAATCACTGATAAGGGATCAGAACAATGAGTGATCGCTATGTCATTGAAGCCTTATTACGTCCTGCGGTTGAGTTTAATACCGCTGTCGTGACAGCGTGTGCAAGTTATCTTTGTATTACTGCACCTTGGGCAGTAGCTTTAGCTCCATCTGTTAGTTATGTCACGGCATCAGGATTTGCTATTTTATCAATAAGGCGAGTTATTCAAGGGAGTCGTGTTTTACGTTATCGCCGTAATATTCGTCGTTTAAAACGTTATGCGATGTCGAGTAAAAATATTCCTATAAGCCACCATCAACTCTTCTTAGGAAAAGGATTCTTATGGGAACAAAAACATACACAACGATTACTCGATACGTTACGACCTGAAGTCGCTAAATATATTCGTCCACCTAAGCTGTATCGTGTGGCTCGTCAATTTGAACAACGCTATGAGTATCATTTCCCGTCACTATGTTCATTATTAGCATCCGATTCGATATTTAATTCCGTTCGCCCATTACCACCCGTTGGCGGAAACCCTGCTATACATGGGATTGAGTTAAAAGAGATAAATGTCTCTATGAGCTTAAGTGAACGAGTAGGGCATATGTTGGTGCTAGGTACTACGCGAGTGGGTAAAACACGTTTTGCTGAGTTACTGATCACACAAGATATTCAGCGAGGTAATGTCACCATTGTTTTCGATCCTAAAGGTGATGCTGATTTATTAAAACGAATGTATGCCGAAGCGCATCGAGCTGGGCGAGATAATGAGTTTTATGTTTTTCACCTTGGATGGCCAGATATCAGTGCTCGTTATAATGCCGTTGGACGTTTTAGTCGGATTTCAGAAGTCGCCTCGCGTATTGCAGGTCAATTAAGCCATGAAGGAAGTAGTGCGGCATTTAAAGAATTTGCATGGCGCTTTGTGAACATTATTGCCAGAGCATTGGTTGCATTAGGACAACGACCTAGCTTTAGTATCATTCAGCGCTATGTGAATAATATCGAATTATTATTTGAAATCTATGCTGAGTATTGGCTAACAAAGCATAAGCCTGAGTTATGGCAACTCATTGAAAACCTCACCCAGATATTAGATGAACGTGATATTCCTCGATATATGGAAGGGCGTTCCTTGCGTGTTGTTGCAATTGAACAAGTGCTAAATGGTAATGAAGGAAAAGCGATATTCGATCCGATATTAGAGAGCTTACGCTCTTCTGTTCGTTATGACAGAAAGTATTATGACAAGATAGTGGCAAGTTTATTGCCATTATTAGAAAAACTGACTTCAGGAAAAATCGCTGAATTAATTTCCCCTGATTACGCAGATATCTCTGATCCTCGCCCTATTTTTGATTGGCTACAGGTGATACGCAAAAAAGGCATTGTGTATGTGGGATTAGATGCCTTATCTGATCCTGAAATCGCTACGGCAGTAGGTAATGCCATGTTTGCTGATTTAGTGAGTGTTGCCGGGCATATTTATAAGTTTGGCATTAATGATGGTTTACCGAATGCAGATGAAAAAAAGGTATCAATTTGTCTACATTGTGATGAATTCAATGAATTGATGGGGGATGAGTTTATTCCGTTGATCAACAAAGGTGGTGGTGCCGGAATTGAAGTGACGGCATATACGCAGACTTTACCTGATATTGAGGCGCGAGTGGGGAGTGTGGCAAAGGCTGCACAGGTTGTGGGTAATTTTAATAGTGTGGTGATGTTGCGAGTGCGACATACTGAAACCGCGGAGCTATTGACGAAGCAATTACCCGAAGTTGAAGTGTATACCAAGATGCTGATTTCAGGAGTAACCGATATTTCTAATGCTGATATGGGCGGTGATTTTACTTCGAATACACAGGATAGGGTCAGCACAGTTAGAACGCCTTTAATCACGCCAGCAAATATTATCAATCTACCTAAAGGACAAGCTTTTGCATTATTAAATGGAGGGCAACTTTGGAAATTAAGAATGCCATTACCTTCAGATAAAGCAGATCCGTTAATGCCTGAAAGCATGAATCAAATTGTGGATTATATGCGACAACATTATAGAACGAGTGATACCTGGTGGTCTGATAGCATTCTCGCCAATCAGTAAATTTGAAACATGATATGTCGCAGATAAATACATCATCTACATTATCGCCAACATCACCAAAAAAACGTGGTTTTTTTACCACATTATTGTGGGATATACCTTGGCAGATTATTGGTGTTTTGTTGGCTTCACTTTTGTTTAGTTTGATATTGGAATATATTGGTATTTTCTTCTTTTGGGCGGAAGAGGGAGCACAACATAGTTACCAAATCATGCTGATTGAACGAACTTATTTTGCTGAGAGTTTTACACAAAGTATATTTTTATCCTCACCAGTAATAACAGTAATTTATTGGATCACTGATTTTTCGCAATGGATGCAGGATAGTTTGCTGAAAATACCATTATCTTCCATAAGAACGGGTAATGGTGTTACTGATGGGATTAATGTAGAAGTAATAAAAGCGATTCAAGCAGGAGAACAATATCTACTCGCGACATTCTTTGTTTTACAAATCGTGATGATGCGAGTCACGATCCTCGTGCTATCAATTCCATTGTTTATTTTGGTGATAATAGTCAGCGTTGTTGATGGTTTGGTCAGACGTGATTTACGTCGATATGGTGCAGCTTATGAATCGAGCTTTCTTTATCATCATGCAAAACGAATAATCAAGCCTGCAATTTATATTCCCTGTGTATTATATTTATCCCTGCCATTTGCAGTTTATCCGAATATCTTGTTGTTACCTTCTACCTTGTTGATAGGGATAGCTATTTCTGTGACAGTGGGGAGCTTTAAGAAGTATTTGTAGGGATTATTCCTTTTTATTAATTAAAATGCGATGGAAAGAATATGGTAACGAAAAAAAGAATATCGGTGATACCAGAACTTTCTTTTTTCCAAACACCGCAAATTATTCAGATTCGAGAAGATGGAAGTATAGTTAGCACTGCTTATAGTCGTAGTGGAAAAGAAGTGACTTTTATTACTCCAAAAGGAAAAAGGATCAGAGCATCACAGAATGAAGTTTTTAATACTTTATTGAAATCTATAAAATAAATATTTATTGGATGCAGAAAGAGAGCGTTTAGGCTCTCTTTTTGTATATATGGCGTAAATAGTGTGTTTTTATTACAAAATCAGTTTCTGATTACTCAATTTTTTATAGAGATGACCATTTTTGTAACAGTAGAGGGTTTTAATAAGTATTTATAAAGGGCGCGATAAATAGTAGTAACGAAATTTGAAAGGAAGAATGCTTTGTTAATTTTTCACATAAGATTAAAAAGTAAAAGGAGAACCTAAGTTCTCCTTTTGATATTTCTCTACGACAACAATGAGTGTTGAAGGATTAGCCGCTGCCTAATCGACTGATACTTGCTCTTTACAAGCTGACCTCAGTCAGGTGCTTACGCGGGTCTCATCTGGATTTTAAGAGCGGGGAGACTCAAGCACACTCTATAGCGCCTTTATACCCGTTTATCTTGATATTATCAAGTCTTTTTGTTTTGCCGTTTTATTGAGCTGAATAGGCAAATAGCATGTATAATGGCGTTTGGATACTGTTGTGCAATGATATCTCTAGCTGTAGTTAATGTTGTTCCTGTAGCCATAAGATCATCGACAAGCAATATTCTTATTTTTTCAGTATTGGATGATGATGGTGTACTTAAAACAAATGGTGGGAATATATTCCTAAATTCAGTAGGGATACTTTTTAGTGAAAATCCTCCTTTAAGTCCAACTTCTTTTGCTTGTAATTTAATTTTGAAACTAAGACTTTTAGTCTCCTCTATATTAACATCCGCTCTATCGAGAAGTTGAAAAGCATTATCGACTGTTATTTTTCTTAAAATATCAGTTAAATGTGTGGCATTAAATTTTTTTGCTAAACGTTTTGCGATAATATGGCTAATATTATGGGCTGAAGGCATTGATATTATTAATTGATATCCTTTAGGTTCTAATTCCATAAATTTATTGCAAATAACTTTGAAGCTATCATTGAGTTTTTTTATGCTAGAAATGTTTGTATATAAATCATCCTTTTTTTTCAAAGCATAAATCAAAGGACAGTTATCTCCCAGTTGACGTTGTTTTCTATTACGTCTTCTTTTACCTGAAAGGAATTGTCTTTTAAAAATAGCATAAATTTTTAAGCCATTGGTATAATCAATAGTTGGATTCCCTTCAGGCTGGGTTATTAGCCATTCAGGGCAATCATGATCGACAATAACACATAGCTCTTTAATTATTAACCCCATAAATATATATACCATTTTTAGAAGAGAAGAAAAGTATAACAGAGAGAAAATAGCAGAGCTATATTCAAATAAGGCAATGTATTATTTAGAGTAATATTTTTATATTAAGAATTTAAATTTAATTGACTAAGTTAAATGGAAGTAAATTTATATATTTTAAAATATAATAATTATTAAAATCAAAATCCCTTTCCCATAATGAATTTATTCGTTATGGGAAAGGGATTAAACAACTCACGCAGTGAGGCGTTAGTTCCCTATAAAACTCCCACTTTCCCATTTCTGTTTTTCTACTGCTTAGCCAGTTTTTTCCTGCCACTCTGCCTTCTTTTATACGACAGTATCTAAGAAGGTCTATTTATGCGAATTGTTCAAATGCGAACGTGGTGTTTATTGGGGCTATTAATAACACCATTAGCCTATGCCTCTGAATCAGATGAACTTGTTTTAGCTATAAAACAACTCGATTACCTTGATGCTAGATTAGCTTCAGCTCATGTTGAAGCCCTTAAACGTGAACAACCCACGCGTTTCTACTTGGATTATCAACAAATCAAACAGGATATTGAAGTAATACGCCAAGGACTTAAACACTATCTTAATCCCTCTCGTGCCCAGCCAAGCGCTTTAATTCCTTTTTCAGAACAATACCGCAAGAGCATCATCCATGAGTGAAGCACAAATTAATGCATTCAACATTGCGAGTGGCAATGTCGCACCGACATCACTGCATCCTTTATTTGCTGGGATTTTGATTGCATTACTTTTGTTATGGTCTGGATGGGGATTATTGCATGTTTATCAAGGGTATGCATTGGATCGTATTACGGAGCAAGGGCTGATCCGTTTTGTTATTCGTACTGTATTGCTGATTGTTATCAGCCTCTTTTTATTTGCTCAATAGTGTTGATTCTTTTTATTTTATATAAGGATATCTCGATGTATCAAAAGGGATTATTTTCTCTACGTTTTTTTTATCACTCTCTTATTCGTAGTTTTTCGCTTTTATTATTAGGTAGCTCGATGGCTTGGGCTGATTTGCCTACGGTGGAAGGCCCTAAAAGCAGTGCAGATAAAACCTTTTATGGGCAAATTTCGGGCTACCTTAATGATGGCATTGTGCTTGGTGGTTTAATTCTTTCCGCTGTGGCGATGTTAGCGGTTGGCAATGCCATTATTGCCACTTTTGCTGAAGTGCGTGACGGTAAAGCAACGTGGGCAAAGTTTGGCATGCTTTGTGTTGTTGGTGTGATTTTAATTGTTGTCGTGATTTGGTTAGCCTCAAAAGCAGCAACCGTGTTGCTCTAAGGAAAGATATGCCAACAATTGAGTTTATGCCTGATAGGCTAAATGCTGAGCCTGTTGTTTTTCGCGGTTTTACAACGCCAGAACTAGGAATAACAGCACTGTTGAGTGTTTTGGGTGGCTTGATTATTGCTATTCCCATCATGCCTTTTTTAGGTTGGATAGTTTTGCCGACTGTATCTTTATTAATGCCATTAATCACCATTATTTTAGGGGGAAGGTTACTAGTGCGTTTTAAAAGAGGCAAACCTGAAAACTACCTTTATCGCCGTATAGAGTGGTTTTTAAGCTCATGTGGTTTGGGGAGAAATCGATTAATTTGCTGTAGCCAAGTGTTATCACTACGGCGTTTACGTTCAGTGACTTTTTATTGTAAGGAGTCACATGAGTCGATTTAAGAATGCACTCAATGCGCGTGATCATCATGTTCTCACATTAAGAGTAATATGTGGCGTTCTCTGTTTTATTGTCGCACTCGCCTTATTGGGTTGGTTCACATCACCTCGCTATTTAACTATTCATAATCCGCCTGATTTACGTTCGGGAAGCACTCGGGCTTGGTGGGAAATCCCTCCGCCAACCGTCTATGCTTTTAGCTTTTATATCTTCCAACAACTCAATAGTTGGACGAAAAATGGCGATGTGGATTATCCCTATCGGATCAATTCATTATCGGCATATTTAACGCCAAATTGTGAACTGCTATTACAGCAAGATGCGAAACAACGTAAAGATCTGGGGGAATCTCGTGATCGCGTTCGTGGCGTATCTGAAATCCCAGAACGAGGCTATAAGGAAGAGAGTGTCACGATTGTTGATCGCGATAATTGGCGTGTTCGACTTGATTTAGTCACTGATGAGTATGTAAATGCAGAACCGGTTAAACGCTCATTAGTTCGCTATCCCTTAAAGGTCGTTCGTTGGGATAAGAACCCTGAAATCAATCCCTTTGGTCTAGCATTAGACTGCTTTTTCGATATTCCTCAACGTTTAGAAGTTGTTCCCACCATCAAGGATGAAAAGAAAGGAGTGCTTCATTAATGCGCTTGAAACAACATGTATTTTTTCTGCTCTGTTTTATTGTCTTACCCGTTCAAGCTGTTGAATTAATGAAGTGGGAACGCATTCCTCTAAAAGTTACTTTGCATGTAAATGAAGAGCGTATTGTATTTATTGAACGCAATGTGCGAGTCGGTTTTCCACCTGAATTAAAAGGAAAACTGAGAATACAAAGTGCTGGCGGTGCAGTTTATTTACTAGCGAAAGCACCGTTTTCTTATACTCGTTTAGTGCTTCAAGATGTTGAAAATGGTGAGATGATTTTATTAGATATTAATGCCAAACAAGGAAAAAAAGGCTTAGAGCCCGTGAAATTGGCATACCCACAAGAGAAAACGTTAGCAAAACAGCAAAATACGTCCACGAATAAACGCCCAAAAATACCACCGATCCCTATTGCGTTAACCCGTTACGCTTCACAAAGTCTGTATGCACCTCTTCGTACCCTTGAGCCATTGATAGGTGTGTATTCTCTTGCCATGCCATCACCTGAAAAACTGACATCATTACTGCCAAGTGAAAGTATTGAGATAAAACCATTAGGTGCATGGGGATTGCAAGGTTACAGCGTAGTGGCACTCAGTTTACGTAATCAACGAGCGCAAGAGGTATTGCTTAACCCTAAAGATCTACAAGGTGATTTTTATAGCGCAACTTTTCAACATAGTTGGTTAGGTGCAAAGGGAACACCTGAAGATACCACGGTTGTTTACTTGGTGACAAAAGGGCGTTTAGAGAATGCTTTTCTTCCTGAATTAACCATAAAGGAAGATTAAGTTATGCAAATAAGCTCAAATATCTTACTGAAGGTAATCGTTCCTGTCGTGTTATTGGTCGTGATTATGGTAAGCGTAAAGTCTTGCGATCACACTCAATCATCACAAGAGACAACTCGCCATTCTTCAATAACAGATTTAACACAAGAAGAATTACGCATTCTGGGTATTGAAGGTGATACAGCGCAAGACACCTTACGTACCTTGCTAGGGCGAATTAAAGCCATACAAATCAATCAGGAGAAATTAGAAAGACAAAGTAAGGCGTTACTGACTGAAAATACGCAGTTAAAAAACAGAAGTGATAATGTAGAAAGTCGAATTCATGAGGCAGTGACGAAAGCACAAGAGGAAGGTAATTTAGCCCAGCAAACGCTTTATCATGAACAGCAACGATTGGCTGATTTATTGGATATTTTAATTAATGAACAACAAAACATTAAGGCAAAGGAGACTGAATTACCCGTTGGTTTAGCGCTTGAGCAAACTGATCAACAAACAACACTCTGGATTGATCCTTTAGAGGGGATAGCTTATGAAAATAATGCAAAGCCGATAAATGGCACAAGTACATTTCAGTATCCTACAGCGTTTCGTCAATTAGATGATAATGAAATCAGCCGACAAAAAGCAAAGCTCGATCTTACGGCGAAAAAACAACAACACATTCCAGCTACAGAACATCCTGTTTATACCTTACCTGAAAATGCTACGCTGATGGGAAGCCAAGCGATGACGGCATTACTCGGTCGAGTGCCGATAGACGGTAAAGTCACCGATCCCTACCCGTTTAAAATCCTTATTGGTAAAGAAAATCTCACCGCAAATGGTATTGAATTACCTGATGTTGAAGGTGCTGTGGTTTCAGGCACAGCAACAGGCGATTGGGTATTATCTTGCGTTCGTGGTGATATTCATTCCATTACCTTTGTGTTTAAAGATGGCTCAATTCGTACTGTGCCTAAATCGGCAACATCAACAGATGGACGCCATGATAAATCGCAAGGGGGAAGTATCGGTTGGCTCTCTGATGAACAGGGCGTACCTTGCCTCTCAGGTTCTCGTAAAAGTAATGCCTCCACTTATTTACCGACTTTATTTGCACTTTCTGCCAGTAGTGCTGCATCGTCGATGATGGCGGAAAGCCAAACCACAAAAGCAAGTGACGGTTTATCAGTGATGAATTCATTAACGGGGAATGCAGGGAAGGCAGTATTAGGTAAAGCGCTATCGGGAGGAACTAACGAAATTGCAGAGTGGGTCAAAGCGCGATATGGCCAAATGTTTGATGCGATTTATGTGCCTCCTGGTGCACGAGTTGCGGTACATATTACTCGTACCATTCCTATCGATTATGAAGCGCAAGGACGTAAAGTTAAATACGATTTCGATATAAGCCAGCAGAATGAATTGGACTAAGGATGGTTAATGAAAGGAACTCATTTATCGTTAATAATGATATTACTATTAACAGGTTGCAGTACTTCTAAAGAGGAGATTTTACCCACAGGTAACAATACCATGCGTGATATTTGGCAAAGCAAAGTGGGTGAAATAAAGACAGAAAAAAGGCAAGAAAGAGCCATTCAGCGAGGCTTACTAGGATCAGATAATCCGCCTAATCATCTTATCAATAAGAGTGAGATCCAACAGGCTAAAAAGCATATCCAGCATCACTTCCCTCGTTTACCTAATCCCGATATGGTGATCTATATTTATCCGCATTTTGTGGGTTCTGAGCCTACGCCTATTCCCAGCTATAGCACGGTTTTTCCTTTTTATAGCAAAGTGCAATATGCCTTACCCAATGAACGATTGGAGGCTTATTGATGAAAAAGAGTGGTAAATTAACACAACAAGCCGTGAAGTCACTTTACCCTAATTATGCCTCATTTATTGATTTTCTCCCTTGGGTTGAATATTTACCCAATAGCCAATGTTTATTGTTGGATGATGGAGTCTCTGTAGGGGCGGTTTTTGATGTTATTCCTATGGGCACAGAAGGCAGAACTGAAGCAAGATTAGAAGAAATTCGCGATATTGTGGAAGATGCTTTTCAAGACAGTTTTGAAGAGCGCGATAGTCATCCTTGGGTGATCCAATTTTTTTGCCAAGATGAAGTCGATACATCAGGATATCTCGATAAATTACGTCATTACATTAAACCGTGGGCACAAGATTCTGCTTTTACAACGGCATATTTACAGGTCATTGAACGGCATATGCGCGGGCTTGCAGTACCTCAAGGCTTGTTTGTTGATAAGGCGGTAACAGGAGCATCGTGGCGAGGTCAGCAACGACGCACTCGTATGGTGATTTATCGTTATGTTAACCCGAATTCAATAGAGCCTTTCTCACCTGAAGAACAACTCAATCAAGTCTGTGAGCGTTTATCTTCCGCGCTGTTAGGTGTGTAGTGGTCAACTAAAACTGGCCATCGTTTTAGAGTTTTTCCAGTATCTCTTTTCGGATTCGTTTGGTGATAATCCTCCGTTATATTCGTGAGGTCTGTGTACGCTGTAATACCCGACAATATAGTCCGTTATTGCATGGACAGCATCACTAAAACTTATGTAGCCAGTCATGGGTACCCACTCGTTCTTCAGGCTCCTAAAGAAGCGCTCCATTGGACTATTATCCCAGCAGTTTCCGCGTCTACTCATACTTTGTTTGATCCGATATCTCCATAGTAACTGCCGAAACTGATTACTTGTATAGTGGCTACCCTGATCACTGTGGAACATCATCCCTGCTGGTTTATCCCGAGTTTCCCACGCCATTTTCAGCGCTTTGATGGTCAATCGACTGTCCGGAGAGAACGACATTGCCCAGCCCACCGGTTTTCTGGCGAACAAATCGAGAACAACGGCGAGATACGCCCAGCGTTGGCCTGTCCAGATATAGGTGACATCGCCACACCACACTTGATTGGGCTCAGTCACTGCAAATTGACGTTCGAGATGATTCGATATAGCAATATGTTCTTGTCCGCCACGTTTGTAGCGGTGTTTCGGTTGTTGACAACTTACAAGGCCGAGCTATTTCATGAGCCTACCGGCAAGCCAACGCCCCATTGGGAAGCCCTTGAACGTTGCCATTATGGCAATACTCCTTGCCCCAGCAGAGCCATGGCTGATGTTGTGTAGTTCCTGAACTTGACTGCGCAATACGGTGCGTCTTCTATCAGGCTGAATAGGACGGGCATTCCAGTATTTATAACTGCTGCGATGAACCCCGAATACATGGCAGAGAGTGGTTACGGGATAACGCGCCCTGAGCTTTCCGATTAACGTAAATTGTTCAGGGAGTCTGACATCAAGAGCGCGGTAGCCTTTTTTAATATTTCATTTTCCATTTCAATACGTTGAAGTTTCTTTTTGAGTTCACGTATTTCAATTTGCTCTGGCGTGATGGGAGAGGCTTTCGGCGTTTTGCCAGCCCGTTCATCGCGCAACTGTTTTACCCATCGGGTCATAGTGGAAAGACCGATATTCATGGCTTTAGCTGCATCAGCAACAGTGTAGTTCTGATCAACAACTAACTGAGCAGATTCATGTTTAAATTCTGCACTGAAATTTCGTTTTTTCATTAAGGCACCTTTATTGTTTGAGGTAAGCATATCACCTCTATTCAGGTGGCCAAATTTATTAAACCACTACA
>NZ_JAABLX010000039.1:0-58712 GCF_009915245.1 Proteus sp. G2669 | reverse complement strand
CAAAATTACGCAAGGTGAACATGCGGGGATCAGAAATAAAGAGGGTCGGCCAGTTGGTTCCGTTATTAATGATGTTCAAAAATCAAGACCTTCGGATATTTTAGTTCAAGAAGATGGTCGTTGGATCGTTAAAGGTTCTGGAGGAAAAGTTCATATAATTGAATCTGATGGAGAAGTAGTTACTTCTTTTTATAATCCGAAAGCAAATACAGATAACAGAGTCAAAAAAGGTGAATGGCAGCGCCCTTCTAATGAGCAATTAGATGACTTTAAAGAAAAATTCTCTGATTATATCAAATGGTGATGATATGGATTTATTACAAAAAGAATGTATTGCAAGTGTAACTCTATATGATGTGAGAGCCTCCGAAGGTGAATTAATGGTTTACGAAGGATGCATCGATTATGTATTAGCTAATTGCTCTGATGCAGAAATACTCAAAATCACGGGCTGTGAAAATGGGGAAGAACTATCATTTTACAAGGACGAACTTATTAGATTAATCAAAATGGTTGGAAATCCAGAATACCTTCCTGATAGGTACAAAGATCTATAAAAAATAATGACATAGTGGCTATTTAAACAGTGACTATGCCAACAAATTTTAATCTCTTACCTTAATTACTTTACTCCCCCTCAGCCAGCCGGATAACCACTGTCCGACTTGGCGGGTGAGCGTGACGTTGTTGCCCACTGTAAATCCTAACTCACTCCACCACTTACCTCTGATAGTCAGTTTCGGACTCGCAATTATGCATTAATTCTCTGGTGCTAGTTTTTTCAAATCTAAATTACGACCAATCTTTATCAAGCCCTTTCAGAAACCAATGATAACGTCACCGAGCGTGATATTCAGAATCAACTCTTCCAGCAGGCATTACAGGATTATACCAACCAATCCGACTTTGGTACGGGGGGTAAATACACCCGTGCCATCCAAGCCATCACCGCATTTACGCAAGGTGTAATGGGCAACAATATTGTTACCGCGATTGCTAATGGTTCCGCGCCTTATCTTGCTAACGAAGTAAAAAACAAAATTCAAGGTAACAGTGTTGAAAGTGATATTCAGCGCACCATTACCCACGGCTTACTGAATGCCAGCCTTGCGTTGGCAAAAGGTGAGAATGCGGAAGAGTTATGAACTCATCAGGCTAATCAGAATGGTTGGTAATCTGGAATATCTTTCTGGAAGATATAAAGATTCTATAAAAAATAATGGCATAGCAGCTATTTAAATAGCCACTATGCCAACAAATTTTAGAATTTTACCTAAATTGCTTTATTCGCGCTCCGCATAACGGATAATCAACTATCTGGTTTGGCGAATAAAGGGATAATTTTAAACTCTCATAATATGTAGCAACTTATCATTGCGGATGAATTATGGTTAGAGTTAAGAATTCCTCAATAAGAGCCTCATTTCTATAAACTATCCCCTTTGAATACTTCACTTTATTATAAGATGAGTGTTAAAAAATCCTAATCAGAAAGAGATAGATACTTTCATATCAATGCTATTATCTTGCTGATTTTTTGCTGTTAATCCACTATATCCGATTGATAATTTTGATATTTCATTGATTTGGATTGTTGTTCCTGCTTTAACCACAAGAGCATCCCGCGCTGTATCAACGCTCTTAGTAGTAAATGTCGGTTCGGTATTAGTAAAACGTAAATTGATACCTCGTTCCACATCGTTGTATTGGTGCAACCAGCCTAGTTCACCATACATCAAAATATTAGATTTATTGTTAAGTTTCCACTGGTTATTTAAACGCAGCCCTGTAGTAGATGTGGTTGAATCTAAACTTTGTGAATGGGCTTGTAAGGCTGCTCTGCCGCCTTGTTCGTTGATGGTAGCGTTTTTTGTTTTGGCGTATTCTAAATTAACAAAAGGCTCTAATTGTGTGTCCGAAAGAGTTATTGGATAAGCTGCTTCGATAAATATCTGGCTGGTATTCCCATTGTAATTAGCCTTATTTTTATCTGATTGCACAGCGTAATTGACCGTTTTTGAGGTATGGATACGATGGAATGTATTCGATGCACCTGCACGTAGCGTGATACGGTTAAAATCATAACCACTATAGAGTGATAAGTGATAATTTTCGCTATTTGCGTGACTGTTATAACCTGAAAGAGAGGTTTTGGTGAACCCTGTTGCTATACCAAGTAGCATTTTATCGTTGTTAAAACGCTGATCCGCACCTAATAGTATGCCATAGGTAGAAGCATCATAGCTATTCGCATTACTATCACTTGAGCTATCTTCCCAATCATAAAGAACTTTAGTCCAGACATTGCCTTTATTATCTGTATTTTCTTTTTCGCTATTAAGTATTTCTGCATTTCTAACCTGAGAGAGGAGTGTTTCTTTTATTTGTCGGCTACCATTGAGTTGATTAGATAAAACATCGGCATAAATTTGACCAGTTAATTCATTAAAGGCATTACGGACATCATTTTTTAGATCCATTCTGACAATGCTTTCATAAACAGGATGCCCTGAAGGTAATACATCTATTGCATTCGCGATTGATGCTTGATTTTTTGTTTTTGCTAAGCTGGAGAAAGCAGTATTATTTCTTCCGACATTTAATATTACTGCATTCTGATCGTAATATAGTGTTGTTCCTATAAAAAGATAGTTTGAGTTAACATCAGCAAATTTACCATTAATACCTCTATCGGCCATTAAAATAGTATATTTTGTGTTATATAGACTCTGAACATTGTCTTTTGTGAGGAGGTTTTTATTATTTTCAAGAGATACACTAACTGTTCCTCCGTTAAGTATTGCTGTGCCGAGGCTCGTTATTTTATCGCTATCACCTTGTGAATTTACTTCAACCAAATAGTGGCTACCAGAATTAAAAATCACAGTATCATCTATATTAATCGTACCAATTGAATGACCTGGTGCTACGATACCTCCAGAATTTACCTCTAGTTTATTAATTTTTCCTTTACCAATAAGTACACCCTTGTCATTGATATTGACTTGAGAACTTATGCTCCCATCATTTAATAGCAACGTTCCTTTATTAACATCCAGTAATGAATTTAATTTTCCTTCAAGTAATAATGTACCACCATTGATGGAAGAATTTTTTGAATAATGATTTTCGCCTATAAGTAGTAAATTTCCCTGATTAACCTCGACGCCTGCAAAATAGTTATTACCAGATAAAATCAATGTGCCTTCGCCTTGTTTGATTAATTTACCAGGCCCACTAATATCATTTTTCCATTCATCAAGCTTACCAAACTCAGCGAAGTCAAATTCATTAGTTGTTTGATTAACAAGAAAATGATTATAGAAATATGAAGGTCCATTATAGGCTTTAGGAAGATTAATTAATCCCCAGCTAGAATCTGGAACATTGTCATTTGAAGCCCAGCCAGCCAAAGAATTACTCGGATAGGCTGTACTCGCTAAAATAGATTGCCTCTGTTCTTTGGTTAAATATGCAAAACGTAAACGCAGTAAATTGCTGGCTGAACTGGGTATTTTATTGGGGGAAATTAGCGATGAAGTTTCAGGATCTTTTGTTCCATAATAACCTGCATCATCGTTAGTTATTTTTTTCGCTGTGGTTAAACAATTTTGATTTTCACACTGATTAGAGACATTCTGGCGGACTTCTTTGGCAAGCTTAACAAAAGTTCGAGTTGTGTCATCATCTGCAAGCATCTGTGATAACAGGTAATAATTTCCTATTCTCGAAGCGATAGTATCTGTTGCAAAATGTGCCCCTACGATAACTCGGCTTTCACCATATTCTATTGCTCGGGCAAATATTTCACTGCCCTTTTCAGGGAATAATATGGATAAAACCGCAGCTTGCTTATATCCATTCCATGTATGTCCACTTGGATAAGATGAGCCTGTTATATTGGTGTAATTATTTAAGTAATTACCTTCTTTATCAATTACTTGATAAGGTCTACCACGTAAAAAAAGTTCTTTTAAGATAAAATCTATCGAGCGTGCTCTTTTTTTGTTTGGATCATAAGCATATGTACCTGTGTTATGTAACATATTCAGATCTTGGTAGGCTTGAATATCGCTAAAATTGATCGACTTGGCGTTGTCGCCAAATAGAATATTGGCATAGGTATTAAAAACATAAGAATGATCCTGCGACTTATCTGCTTCGGCTAGTTCTCTACGTTCACCAGTGATAGCTTGATAATTATTGCTTATTATTCTATCTAGTTCGGCTGTTTTTGACCCTTTCTCAGGGGGAGTTGTGATGACACCATTTTTGATCTCTTCCAGCCAATTATTGCGCTGGTCCATAATATGTTGTTTGGTTTTTACAATATTTGTTTCAGACCATGATGAACTCGAAAAAAGTAAAAAAAAGAAGCTTAACGAGGTAGGTATTACAATGTTTTTCATAAAATAAGCCATAGTCTCCAAAAAGTTTGGAGCTAATTTAGATTATTTATGTTTAGTTTTTATGACAGGAATTATTATATTAAGAGGTATATTTAAACGAGATTTTAATTTATTCATTAAGTGTTTCTTGATTTTTCTCTACTCGAGATATAAGATTATTTAATATGATACGAGTGATGTAATAATGAAAAGTCGGTATAGTCTTTATATTTAAAATAAAAAAACCATACCGATTATTTAAATTATTATTAACTTAATGAATAAAAAACTAGCTAATTTTTTGTTTTTTTATTCTATTACAATACTTAATTTATCATTTTATCCATTTATTTTAAAAAGAATAAAGTGAACTTTTAGACTCTTTTAACTTTTGTGCTAATTCAGAAGCTTCATATCGCTCTGTTACTATTTCGATGTAAGAGGCATTCTCTGCTGATTCGGCTACTTCAAGCGCTTTATTCAACTCATCTATCGTTGTGACTTTCTCACAATGCCAATCTCTTGCACCAAAAGCTTTAGGTAATTGATGATAATTCCATTGAGCAAGATCGTTATAATAAGCTTCAGGATAATCACATAATAATCGTTCAATTAAATAACCATCGTTATTTAAAACAAGAATAATCGGTTTTAATCCAAAACGAACAAATTGACTTATTTCTTGTACGGTTAATTGATGTGAGCCTTCACCTGTAATTAAAATAACTCGTTTGTTAGGCGCGGCAAGTGCAGCACCAAATGATGCGGGTGTTGCCCAACCAATAGAACCCCATAATGTTTGGTTATGGAACTGAGCACCTTCTGGCAACAGTGCAAAGCCTAATCCCATCGATGATGTACCTGTTTCAGCAATAATAATATCGTTAGGTTTAAAGAATTTCTCTAATCGGGGGTAGAGGTATTGAGCCGTAATTTCACCGTTATCAGATAAAATAGCGTCTTCTAATCCCTTAGCTTTTATCTGATGATACCTTTTATTTGGTAGTCGTTTGGTTAGTTCAGAGAGAATATCTTCCATATAAATAGAAGAATAGATAACCGAATCAATTTCAACATATTCTGGCATGATGCTGATAAATTGTTCTGGTTTAATATTAGCTGTGAAACTTCCCGTATTAAAGTCGGTCATCATTGCTCCGACCCCTAATACATATTCACTATTTTCGACAAACTCTCTGACATCAGGCGTCATTAATTGTCCATCATACATCCCAACATATTGAGTATTAGATTCACTTAATATGCTTTTATCCATAAACATAGTGGCATAAGGTAAACCTGTTTTATCAATAAAAGCTTGGACATTATCTGATAACCCTAAACGCGCGGATAAAATACCGGGTAATACGCAGATATTATTGCTTTTTGTAAGCTTATCAATAATCAGTGATACCACTTTTTCTAGTATTTCTTTATCACTTATTTGTTTTTTTGGTGTGGTAACAGATGCATTTTCTATCACTGGCATCACAGCATAATCAGATGGTAAACCAATATAAACAGGACGACGCTCTTTTAATGCTGTCGCAATTAAACGCTCCATTTCAGCAATACAATTTTCAGGCGTTAATATTGCATGAGCACAAGCAAGAGGTTGGGCTAATTGATAGAAAATATCAAAATCACCATTACCTAAGGTATGATGAACGAGACGTTTGCTTTTTTGTACACCACTTGCTGGCATACCAACTAAATGAAAAATCGGTAGGTTTTCTGCATAAGAGCCTGCAATAGCATTAATCGCACTTAATTCGCCAACACCAAATGTTGTTGATAACGCTGCCATACCTTTAATTCGAGCATACCCATCAGCAGCGTAAGCTGCATTTAATTCGTTGCAATTACCAATCCAACGCAGATGATTGCTATTACAAATCGTGTCTTCTATAGGAAAAGCGTAATCGCCAGCAACACCAAAAACATCACTTATGCCTAAGTCATATAATCGATTTAGCATATATTCAACAACAGTCTTGTTCATATTATCTCCAGAATATCCGAATAATAATCTGTAAAAATGGGATTATTCATTTATATTATGCTTAATGTTTTACCGCGGATATAAATCAATATGAAATGGTTTATTATTATTGATGGTATAACTAAATGTAATAAGGTAAATGTTACTAATGGATATTCGTACATTACGTTATTTTGTTGAAGTCATTCAATTAAATGGCTTTAGCCGAGCTGCTGATGCTCTATTTATTACTCAGCCTGCAATTAGTCGTAGCATTAAAAAATTAGAAAATGAATTAGGTGTTATTTTATTAGTAAGAGAAGTCGATGGCGTAAGGTTAACGGATGATGGTGCGATACTTTTTGAACATGCAAAAAAAATACTCGCACAATTTAATAGTATGAATAAAGCTATGCAGGATAAGTCAGGACCATTGACAGGGACATTAAATGTGGGATTACCTCCGGTAATAGCTTCGACGTATTTTGCCGATATTATTATGGCATTTAGTTCTCTACACCCTCAGGTTGAACTAAAAATATTTGAATTAGGAACTAAACAAATGGCAGAAGCGATGATAGAGGGAAAAGTAGAAACAGCGGCCGTAGTATTACCTTTTAATAATGACATATTTGAATTAACACCTTTTTCAGAAGAAAGCTTGATGCTATTAGTATCTCCATCACATCCTTTAGCCATCAAAAAAGAAGTACATTTTAAAGAGTTGATTAATGAACCATTTATTTTTTTCTCTGAAGATTTTCGCATTAATGATTTAGTTTATAGTGCCTGCGGTATTTATAATACAAAGCCTATTGTTGCGGGACGTAGTAATCATTTAGATTTAATTATAGCGATGGTAAAAGCGGGTGTAGGTGTAACGCTACTGCCTGGGAGTATGTGTAATAAAAATCCCATTGATGATTTAGTGGTACTTCCTGTTGTTGAACCTACATTGTCATATCAATTGGCATTAGCGAATAATAAAAATAGTTATAAAAGTCGAAGTTGCCGAGCATGGGATCGGCTAGCAAGAGAAAAGCTAATAATAGAATAAAATAGTAAATTGAGGCTTATCTATATTCTATTTAAGAAATAAATGTCAAAAATATTTTTAAATAACAAAAATGGCTGAACATAAAATATATTATTTTTTTTGGAAATGTGGATAGCAGTATAAAAGCAGTTATATAAATGATAAGTTTATATTTTGCACGTAGCCTTATGAGTAATAATAAAAGCGAGCAAAATACAAATTAATCAGACAAGACAGGAATAGGATAGGGAAAATGAATGAGAGTAATAGCTCTGCAAATCAACATTTTATTCGTAAACTTGAAAGTATTGTTGGTAAAAAACAGGTATTAACACAAGCACATAAAACAGAACGTTATCGTAAAGGCTTTCGTTCAGGACAAGGTAAGGCATTAGCAGTTGTATTTCCTGCCAATTTATTAGAACAATGGCGTGTTTTTAAAACCTGTGTTGAAGCTGATAAAATCATTATTATGCAAGCGGCGAATACGGGATTAACCGAAGGTTCGACACCTAATGGTGATGATTATGATAGAGATATCGTAATTATTAGTACATTACGTCAAGATAAAATACAGGTTCTCTCAGAGCATAATCAAGTTATTGCCTTTCCTGGTAGTACGCTGTGGCATTTAGAAAAAGTATTAAAGCCATTAGGGCGTGAACCTCATTCTGTTATTGGCTCGTCTTGTATTGGCGCTTCTGTTATTGGTGGGATCTGTAATAACTCCGGTGGGGCTTTAGTTCGTCGAGGTCCTGCTTATACAGAATTATCGCTGTATGCTCGTGTCAATGAAAAGGGCGAAGCTGAATTAGTTAACCACTTAGGAATTGATTTAGGCGAAACCCCAGAAGAAATTTTAACGAATTTAGATAATCGTCATTACCACGAGAAACAAATACAAGCGACAGAAAAATTAGCATCCGATCATGAATATCATGAACGTGTGCGTGATGTAGATGCCAATACGCCTTCTCGGTTTAACAATGATGAACGTCGTTTATATGAGGCCGCGGGGAGTGCGGGTAAATTATCTGTATTTGCTGTGCGATTAGATACTTTCCCAGCGGATCATCGTACTCAAGTCTTTTATATTGGCACTAATAATCCTGATGAGCTTGAAGATATTCGTCGCCATATTTTAAGTCATTTTAAAAAGCTTCCTGTTGCAGGAGAATATATGCATAGAAGCTACTATAAAATGGCTGAAGTGTATGGAAAAGATACATTTTTAGTGATTGATAAATTGGGCACAGATAAAATGCCAACTTTATTTGCTGTGAAAGGGCGAGTAGATGCGGTATTAAATAAAGTTCCTTTTTTACCTAAAAACATGGTTGATAGAACTATGCAGTTTATGAGCAAATTATGGCCAGCTCATTTACCTGAACGTATGACAGACTTCCGCGATAAATATGAACATCATTTAATGCTAAGAATGGCTGATGAGGGCATTGAAGAAGCATCAACCTATTTAAAAGAATACTTTAAACAAGCTTCAGGTGATTATTTCGAATGTACTGAAGAGGAAGGTAATAAAGCATTCTTGCACCGTTTTGCCGCCGCTGGTGCTGCTGTTCGTTATCATGCTGTGCATGTGAATGACGTTGAAGATGTATTGCCATTAGATATTGCATTGCGTCGTAATGACAAAGATTGGTTTGAAAAATTACCGCCAGAAATAGAGAGTAAATTACTTTATAAACTCTATTGTGGTCATTTTATGTGTCACGTTATGCATCAGGACTACATTATTAAAAAAGGTGTTGATGCGAAGGCGCTAAAAGCAGAAATGTTAGCGTTATTAGATAACCGTGGGGCGGAATATCCTGCAGAGCATAATGTAGGCCATATGTATTATGCCAAGCCTCAATTAAAAGCGTTCTATAAACATAATGATCCAACCAACAGTATGAACCCAGGTATAGGTAAAACCTCGAAATTAAAATACTGGGGAGAAGAGTGTGGATGTGGGCAGGTTCACGCTGAGATCAAAACTGAAAGTATTGAAACTAAAAAATAATCACTTTATATTGTGTTTATTAAGTTAAAAAGAAAGGCAGGATAAAACCTGCCTTTTGTCTTATTGTCTAACTCGCAATATCTTGAGCATATAGATAAAGCTCTTGTAGTTGTTTTAGCTTATCTTCGTTATCACTATGTTCTTCTGCTAAAAGCTGGAGCGTATTGATATATTCAGTCAGCTTTTCTGGCGTTAACCTCTCTTTTCTATGTGCTAACCAACGTTGTTGCTCATCATAATTGAGGGTAGAAGGATAATTTCTCGCACGATAACGGAAAAATAGCGGTTCCATTCTCGCATCTTCAAATGTTAAATCTAAAGCAGGTAAATTCTGTGGTTGTGTTGAGCGAATAATTTCCATCGCACTACGATCATTTTCACTGAAAAAGCCATTATAAATTTGAGAATCAACATCATCAGAGACAACAAAAGGAGTTTGTTGAGCGAAGAGTTCTACGACTTTATTGCGTATTTCAGGATGCGAAAATAAAATGGCTTGATTGTTTAAACAAGTATCAACATCTAAACCAATTCTATCTGCATCTTGAGGTCTTAATGTATTTTGTGGTGCCACAATAGGGCATTTATTAATATGCAGCAATTTAATTGGAACAGGTGGTTCATCAACTGCCAATTCACTGCGTGGCGTATATAAACGTTCACGTAATTGGTCTGATGTTAAGGTTAATAGCGGGGATATATCCGCAGATAAATCGCACACAATAACCGCATTACGATTATCTGGATGCCATGCCAAAGGCGCCACAAGACTTAAATTAGAACGAGCAGCACCAAACATACCTGAAACATGTACAATCGGCGTCATGGTGGGAATATCAATTAACGCCTGAACTTTACGTTTATCGCGTAAATTAAAGAAATAATCAAACATACGTGGTTGAGCTTGTTTTAATTTTTTTGCCATTGCAATGGTGGCGTAAACATCAGACATTGCATCATGCGCATTCTCATGAGATATGCCATTGGCTTTGGTTAATAGCTCTAGACGAAAGCTTGGGAAACCGTCTTCATTTTCAGGCCAAACAATACCATCTGGACGTAGTGCATAACAGGCTCGTAAAACATCGAGCAAATCCCACCGAGAATTTCCTTTTTGCCAACTATAGGCATAAGGATCATAAAAATTACGATAAAGGATATTGCGGGTTACTTCATCATCAAATCGAAGGTTGTTATAACCCATAATACAGCTATTAGGTTGACTAAAAGCTTGATGAATTTGACGGGTAAATTCAGCTTCAATTAACCCATTTTTTGCTGCAATTTGTGGTGTTATTCCTGTGATCATCACAGCTTCTGGATGAGGCAGATAATCATCATTAGGTTTGCAATAAATAACGAGAGGATCTTCAATAATATTGAAATCCATATCAGTTCTTATACCAGCAAATTGAGCCGGACGATCTAGCGCTGGGTGTGTACCAAAGGTTTCGTAGTCATGGATGTAAAATGTGGGCGTTTTCGCTGAATTAGACAAGGTTTCCTACCGTAAATTTATTAATGATTTTTTAAATCATTACTCAATGAGTTGTATTGGGTTTAATTAAGACCATGGTAAACCATAATACGGTAAACGTGAAATGTCAGATCAAAGCGCGCTTATGCAGCGTTCAATATAGGGGGCAGTGAGAATGAATAGAAGCGGACCTCTGCTAATATTGATCTTTTGTGATGACAATAAAATAAAACCACCAGCAAGCAATCAGCCAGAGATTCATTATTAAAATATGAATAGAAGATAAAGTAAGATGATTATCTAGTGTTGGCGTTGTACCAGCATTACTGGAAATAATCGCGAAAGATAGCATAATTGCTTTAGGATTAAGCACATTAGCAATATAAGCGGTATTAACAGCAATAAAAAACAAATGTAGATCTAGCGCACATAACTCAAATTGTTAACGTTAACTTATGTGCTTAACATCACATTACAGTAAGAATAATGTTTGTTAGCTTAAAAGTTAACGTTAACATTTAGGGGTGGAATGACTTTATAAGGCGCTTAACCAATGAACAAAGACTCAAAAAAATACTATGCGATTTTAAGTGCGCTGTTATTTTTCTTCTTTTTTACCTGGTCTTCATCATTTTCATTAGTTTCTATTTGGCTAAACCAGTATGTTGGATTAAAGGCGACTGATACCGGATTGATATTCTCTGCAATTTCTCTTATTGCATTATGTGCGCAACCTTTATATGGCTTTATTCAGGATAAATTAGGGTTAAGAAAAAATCTGTTATTAGTGATTGCAATATTACTTATTCTTTCTGGGCCATTTTTTCTTGGTTTTGCTTCAATACTACGTTGGAATATTTTTATTGGCTCCATTTTAGGGGGCTTATATGTGGGTATGACCTTTAATGCAGGTATTGGTGTATTAGAGTCATATACAGAACGTGTGAGTCGTATCCGTGGTTTTGAATATGGTAGGGCGAGAATGTGGGGATCGTTAGGTTGGGCATCAGCAACATTTATAGCTGGGCACAATATTAATATCGACCCTAATTATAATTTTGTGATGGCATCTGTTTCTGGTGTCGTGTTCTTAATTCTTTTAGCTTTATTAAAAACAGGTAAATCAGACGCATTTAACCAATTAGAGCATGGAAAGACATCCAGCATTACTGTAAAAGATGCACTTAATTTACTTTCATTACCTCGTTTTTGGGCGCTTATCTTATTTGTGATTGGAACCTGTGTATATGGTGTTTATGACCAACAATTTCCAGTCTTTTTCTCATCGCAATTTGCTACTTTACAGCAAGGTAATGAAATGTACGGATATCTGAATTCATTGCAGGTATTCTTAGAAGCTGGTGGTATGTTTATTGCACCTTTCCTTGTAAATAGAATTGGTGCTAAAAATGGCTTATTACTGGCAAGCAGTGTTATGGCTACACGTATTATTGGCTCAGGATTAGTCGAAGGGCCTGTCTTGATCTCTTGTATGAAGTTATTACATGCTGTTGAGTTACCAATTTTATTAATTTCAATTTTTAAATATAACAGCCAACATTTTGACAAACGTTTATCTTCAACACTTTATTTAGTGGGTTTCCAATGTGTGAGTTCTATTGTCGCTACATTATTATCTCCATTAGCTGGTTATGGTTATGATCATTATGGTTTTGCTCCAACCTATATGGTGATGGGATGCATTGTGATAGGAACAACACTTCTCTCCGCTGTATTTTTACGTTCAGATGCGAAAGCGTTACTACCCCTTGATGGCTTACAACATGAAGATCAAAATAAAGCACAACCTATTTAATCGCGCATTAAATTATCCTTTGTAGTGTCGATTTTGGCTACCAGTAAAAATGTGTAGCCATTTTTTTCATTAATTAAGTGAACATTTACGGGTTAAAGAGTGTTGACTATATTTATTAATGCATATCATCTTAATTAATTGTTAATCAAGCAAAATCAATTAAATTTGTAAACTTTGCTTGTTTATTGACACGATTAAGCGATAATCTTAAACAGAACTATTTATCTTAAATATCAATTGTAAAGGTGTAGGAAATGGATAACGCAAACAAGCCGTCTTTCCAAAACGTACTGGAGTTTGTGCGTATGTATCGTCGTAAAAACAAAATCCGTCGTGAGATCACTGACAATGAGAAAAAGATCCGTGATAACCAAAAACGTGTTCTTTTGTTAGACAACTTAAGTGAATATATTAAACCTGGTATGTCTATTGAAGATGTTCTGGGTATTATTGCGAATATGCGTAGCGACTATGACGATCGAGTTGATGATTACATTATTAAAAATGCCGATCTGTCTAAAGAACGCCGTGAGCTTTCTAAACAGTTAAAAGCGATGGGTGAAATTAAAAACCTTCCTGATCTAAAAGACTGATTGCTTTACCAAGAATAAGAAATTGAAGGCCTCTGAATTGAATATTCAGGGGCTTTTTTTATCTTACTTGGGGCTTAAGTACATTAAGTTAAATTGCTAATAGCTACCCACAAAAAAAGAACCCACTAAAAAGTGGGTTCTCAATTTAAAGGTATTATCAAGATATTCTTAATAACGTCTTATTATTAGTTTTGACTTTCAGCTTTAGTCATTACTGATGAAGCTTGGTTAGTTGAACAATGTCCGCCTGCACCAGTACGGCCTTTTTTATCAAAAGCAGGGCGAGTTTCCCATGCTTTGATTTCAATTGCGACAGTAGGTTCATCAGATGCTGGCGCTTTTGTCATTGGTGCGCTTGCATGAAGTTGGCGTACTACTGGCTCTTGACGAATAATCACGGCTGTAGGTTTGCTTTCTTTTACTGGGACTGGCTCTGCTTCTACTGCAGGTGTTGCAGCCGTTGTGCTCTCATTCTCTTCAGGCTGATTTTCAATAATCGTTTCAACGATAGGTTCAGCAACTGTTTCAACAATAGCTTCGGCATCACTTTCATTGTGTTGTCCAGCTGTTTCTTCGGTTGTAACTGAAGTAGCAACAGTTTGAGGCTCAGGAGTAGATGCTTCAGTCACTTCGCGTTCTACAGGTGCAATGACTTCTTGTGTAACGTTTTCAGTTACTGCATCTGTTTCTGCTTGTTGTGAAGCTTCATGCATATAAGCCTCGGTTGTGTTTAATACCGCAGAAATATTTTCTTTACGAGTAACATGTTCTTCGGAATTCACATCATCAATAACGTTGTTGACAACACTTTCTTCAACTTGGTTTTCAATGTTATTTGCTTCTACAGGTGCTAATTGTGGCTCTACTGCAATAATTTCAGCAACAGCTTCAGTGGATGATGCAGAGCTAACAGTCACAGTGTAGGTTGATTCTGTGGTATCCGCTTGTTCCACTTTTGCAACAATGGCTTCTGAAACCGCCGGTGTGATAGCAACCATTTGAGGATCTGCATGAGTAATGATGTTCTTTTCAACATTACTCTTGTTGTTTTCAACATTATTCTCGATAAATGGCGCATCACTGATTGGCGTTACAGGATAACGAATAAATACTTTACCAGAAGCAAGCTCAGGTGATGCAACCGCCATTGTAAGTGGCATTGGTGATACTGTTAATGTACGTTCATCACGATAGCGACGGCGACGTTGACCACTTACACGTAAATGACGAGGTGAACGACGAGAACGACGAGGCATGACATTCTCTTGCCCGTTGTTGTCTTCATTTTTATTATCATCTTGTGCTTTTGGTGCTACATCAGATAAGGCTTTTACTGGTTGAGCTTCATTTGTTTCAACTTTTGTAACAGCATCGGCTTTAGGTGCTGCTTTTTCCGTTGGAGCAACTTTAGCTGGTGCGATAGCAACCGGAGGTTCTGAAATTGCCTTTTCTGTTGTTGCAACAGGAGCAACAGGAGCAATGGCTAACGTTGTATCGTTGTTGTCTGTTACACGTATAGATTGTGTTAATTGGCGACGATTACGACGTTGCATAGCAGGGCGACGAGGTTCTTCTTTCTTCTCATCTGCACTGTCTTTTTCAGTCGCATCATTTTCGCTAAGTGCAGCTTGTGCTTTCGCGGCTTCTTGTTGCTGCTGACGTTTCTCTTCTTGACGACGGCGTTGCTCTGCGCGTTGTTCACGACGTTGTTGGCGACGCGCTTCGCGTTCTGCAATCTCTTGCTCACTACTCACTTCAGTTGTTGGAGCTGTTTGTGGTTTTTGATTACGATTTTTGCGGTTTTCTTCGCTATTCGTGTTATCACGATTACGATCGTTATCACGGTCACGGCGATTATTGTTGTTACGTCGATTGTTGTTATTACGACGTTCACGACGATTATCCGTATTCTCTTTCTTGGTTTCCTGTGGTTTTTCTTGTGTTACCGCAGGCTCTGGCTCGCTACCAAATAAGTTAGAGAAGAATTTTGCAACTGAGGCAAAGAAGCCAGTACCTTGGGCTTGCTCTGATTTAACTGGCTTAGCTTGAGGTTGAGGTGCTTTTTTACTTTTCGTTGTCGTTTCTGGAGTGTCTTCTTCTTGCAATCCAAAGGCTGAAATAGCAGGTTGTTCAGGCACTTTGCGCTCTGTGACAACATCGTCTTCAGCTTCATTTAACTGACTTTCATGGAATTGCGCTAAGTTGTAGCTCAGAGATGTAATTTCTTCGCCCTTACGCACACGGATAACAGAGAAATGAGGGGTTTGCATTTGGTCATTAGGAACAATAACCACTTTAACATTAGATTGACGCAGTTCAATATCTGTTACAGCTTTACGTTTTTCGTTAAGCAAATAAGAGGCAATTTGAACAGGAACAATTGCATGTACTTCATGGGTATTCTCTTTCAGCGCTTCTTCTTCAATTAGACGTAACACAGAAAGTGATAATGATTCGTTATCACGAATAGTACCAGTACCTAAGCAACGAGGACAAACGTGATGGCTTGATTCACCCAATGAAGGGCTTAAGCGTTGACGAGACATTTCTAATAAGCCGAAGCGAGAGATGCGTCCAATTTGAATACGAGCACGATCTTGGCGTACAGCCTCGCGCATTCTATTCTCAACTTCACGTTGATGGCGCACTGGCGTCATATCGATAAAGTCGATAACAATTAAACCACCGAGGTCGCGTAAACGTAATTGACGTGCAATTTCGTCAGCAGCTTCTAAGTTAGTATTGAATGCCGTTTCTTCGATATCACCGCCACGCGTTGAACGAGAGGAGTTAATATCAATCGCTGTTAATGCTTCAGTAGTATCAATAACTAATGCACCACCAGAAGGTAGGCGAACTTCACGCTGAAAAGCTGATTCAATTTGTGATTCAATTTGATAATGGCTAAATAATGGAACTGCACCAGTATAATGACGAATTTTGCTGGCAAAATCACCACGACCAATCGCTTCGATATGACTACGAGCCATTTCAACGACTTTTGCATTATCAATTAAGATTTCACCAATATCAGGACGTAAATAGTCGCGGAATGCGCGAACGATTACGTTACTTTCCTGATGGATTAAGAAAGGAGCAGAGCGATTCTCTGCTGCTTTTTTAATGGCATCCCAATGTCTTAGACGATAGCTTAAATCTTGTTGTAGTGCTTCAGCCGATTTACCGACACCAGCAGTACGTACAATCAGACCCATGCCATCTGGAATTTCAAGACTTGATAAGGCTTCTTTGAGTTCTGTACGGTCTTCACCTTCGATACGGCGAGAAATACCACCTGCACGAGGATTATTTGGCATTAATACCAAATAGCTTCCTGCAAGGCTGATAAAAGTGGTTAATGCAGCACCTTTATTACCACGCTCTTCTTTATCAACTTGAACAATAACTTCCTGGCCTTCTTTCAAGACATCTTTGATGTTAGGACGACCATGGGAGTGATAATTGCTAGGAAAGTATTCGCGGGCTATTTCTTTAATAGGAAGGAAACCGTGGCGTTCCGCACCATAATCAACAAAAGCAGCTTCTAGGCTGGGTTCAATTCGAGTGATTTTACCTTTATAGATATTCGCTTTTTTCTGTTCATGACCGGGGCTTTCGATATCCAGATCGTACAAGCGTTGCCCATCCACAAGGGCAACACGCAACTCTTCCTGCTGAGTCGCGTTAATTAACATTCTTTTCATATTGTGACTTACTCGTTATTTTCACGTTTTATAATGTGCCACTAACATACGTAATTACACTATTGATAACCGATGACCTCGTGTCTTTTACAAATGCGTCAACCTCACGGTTGTCGATTGTATAGAGGTGCAATATCTCGGTGAGTCTGATTTTTAGTTCAAAAATTCAGCACTCTTTAATTGAACACAATGTTTCAACTCAATAAGCGATGTATTTGTGGCATACTAAATTGTTTGATTTTCGACTATGTCTTACGCCATTGCTGCATTTTGAAAATCAAACAAACAAAATTTTCATAAATATACCTGATAAACATAATCAGGAGAGTCTGCATTATTCCATTGGTGTTAGGGTTATAGCAAGGTGACTTTTCCGCTTTGGTGACTTTTTCTGTATAAATATGAGAGATTAGCTAATGTTTCGTCTTTTTCCCATTATTCAGGTTAAAATAGACGACAGAATTGATGTTATTTTGTGCACCACAAAGTTGTTTGTTATTTTTATTTTAAGAGAGCCAAAGAATCGCCACTATGAAATCATTTAATCAAGTTCAGTTCGTCACCATTGATGGCGATGAAGCAGGTCAGCGTATCGATAATTTTCTACTGGCACGCTTAAAAGGTGTACCAAAGAGTATGATTTACCGAATTATCCGTAAAGGGGAAGTTCGAGTCAATAAAGGGCGAATTAAACCTGAATATAAATTAAATGCAGGTGACAGTATTCGCATTCCGCCGGTGAGAGTAGCAGAAAAAGAAGAAATTACTGTATCACCAAAATTAGACAAAGTTTCTGCCTTAGCTAATTGTATTTTATATGAAGACGAACATTTAATGCTGATTAATAAACCATCTGGTACAGCAGTGCATGGTGGCAGTGGTTTAAGCTTTGGTGTTATTGAAGGTTTGCGTGCATTACGTCCAGAAGCTCGCTTTTTAGAGCTTGTTCATCGCCTTGATAGAGATACTTCTGGTGTGTTGTTAATTGCAAAAAAACGTTCAGCACTACGTGCGCTACATGAGCAATTACGTTTAAAACAGATGCAAAAAGATTATTTGGCGCTAGTTCGTGGTCAGTGGCAATCACACACTAAAGTGGTACAAGCTCCGTTATTGAAAAACATTCTTCAAAGTGGTGAGCGCGTAGTAAAAGTGAACAATGAGGGTAAGCCTTCAGAGACCCGTTTTAAAGTAGAAGAGCGTTTTGAGATTGCCACTCTGGTGAAAGCAAGCCCTGTTACCGGAAGAACACACCAAATCCGTGTACATACATTACATGCAGGTCATCCTATTGCTTTTGATGATCGTTATGGTGATCGTGATTTTGATGCGCAATTGGTTGGAACAAAGCTTAATCGTTTATTTTTACATGCAAGCTCTTTGACATTCACTCATCCTTCAACGGGTGAACAGATGCGAATTGAAGCGCCAATGGATAATACATTACGCCATTGTTTGCAGGTGTTACGTAGTCAAAAATCTTAGGTCTAAATATTCTTATTTCGACAGAAAATCCGAACACTCAATGCGCCCAGTTAGCTGGGCGTATTTTTTGCTTAACATTATGTAAGACAGTTAATTTAAAAACGTCATTAACCTTCAACCTTTGTCATACATTGCTCAACGATGTTATCAATATCCCACTCTTTAGGCAGTGATTTTGAACCATTTTTGCGCATTTCCATATCAACACGAATAAATTCGGTAATACCATAATTTTTAATGATGCTGTCGTAGGTGCATCCGCACACTTCTGTAATTTGAGGAATGAGCGCATCATCAGTAATACCTGATCCTAATATGCAACTACTGACAAAATTCTTTTTGAATGAAGATGTGCTGTCATCTTTTTTATTTGAAATTACACTGTCTTGGACAGTATTGGCCGTATTAGTCGTTTGGGCTATTTCTGAGTCTTTCTCATCAGAACAACCTGCTAATGCTGTTGCCATCACTAACGCTATTAAGACGGATGTTAGTTTATTCATAATACGCTTTATCGCTACATAAGATTAAAAATAAGATGATCGGGGTTATTTTTGATCATCAGAGAAAAATAATGGGTTTATTCTTTGCGAGAGTAACATTTTATTCAATCGGATAAGTGGTAAACCAATTAAAGAATTTGGATCATCGCCTTTCAATTTATCAAAAAGAGTAATACCTAACCCTTCAGACTTAAAACTTCCCGCACAATTGAACGGCATTTCTTTATTTAAATAATGGGTAATTTCATCATCAGTTAAATGGCGAAAGTATACTTGAAATAATTCACAATGTGTTTGATGTTCTAAAGTTAAACTATTGTATACTGCTAATCCGGTATAAAACGACACACATTGTCCTGAAGCTTGCTTTAATTGTGCGAAAGCATTATCAAAATTATGGGGCTTGCCCGTGATTTTTTTATTTAATACACAAACTTGATCAGAGCCAATAATAAGGTGATGTGGAAATTTTGCTTGTAAAGCGCTCGCTTTTTCATAGGATAAGCGAGTGACAAGATCTTGAGCACATTCAGTGGGCTTCGGGGTTTCGTCAATATCGGGAGATGCCTGTATAAAGGGCATTCCAAGCTTTTTCAGCAACTGAGCTCGAAAGGGTGAAGTAGACGCAAGAACGAGTGGCAACATATTTTTTTTAAAATCCGTAGCAAAATGATGCCTGACATTCTAAACTATGCGCCGCTGATAAAGCGAATTTTGGTGGAAAGGTGTAGATAACCCGCCTTTTTCTTTGACTATATTCCATTACAAAGATAATATGCGCGCCTTATGCAAAAGGTAAAATTACCCCTGACCATTGATGCGCTGCGAGCAGCTCAAAAGAATTTAGACTATGATGGTCATTATTCTCCAGAGCAAGTAAGCCGCTTAGCTGAATCGGTGGTCAGTGTGGACAGTAATATTGATGTGGCTTTATCATTTGATATTGACCATCAACGTCTTGCCGTGATTAAAGGACATTCCGATGTGGATGTCACTTTAGAATGTCAACGTTGTGGTGGCCATTTTCCTTATCATGTTCACGCAACATATTGTTTTAGCCCTGTTGTCAGTGATGAACGGGCCGAGGCATTACCGGAAGAATATGAACCAGTCGATGTAAACGAATTTGGTGAAATAGATTTGCTGGCAATGATTGAAGATGAAATAATCCTCAACTTGCCGGTAGTTCCGGTACATGATTTTGAACACTGTGAAGTGTCCGACGCGGATATGGTGTTTGGTGAACTCCCTGAGGAATTATCAGAGAAACCAAATCCATTTGCCGTATTAGCCAGTTTAAAGAAAAGTACTAAGGAGTAAGGTCAATGGCCGTACAACAAAACAAACCAACTCGTTCTAAACGCGGTATGCGTCGTTCTCATGACGCGCTGACAGTAACTCAAGTTTCAGTTGACAAAACTTCTGGTGAAACTCACCTGCGTCACCATGTAACTGCTGACGGTTACTACCGTGGTCGCAAGGTTATCAACAAGTAATTAGCTTTATAGCTCGTTGATACCTTGACAAATCTAACCATAGCGTTAGATGCGATGGGCGGGGACTTCGGTCCTCGCATCACAGTGCCTGCTTGTTTGCGGGCGCTGGCATCTAATCCTCATTTAAAAATATTGCTGGTAGGTCAACCAGACGCTATCTCTCCTCTGCTTGCAGATCAAAATGCCGAGCTAATCTCCCGTTTACACGTTATACCCGCAGAACATATTGTCGCCAATGATGCTAAACCTTCACATGGTATTAGAGCCAGTAAAGGCACATCAATGCGAGTGGCACTTGATCTCGTGAAAACTGGTGAAGCACAAGCATGTGTAAGTGCAGGTAATACTGGTGTATTAATGGGATTAGCAAAACTGCGACTTAATGCTATTGATGGAATTGAACGCCCTGCACTGGTTTCAATATTACCCAACCAGAAAAAAGGTAAGACTGTCGTTCTTGATTTAGGTGCTAACGTTAACTGTGATAGTCAACTGTTAGTACAATTTGCCGTGATGGGCGCAGTGATGGCCGAAGAAATTGCAGGGATTAGTTCACCTAAAGTAGCACTTTTGAATATTGGTGAAGAAGAGAGCAAAGGATTAGATAATATCCGCGAAGCCGCTACAGTATTAAAGTCGACACCTAATATCAATTATATTGGTTATGTTGAAGGTAATGAATTACTGACAGGCAAAACAGATGTATTGGTGTGTGACGGCTTCGCAGGTAATGTCTCCCTTAAAACGATGGAAGGAGTTATTCGAGTTTTCCTTTCATTGATTAAATCTTCTACTACCGAAAATAAAAAAACGTCGTGGTGGATGAAAATATTGAAGAAGTGGTTACAAAAACGGCTAATTAAGCGTTTTGGACACATGAACCCCGACCAGTATAACGGTGCTTCTCTGTTAGGATTACGCGGTATCGTCATTAAGAGCCATGGTGGCGCAAATGAAAGCGCGTTTACAGCAGCAATAGAACAGGCTGTTCATGCCGTTGAGCGAAAAATCCCAGAACGGATCGCTTCTCGACTGACAACAGTATTACCCAAGAGCGATTGATAGAATGTATACAAAAATCTTAGGTACTGGTAGTTACTTGCCTGTACAAGTGCGAACTAATGCCGATTTAGAAAAAATGGTTGAAACATCTGACGAATGGATTGTTACCCGAACAGGTATTAATGAACGTCGGATTGCAACAGAAGAAGAAACTGTTGCTGTGATGGGCGCAGGTGCGGCTGAAAAAGCACTAGAAATGTCTGGTATTGATAAACAAGACATTGGATTGATTGTTGTTGCTACAACATCAGGCTCACATGCATTTCCAAGCGCAGCATGTCAGATTCAAAATGCGTTAGGTATCAATGATTGCATCGCATTTGACGTTGCTGCTGCATGTTCTGGCTTTGTTTATGCATTAAGCATTGCTGATCAATTTATTAAAGCAGGTTCTGTTAAGCATGCTCTTGTTATCGGTGCTGATCGATTATCCCATGCGTTAGATCCTAACGATCGTGGCACCATTATTTTATTTGGTGATGCGGCAGGTGCAGCAGTTGTAGGTGCGTCAGAAGACGAAGGTATTATTTCTACACATTTACATTCTGATGGGCGTTTTGGTGATTTATTAGCATTACCTTATCAGCGTAAAGAAAATGAAGATTTACCTGCTTACGTTACCATGGCAGGAAATGAAGTATTTAAAGTCGCAGTTCGTGAACTTGCCCACATTGTGGATGAGACACTCGAAGCTAACAATATTGATAAATCTGAACTGGACTGGCTTGTGCCTCATCAGGCAAATTTAAGAATTATTTCAGCGACAGCGAAAAAGCTGGATATGACAATGGATAAAGTAGTGGTGACATTAGATCGCCACGGCAATACGTCAGCAGCATCAGTCCCAACAGCATTAGATGAAGCTGTAAGAGACAATCGCATTCAACGTGGTCAGTTAATCTTGCTGGAAGCGTTTGGTGGCGGTTTTACTTGGGGTTCTGCACTTATCCGTTTTTAATATTATCAGGAAAATAAACATGACTGATTTTGCAATGGTTTTCCCTGGTCAGGGATCGCAAACTGTTGGAATGCTTGCAGAACTTGCAGAGCAATATCCGATAGTGACTGAAACATTTGCTCAAGCATCTGATGTATTAGGTTACTCTCTGTGGGATTTAGTTCAAAATGGCCCAGAAGAAGAGTTAAACAAAACATGGAAAACACAGCCAGCATTATTAGCAGCGTCAGTTGCTGTTTGGCGTGTATGGCAAGAAAAGCAAGGCAAAATGCCACAAATGATGGCAGGTCACAGTCTTGGTGAGTATTCTGCTTTAGTGTGTGCTGGTGTTATTGATTTCGCAGCAGCTATTAAATTAGTAGAATTACGCGGTCAGCTGATGCAAGAAGCAGTACCAGCAGGTACAGGTGCAATGTATGCAATTATCGGTTTAGATAACGATGCTATTGCAAAAGCCTGTGAAGAAGCTGCCCAAGGGCAAGTTGTTTCACCTGTAAACTTTAATTCACCAGGCCAAGTTGTTATCGCAGGTAACAAAGAGGCGGTAGAACGTGCTGGTGTTTTATGTAAAGAAGCTGGTGCTAAACGTGCGTTACCATTAGCGGTAAGCGTGCCTTCGCATTGTGCTTTAATGAAGCCAGCAGCTGATAAGCTTGCAGTTGCATTACAAGAAATTGAATTTAAACAACCTGAAATTCAGGTCGTTAATAACGTTGATGTGAAAGCGCAAACTGATGCAAATGCTATCCGTGATGCGTTAGTTCGCCAGCTTTATAACCCAGTTCGTTGGACTGAAACGGTTGAATTTATCGCTGAAAAAGGCATCACACAACTATTAGAAATCGGTCCAGGAAAAGTATTAACTGGTTTAACAAAACGTATTTCTAAAGAAATGAACGCTGCAGCAGTTAATGATATTGCTTCATTAGATGCTGCATTAGGAAATGACTGAGGGATCTCATGGGATTTGACGGAAAAATAGCGCTAGTTACTGGTGCAAGCCGTGGCATTGGCCGTGCGATTGCAGAGGATTTAGTTGCGCGCGGTGCAACCGTAATTGGTACAGCAACGAGTGAAAACGGTGCGCAAGCTATCAGCGAATATTTAAGCGGTAAAAGTAAGGGTTTTGTGTTAAATGTCACAGAAAACGACTCTATCGAAAAATTTTTAGCTGAAGTGCGTGCTGAATTTGGCGAAATTGATATTTTGGTCAATAATGCAGGTATTACTCGTGATAACCTGTTGATGCGCATGAAAGATGATGAGTGGCAAGATATCATCAACACAAATCTTTCATCAGTCTTCCGTCTGTCTAAAGCAGTTATGCGTGCTATGATGAAAAAACGTTATGGTCGTATAATTACCATTGGTTCTGTTGTTGGAACCATGGGTAACGCAGGACAGGCAAACTACGCGGCGGCAAAAGCGGGTGTGATTGGTTTTAGTAAATCATTAGCACGCGAAGTTGCTTCCCGGGGCATTACGGTAAATGTTGTTGCACCTGGTTTTATCGAAACTGATATGACAAGAGCATTAACAGATGACCAAAGAGCAGGTATTTTATCTCAAGTTCCTGCTAACCGTTTAGGTGATGCCAAAGAGATTGCCAGTGCTGTAGCCTTCTTAGCTTCTGATGAAGCGAGCTATATCACGGGTGAAACATTGCATGTCAATGGTGGCATGTACATGATCTAATTATGGGGACGTCTTTATATTTGCTTTTTGCGTACAATATAATGCAAAATATAGCGAATAAAGTAGTCCACACAGTCGGGATTGGTTAGATCTTTTCCTGTATTTATAAACTAAGAAAATCATCGCGCAAGCGAGTTTTGATAGGAAATTTAATAGTATGAGCACTATCGACGAACGCGTTAAGAAAATCATTGTTGAACAACTGGGTGTTAAAGAGGAAGAAGTTGTAAATTCAGCTTCATTTGTTGATGACTTAGGCGCTGATTCTCTTGACACAGTTGAGCTGGTAATGGCTCTGGAAGAAGAATTCGATATCGAAATCCCAGACGAAGAAGCAGAAAAAATTACTACAGTTCAAGCTGCTATTGATTACGTTGAAAACGCAGGTAAATAAACTTGCTAATCTAGGCGGTCACTCGACCGCCTATATTTTTAATCCTAAACTTTTTCCCTCCTTGGAGGATAAGCGTGTCTAAGCGTCGTGTAGTTGTGACCGGACTAGGCATGTTATCTCCTGTCGGTAATAACGCAACAGCTTCTTGGGAAGCCGTGTGTGCCGGACAGAGTGGTATCGGCCTTATCGAAGATTTTGACACCAGTCATCATGCGACTAAATTCGCAGGATTGGTAAAAAATTTCAATCATGAAGATTATAATCTTTCGCGTAAAGACGCGCGTAAGATGGATCTTTTCATTCAATATGGTATTGCGGCAGGTGTGCAAGCCATTGCGGATTCAGGTCTTGAAGTAACAGAAGCCAATGCAAGTCGCATCGGAGCTGCTATTGGTTCTGGTATTGGTGGCTTAGGCCTTATCGAAGAAAACCATACGTCAATGACAAATGGTGGCCCTCGTAAAATTAGCCCATTCTTTGTACCTTCAACCATCATTAACATGGTTGCTGGGCATTTAAGCATTATGTATGGTCTTCGTGGCCCTACAATTTCTATCGCAACGGCATGTACATCAGGTGTCCATAATATTGGGCATGCTGCGCGTATTATCGCTTACGGCGATGCAGATGCAATGCTTGCAGGCGGTGCCGAAAAAGCAACTACTCCATTAGGTTTAGGTGGCTTTGGTGCAGTTCGTGCATTATCAACACGTAACGATAACCCTCAAGCGGCTAGCCGTCCATGGGATAAAGATCGTGATGGTTTCGTGTTAGGTGATGGCGCGGGTGTTCTGGTTCTTGAAGAATACGAACATGCTAAAAAACGTGGTGCTAAAATCTATGCTGAAATAGTGGGTTTTGGTATGAGCAGCGATGCTTATCACATGACTTCACCAGCAGAAAATGGCGAAGGCGGTGCGCTAGCGATGACAAATGCACTAAAAGATGCGGGTATTGATGCATCTCAAGTGGGTTATATCAACGCACATGGTACATCAACGAATGCGGGTGATGTTGCTGAAGCACAAGCGGTAGAAAACGTATTTGGTAAAGGCACTGATGTATTAGTTAGCTCAACAAAATCTATGACAGGCCATTTATTAGGCGCTGCTGGAGCCATTGAGTCTATCTTTACTATTCTTTCTCTGCGTGACCAAATCGTACCTCCAACAATTAACCTTGATAATCAAGACGAAAATTGTCATCTTGATTTTGTTCCACATAAAGCACGTAAAGTTGAGAACATGGAATATGCTCTGTGTAACTCATTTGGCTTTGGTGGTACTAATGGTTCAATTCTCTTTAAGCGCGTTTAAACCGTTTTTTGTAGAAAGTTGAAAAATACTTAAAGACCCAGGATTATTCTGGGTCTTTTATTTTGTCCTTTTACTGCCAGTTGTTTTATCATGTGCAGATTGATATCAATAACATAGATGTAGGGTGTGTTAGATGCATTGGGTAAATGGACAACAGCAACAAAATGTAGATGCAAGTGACCGAGCGATACAGTTTGGCGATGGCTGCTTTACTACCCTTGCTATAGAACAGGGCAAGCCCTCTATGCTATCCGCACACCTTAATCGTTTAAAACAAGGCTGTGAGGCACTTTTTCTCCCTCATCCAAATTGGTCTGATTTAAAAAAACACATTATAGATATCGCTTCTGACACCCAAGCAAAAGGTGTTATTAAAATTATCATCAGTCGGGGTTATGGTGGTCGTGGTTATTCTTCAAATGGATTTATTACGCCAACAGTTATAACCTCATTGTCATCCTATCCTGCCCATTACTCCCACCAGCAAAGTGAAGGTATATCACTGGCTATCAGCCCTATTACTTTAGGCAAAAATCCACAACTAGCGGGAATTAAGCACTTAAATCGTTTGGAGCAGGTTCTTATTAAGCACCATTTAGAAAAAACAGAATTTGATGATGTTTTAGTGTGTGATAATGAAGGATATTTAGTTGAAGCAAATGCGGCAAATCTTTTTTGGCGTAAAGGGAATACACTTTTCACACCAGATCTGACTGATTCTGGCGTAAATGGCATTATGCGCCAATCAATTATTCAATTAGCACAAAAATTGCATTGGAAAATTGTTATTGTGAGAGAAAAGCCGGAAACGCTTTATCAAGCAGATGAAGTTTGGTTAACAAATAGTTTAATGCCTGTACTTCCTGTTTCATGTATCACTTTCTCGGATGATAAGTGCTATCAATATTCGAGCAGAGAGTATTATCATGTTGTTTTACAACACAGTTTGTCACTTAAATAGAATTTGATGAGTTATAAATGAAGATAAAAAAAATAGTATGGATAGTTTTTTTTGCCTTATTAATTAGTATCGGTGCAATTGCGTTGTATATGATGCAACATATTCGTGGTTTAGAAGAAAATGTTGTTGTAAAGCAAGATGAAATGCTACTCACAGTGCCGGCAGGAACAGGGCGCGTAGCCATGGAACAACTGCTAATAAACAATAATCTACTTAACCAAGGCGATTATTTTCAAATTTTACTAAAAGTAAAACCAGAGCTTAGCCAATTTAAAGCAGGTACATATCGCTTAACAAAAGGTATGTCTTTACGTGACGTTTTATTGTTGATCAAAAGTGGTAAAGAGGCTCAATTTACGATCCGTTTTATTGAAGGTAGCCGTTTACAAGACTGGCAATCTATTTTTGAACAAGCTCCGCAACTTACGACTGTCGCACATACAATGGATAGCGACAAATTACGTGAAGAAATAGGGATAAAACCTGAAATTGCTAACCTAGAAGGTTGGTTTGCACCAGATACATACCATTACACGGCAGGTACAACAGATGTCGCAATTTTAAAGCGTGCTTACCAACAAATGGAAAAAACATTAGAAGAAGAGTGGATTAAACGCGATAGTGACCTACCGTATAAATCGGCTTATGAAATGCTTATCATGGCATCAATTATTGAAAAAGAGACGGGTATTGATGCAGAAAGAACAAAGGTCGCGTCTGTATTTATTAATCGACTAAAAACAAATATGAGATTACAGACCGATCCTACCGTGATTTATGGCTTAGGTGATAAATACAGAGGTACAATTTATCGCAGTGATTTAAATGGTTATACCCCTTATAACACGTATCAAATCGATGGATTGCCACCAACACCAATTGCAATGCCTAGTGTTGCTTCAATCAGAGCCGCCGCACATCCAGCAGATACACGTTATCTCTATTTTGTTGCGGATGGAACGGGTGGTCATAAATTTTCAACCACACTTAATGAACATAATAAAGCTGTCGCACAATATCGACGCTTACAACAAAGATAATTATGAATAACAGTAAATTTATTGTAATTGAAGGATTAGAAGGCGCTGGAAAAACCAGTGCAATTCAAACCGTTATTAATACATTAAAAGAAAAAAACATCACCAACTTAGCATTTACCCGTGAACCGGGTGGCACCCCACTTGCCGAAAAATTACGAGAGCTTATTAAGCAAGGTATTGAGGGGGAGAAAGTTACCGATAAAGCGGAGCTGTTAATGCTATATGCTGCGCGTGTTCAGCTTGTTGAGAACGTGATTAAACCCGCGCTAGCAGAAGGTAAATGGGTAATTGGCGATAGACACGATCTCTCTTCACAAGCCTATCAAGGTGGTGGCCGTGGCTTAGATAAAGATCTTATGCTGTCACTTCGTAATACGGTTCTTGGTGATTTTCGTCCAGACTTAACGTTATATCTTGATTTAGATCCAGCTATAGGGCTGGCAAGAGCACGTGCTAGAGGTGAATTAGACCGAATTGAAAAAGAGTCAATGGACTTTTTTTATCGTACACGTGAACGTTATCAGGCATTGACCAAAGGTGATGACTCTATTATTACAATAGATGCATCTCAAACTATCGATAAAGTTCAAGCGGATATTCGCCAAGCACTCACTACATGGCTAGCCCAGCAGGAAAATAAAGCATTATGAATTGGTATCCTTGGCTAAATCAGGCATATCGGCAACTTATTAGCATGTATCAAGAAGGACGAGGTCATCATGCTCTGCTTTTACATGCAACCGAAGGAATGGGGGCTGATGCTCTCTCTTATGGATTAAGTCGTTGGTTAATGTGTCAGAATAAACAGGGATTAAAAAGCTGTAATGAGTGCCACAGTTGTCGCTTGATGCTTGCTGAAACACATCCTGATTGGCATCTTTTACAAAATGAAAAGGGCAAGACATCTATTGGCGTAGAAGCCGTTAGAAAAGTGACAGAGAAACTGGAGCAACATGCCCAGCAAAGCGGTGCAAGAGTCGTTTGGATAAAAGAGGTTGAAGCCTTAACTGAGGCTGCTGCAAATGCATTGCTCAAAACGTTAGAAGAGCCGCCTAAAAATACGTATTTTTTACTTAATTGCCAGCAACCTGAAGTTTTGTTAGCCACTTTGCGTAGCCGTTGTTTTTATTATCATTTAGCCACGCCTGATCATCAGCATGCTATACACTGGATACAACAGCAGTTGCCGAATGTCCCTTATGCTAATAGTGTAACTGCGTTGAATTTATCACAGAATGCACCAATAGCGGCGCTTTCATTACTGAAAGATGAATGGCAAGAAAGAGAAACTTTTTGCCAAGCGTTATATTCAAGTTTGCAACAACGTGATTTATTTGGATTTCTTCCGCAGTTAAATCAAGATAATGTAGATCGTCGCTTGTATTGGTTGCTATCACTTTTACTCGATGCATTAAAGTATCAAACAAATGCACAAGCTTATTGTATCAACCAAGATCAACAACCTTTAATTATGGCGTTATCACAATCACCTTCAAATATTGTGTTAGCCATTATTGATGGATGGAAACAGTGTCGTTATCAACTAATGACCATTCCAGCCCTGAATAAAGAATTATTACTAGCAGAACAGTTGCTAGATTGGGAAAATCAGTTAGCAATATAACATTAATTAGCAACACAAATTTAATTGTGAGCTAGCTGTAATAAAAAACACCTATAAGTCATACCAGATAAATGAGAGTACGTTATGTTTTTAGTTGATTCACACTGCCATCTCGACAGCTTAGATTATGAAAAACTACATGAAAATATTGATGATGTTGTCGAAAAAGCACAGCAGCGTGATGTTCAATATATGTTAGCTGTAGCAACAACTTTGCCGGGGTTCAAGAATATGCGTGAACTTATCGGCAAACGTGACAATATTGCATTCTCTTGTGGTATTCATCCCTTGAATTTAGACGAAGGGTACGACGTTGAAGAATTAGCGCACTTAGCTGCTGCGCCTGATGTTGTGGCGTTAGGTGAAACAGGGCTAGATTACTATTACCAGCAAGAAAATGCAGCATTACAGCGTGAAATTTTCCGTGAACATATCCGTATTGGCCGACAAGTTAACAAACCCGTTATCGTGCATACTCGTAGCGCACGCGAAGATACGTTATCGATTTTAAAAGAAGAGAACGTGCAAGATTGTGGTGGTGTATTACATTGTTTTACTGAAGATAAAGAAACGGCAACAGCATTACTAGATCTTGGAATGTATATCTCTTTTTCAGGTATTGTGACATTTAGAAATGCAGAACAAATTAGAGAAGCTGCACGTATTGTTCCTCTTGATAGAATTTTAGTTGAAACAGATTCCCCATATTTAGCGCCAGTTCCTCATCGTGGCAAAGAAAATCAACCTGCTTATGTTCGTGACGTTGCGGAATATATGGCTGTATTAAAAGGGGTGAGTGTTGAAGAGTTAGCGCAACAAACAACGCGCAATTTTGCTAAGCTCTTTCATATTCAAAACTTACCTGCTTAATTGAATTAATCAGGAATTAAAATAAATAATAAGGTGATGGAAATGGCAGAAGAAACAATTTTCAGTAAAATTATTCGTGGTGAAATTCCGGCTAACATTGTTTTTCAAGATGATACAGTCACTGCATTTCGTGATATTTCGCCACAAGCACCCACGCATATTTTGATTATTCCTAATAAACTTATTCCTACGGTGAATGATGTTACTGTTGAAGATGAACAAGTGTTAGGACACCTGTTTGTTGTTGCCGCAAAAATAGCTCAACAAGAAGGTATTGCTGAAGATGGTTATCGTCTAGTGATGAACTGCAATAAACATGGTGGACAAGAAGTTTTCCATATTCACATGCATTTATTAGGTGGAAAACCATTAGGGCCATTATTAAGTCAATGATCGATATGATGCTAAAAGCGAGATAACAGGAAGTAATACATGATAAGACAAAGTAAGGCTATTTACTCATTACTTATCGCTATGTGTATGACGACATTGCTCTCTGGGTGTTTATCATCTCATTCAGATAATAAACTCTATTTTAATCGTCAGCAGGCTATTATTATGGAGCCTTCGGTCTTAGCCGTGGGAATTGTGGCGGGACAACCGATCCTTGAACACCATACTAACGGCACAAGAGCGACAGTTATGCTGTCAAATACACAATCTTACCCTGTTTCAATTCGCTATCGCTTTTATTGGTATAACGAACAAGGGCTTGAAGTATCTCCTGCTGGACATGTAAATGATGTGACTATCCTTGGTGATGGAGATACGGAAATTAGCGCCGATGTTCCAGATAAAACCATTAGTTATGTCAGAGTTTATCTTTTTACTTAGGATAAGGTAACGCGAGTATGAAAAGACTTCTATTTGTGGCGATGTCTGTGTTTTTATTAGCGGGTTGTCCGTCTATGTTGCCACAACAACCGCCCGTACCTGTGGAGCCGGTTACACCCATTGAGCCGGTAGAGCCACCTAAACCCATAGAACCACCAATTGAAGTAGTACCAACTCCACCTAAAATCACCAGTATTAATTGGAATAATGTGGTGACACCTTTAATTAGAGATATGGCAGTCACTGACGATTTAGAAACGGGTAAATTAATTGTTATTGATAATGTCAAAAATAATTCAGGTGGAAACATCCAAGCAGTAAATGCAACCAATACAATTATAGAATCAGTTAATAGTATTAGTTCATTGCAAACTGTACCTTACGCACAAATGATGTCAGCACGAAAAGCGCTTGGTTTATCAGGAGAGGACAGTTTAGGTCTTCGTAGTGCTGCTATTGGGTTAGCGCGTCATTTAACAGCAGATTATATTTTATTCTCAACGGTTGATGGCAAAAAAGATAACCGTGTTATTAGTATGCAACTAATGTCAGTTTCTTCTGGCGAAATTCTTTGGAATGGACGCAACAAGGTTGAGTGATCGGTATGACTCAAGTTTACTTAATGCCTTGCAAACACTTTTTCCTGCAAAGGCATTAAGTAAATGGAGGATAACAGCATTAACAGGATTAGGCGGCGGTTCTTTTCGTGTGCAATATGCTGATATTGATTGGATTGCTCGCTACTACGGAGATGAAAGAAAAGGACTTTATGTACACGGAAGAAAAGAATACGCCATTTTAAAACAGCTGGCAGGTTGTGATTTATCCCCTGAAGTTGCAACACGCTATGGAGAATGGTTTTTTCTTCACTGGTTACCCGGTGAGCACCTTACCCATCAATCACTTTTTAGTGCCTATTTAAAGCCATTAGCTGAAAAAATAGCAACGTTACATCAGCAAACACCGTTTGGTTTTCCTCTTAATTTAAATCATGAGTTATCTCTTTATTGGCAAAGGATCGATAGAAAACGGTTATCCGCTAAATGGCTACGCTTACAACAACATTTTTTACGTCAACCTCAACGAAATCTCATAAAATACGCGCCAGCTCACATGGATTTGCACGTTGAGAATATTCTTCTTAGTGATTCAGGTATAAAATTTATCGATTGGGAATATGCGGCAGATATTGATACGGCTGATTCATTAATGACGTTCTTTGCCACAAATCAATTAGATGAAACGCAACAAACGGCATTTTTAGATTATTATTGTGCGTATCATTGTCATTATACAAAGCAAAAAGAGGTTTACTCTTATTCTGCCAGAGAGTTAAGAAAGCGTATTCTTTCAAGAGAACCATTCATTTTTTATATGATGCTAATGTGGTATGAAGTCCGTTGGCAACAAACAAAAAATGGATCATTTTTAATAATGTCTGAACCTTTACGTCGTTATTTTAGTCTGACGAATTAAAGACATTATCTTGTCACAATTACAAAGAGAGGAATGTTATGGGTCCAGTAATGCTTGATGTTGAAGGATATGAACTCGATAGTGAAGAGCGTGAAATTTTAAAACATCCTCTTGTCGGTGGATTAATCCTTTTTACCCGCAACTTCCACGATGCTGAACAATTAAATGAATTAGTCCGTCAAATTCGTGATGCATCTCATGAACGACTGGTGATTGCCGTCGACCAAGAAGGTGGGCGGGTACAACGTTTCCGCGATGGTTTTACACGGATACCCGCGGCGCAATCCTATGCAGCATTAAATGAAAGCTATCAAGCTAGCCATTTAGCACAAGAAGCAGGATGGTTAATGGCGTCAGAAATGATTGCTATGGATATTGATATCAGTTTTGCACCAGTTCTTGATTTAGGCCATAACTGTATTGCGATTGGTGAGCGTTCTTTCCATGATTCTCCTGAAATTGCGATGACAATGGCAGAAAGCTTTATTAAAGGCATGCGTTCAGCGGGTATGAAATCAACAGGTAAACACTTCCCAGGACATGGGGCTGTAAGAGCTGATTCTCACAAAGAAACTCCTCGTGACGATCGCTCTTTAAATGATATTCGCCAACGTGATATGTCAATTTTTAAAGATTTTATTCAGCGTCAATTATTAGATGCGATTATGCCAGCCCATGTTATCTATTCTCAAGTTGATGATCGTCCAGCAAGTGGTTCATCCTACTGGTTGAAATCAATTCTACGAGAACAACTTGGTTTCCAAGGCGTTATTTTCTCTGATGATTTATCCATGGAAGGTGCTGCTATTATGGGAAGTTACGCAGAAAGAGCGCAGCGCTCCCTTGATGCGGGTTGTGATATGCTTTTAGTGTGTAATAACCGAAAAGGTGCTGTGAGTGTGTTAGATAACCTGTCCTCAGTCAAAGCAGAACGTATTTCCACATTGTACCATCACCGTGGTCGTTACACATTGAGTGAGCTACAAACTTCTGATCGCTGGAAAAAAGCGAATCAGTTGCTGACCCAATTACAGGAGCAATGGCAGGAGCGCGCATGATTATATATTTACATGGTTTTGATTCCACAAGTCCTGGAAATCATGAGAAGGTTTTACAGCTACAGTTTATTGATCCTGATGTTCGTTTTCTAAGTTACAGTACCTTGCATCCTCGTCATGATATGCAACATTTGCTGAAAGAAACGGATAAAGTGATTAAATCCACTAAAGAGCCCGTATTAATTTGCGGTGTTGGGTTAGGGGGATATTGGGCAGAGCGTATTGGTTTCTTATGTAATATTCGTCAGGTAATGATTAATCCTAATCTTTTTCCTTATGAAAACATGACTGATAAGATCGACAGGCCTGAAGAGTATTTAGATATCGCAACGAAATGTATTAAAGATTTTCGTTCTAAAAATAAAGATAATGCTTTAGTGATTTTATCCCGCAATGATGAGAGCTTAGATAATCAGCGTTCTGCTGATGAATTATCACCTTATTATTCGGTGATTTGGGATGAAGTGCAGACGCATAAATTTAAGAGTCTCTCTGAACATCTATTTAAAATTAAAGCATTTTATAGCAAAAATTAAGATCAAAATCGCTTCTGAAAAATGGGTGGTTTTCCATCCATTTTTATTTCTACCCGCCTAAGATTTTTATCTCTTTCTTAACGCCTTCAACTTTAGAACGATTGTTTTAAGATGAAATTTTCATCATCTAATGATCAGAGTCTGTTTTATTACGCTAACGTCTCTTTTTATACCTTAACTTTTGTATTCATTTGAAAATTCCATTATCCATATCTTTATGGTGGTTATTTAAACATCAAAAAAAGGCACGTTATCGTCGATTTCTTCAAAAAAGAGATATGAATATTCAACTGTTTTTGATATAAATCAACTTTGGTATGACCATCTTTCCAATTACTTTGTTTAAGAACAAAAATAACAGCCGAAACGATTTAACTGTCGTTATATAAGTAGATTTCACCAAGGCTATTTAAATAACAACAGTAAATATCTTTATGGAGTGACGTTAAATGTCATTAACAAAAATTGTTATTGTCGGTGGTGGCGCTGGTGGCTTGGAACTTGCGACAAAATTAGGCAATAAATTAGGCCGCAGCAAAAAAGCAGAAATTACCTTAGTTGATCGTAATAATAGCCATTTATGGAAACCGTTATTACATGAAGTAGCGACTGGCTCTTTAGACGATGGAGTTGATGCACTAAGTTATTTAGCTCATGGTTATAACCATCATTTCAACTTCCAATTAGGTTCGCTTATGGGGCTTGATCGCGAACAAAAAAATATTACATTAGCAGCTATCTATGATGAAGACCAAGAATTGCTCGTCCCTGAACGTACGCTTGATTATGATATTTTAGTCATGGCATTGGGCAGTAAATCGAATGATTTTGGTACTCCAGGCATTAAAGAAAACTGCATTTTCTTAGATAGCCCGCAGCAAGCTCATCGTTTCCATAATGAAATGCTGAATTTATTCTTGAAATATTCAGCTGATGCTAATGCACAAGCTGAAGATCGCAAAGTGAATATCGCTATTGTTGGCGGTGGTGCAACGGGTGTTGAACTTTCTGCTGAATTACACAATGCAGTGCGCCAACTAAATAGTTATGGATTAAAAAAATTAGCACCTTCTGCGTTAAATATCACTTTAGTTGAAGCAGGAGAGCGAATTCTTCCTGCATTACCAGTGCGTATTTCGAGCGCAGCACATCAGGAATTAACAAAATTAGGTGTGCGAGTCATGACCAAAACTATGGTCACAAGTGCAGATGAAGGTGGATTAAACACTAAAGAGGGTGAGCATATTGATGCTGACTTAATGGTGTGGGCGGCAGGTATTAAAGCACCTGATTTTATGAAAGAGATCGCAGGCCTAGAAACCAATCGTATTAATCAATTAGTTGTTAAGCCGACTTTGCAAACAACTTTAGACGGATCGATTTTTGCTATTGGTGACTGTGCATCATGCCCTCGTAAAGAAGGTGGCTTTGTTCCACCAAGAGCACAATCTGCACATCAAATGGCGAGTCGCTGTTATAGTAATATTATCGCAATGTTAAAAGATAAGCCGTTAAAAGATTATGTGTTTACCGATCACGGTTCATTAGTTTCTCTTTCTAAATTTAGTACGGTAGGAAGTTTAATGGGCAATTTGATGAAAGGTGACATGATGATCGAAGGGCGGATTGCTCGGATTGTTTACATCTCTTTATATCGAATGCATCAAATTGCATTACATGGTTATATCAAGACAGGGCTTATGATGTTGGTTGGTTCTATCAACAGAGTGATCAGACCTAAGCTAAAACTTCATTAATTTATCTTTTGCTTTGTAAGTAAGACAAAAGTTATCTTTTTAAACCCTCATATTATATGAGGGTTTTTTATCTGTTTTTTCTTTCAAATTAAATAATTAAATGAGAATATCTAAATAAGATAAAAAATCTCAGCATAAATGACTAGATGATTTATCTGTTTATATCAAAAATAACCAATAACTCTAAAGCTCAATAAGACAATAGTAAATATTATTTTATCATTAAGATTAAATGAGTAATATTAAAGTCCAGATCTGTTTTTGATTATTATGCTAAACTATTTAAGACTTTTCTTAAATAAAAAATGATGTTTAATTCATTAATTTATCAAATAAAGTGTTATGGTATTTCTCTAATTTGTATTAAAAATATAATAAGTAAAAAGTGTTAAATGTAAGCTTAACTTGTTATTTTTACTCAATTTTAATTGATTAAAATATTTTCATAAGCCTTTGGGATAATTTTTAAAATATGAATATAAAATGAAATGCCACATATTTCTAAGCAACAATTGTTAACCTCGTGTTATCATAATGATGTATTATAAATAGTATGACGATTTTAATTTTTTCAGAAAAATAAATTAAGAACACGCTTAATATAATAGGTAAATTCTAAAAAAGTGGTGGTACTTATTTAATTAAGTAATTAAAACAGAAATAAGTGGTGTATTTAACATGTCATAAATACGTGGTTTGCTTATTATGCTAATCAGCATGGATGTTGAATTAAGCTATCAGATAGAGAATTCATTTATTGAATACTAAATATATTAGCCAGTTATCGTGAAAAAAATGGCTTTGTATTGCACATCTGTAGCAATTAAGGATAAAACAGATAAAAAGGGGTAAAAGTGAGTGTTGATGTCAGAAAGTACACACTGATAGGACTAATCATTGCATTAGCTATTCTTTTATTTATTGCATGGAGGTGGGTATTTCCCCAGCCTCAATTTGCTCATGTCGTTTCCGCTACACCGATTAAATCAACAGTATTTGTGACAGAAGAGTACTGTCATCGAATCGGTTTACCAACACCTTTTACACCCGAAAAATTGTCACGATTTCATCCGGCAGAGCAAGAATGCCGTGTGTTTTATATGATTGAAGCACTTAATAACAGCAATATCGCAAATTTCCCTTATCCTCAATTCAAAGAGTGTATTCCGATTTATCGACAAGAACGTAGAATTGTAGGTTATGATGTACTTTACACTATTGATGGCACGCCGGGTAAAGTGCGCACCACGTTTAAACCTGGCGAAGTTATTGCTTTAGACGCTGATGGTAGGCTGATCTTAGAACAAGAACCCTATTGTTCAATGAATGAAAAAATTCCTTGCCGTAAAGACTAATACCAATAATATAAAAAGGCGTAATGAAGGAAAAAATCACTTCAGTTACGCCTTTTTATTAGCTTAAGTAACGGTTAGCTCTTGCGTTATTTCATCTTATGATCATCGAATGAGCTTAACATATCATCAATAAAAGTAAGACGTTTTTCACGTTCAGCTAAATCAATAATAAACTTCAATTTAGATGGGCCATCTAAGCGGAAAACAGCAGGTTGTTCTTGAAGCAAACTAATCAAATAGCCCGGATCAACCTTGTTTTTCTCGCCAAATTCAATAAATCCACCTTTGTCATGGGCTTCAATACGAGTAATACCAAGGCCCATAGCGTTTAAACGAATAGCTGCATTACGCAGTAAATAACGACCAGCATCAGGTAATTTACCAAATCTATCAATTAACTCTGCTCTTAAATCATTAAGTTCATTTAAATCAATCGCACTTGCAATTCGTTTATAGAATGAGAGTCTGACATTTACATCTGGAATGTAATCATCAGGCAATAAGACGGGCATTCTTAATTCAATTTCAGTTTGTTGATTAGTAAGATCTTCAAGCGATGGCTCTCTGCCATCTTTAAGAGCTTCTACCGCGCTTTCTAATAATTCCATATAAAGTGAGAAGCCTACGGTATTCATTTGACCGCTTTGTTCTTCACCAAGTAATTCTCCTGCACCTCTAATTTCCAAATCATGTGTTGCCAATGCAAAACCTGCGCCCAGATCTTCCAGTGAAGCAATTGCCTCTAAACGTTTATGAGCATCTTTTGTCATAGCTTTAGGGTGTGGTGTTAACAAATAAGCATAAGCTTGATGATGAGAACGACCTACACGACCACGTAACTGATGTAATTGTGCTAAACCAAAGTGATCGGCACGCTCAATAATAATGGTGTTCGCGCTAGGTATATCAATACCTGTTTCGATGATGGTAGTGCAAAGTAACACATTAAAACGTTGATGGTGGAAATCATTCATCACACGCTCAAGGTCACGTTCACGCATTTGTCCGTGACCAATTCCAATACGTGCCTCTGGTACGAGTGCAGCTAGTCTTTCACGCGCTTTTTCAATATTTTCAACATCGTTATACAAATAATAAACTTGTCCACCACGTAATGTTTCACGCAAGATGGCTTCTCGCACCACTAAATCATCATATTCCCGCACAAAGGTTTTCACAGATAAACGGCGTGCAGGTGGCGTTGCGATAATAGAAAGATCACGCATACCACTCATGGCCATATTTAACGTGCGAGGAATAGGCGTTGCTGTCAGTGTTAAAATATCTACATTAGCACGCATGGCTTTAATGCGTTCTTTGTGGCGAACGCCAAAGCGATGCTCCTCATCAACAATGAGTAGCCCTAAATCTTTCCAGTGAATGCTAGGCTGTAGTAATTTGTGTGTACCAATGACGATATCAACAGTACCTTCAGCCAGTTTTTCTGTAATTTGTTGCTGTTCTTTTGCACTACGAAAACGCGAGATCATCTCAATATTAACGGGCCAATTGGCAAAACGATCGCGGAAATTATCAAAATGCTGCTGAGCCAATAGGGTGGTTGGGACTAAAATTGCAACTTGTTTATTATTGTTAACCGCGAGGAATGCAGCGCGCATTGCCACTTCTGTTTTACCAAAACCAACATCACCACAGACTAATCTATCCATTGAAATAGCTTGGCACATATCACTTAATACGGCATTGATCGCTGTTTCTTGATCGGGGGTAGTTTCAAAAGGAAAGCTTTGTCGGAATGCGTGATACTGCTCTTTATCCATTTTAAAGGCAAAGCCCGTTTTTATTTCACGCTGGGCATAAACATCTAACAGTTCTGCTGCAACATCACGGACTTTTTCAGCCGCTTTTTGACGAGCTCTTACCCATGCATCGCCCCCCAATTTATGTAAAGGGGCATTTTCATCAGCACCACCGGAATAACGACTGATTAAATGCAATGATGAAACAGGGACATAAAGCTTGTCATTACCTGCGTAGCTTAACATTAAGTATTCAGCTTTAACGCCGCCTGCTTCTAAGGTTGTCATACCTTGATAGCGTCCAACACCATGCTGAAGATGAACAACAGGTTGGCCTATGCTTAATTCGGCAAGGTTACGAATTAAAGTATCGGTATTAATTGCTCGACGATTGTCTTGACGACGACGATTAATTCTTTCGCCTAACATATCGCTTTCACAGATCATGGCTAATTGACGATGACTATCAATAAAACCGTGTTCAGCTGCACCAATAATAAAATAGGTTCCTTTTTCTTGGGCATCTGATAACTCAATGATCTGTTTAGGGGCAATTTTTATCCGTGATAACAGTTCTTGTACCGTTTCACGTCGGCCTTCGCTCTCAACAGAGAAAATCACACTACCTGAAAATTGTTCTTGGAATCGACGTAGATTGTCTAAAGGGGATTTGCTTTGCGCGTTGATCGATAAATCAGGAAGTGGTTGATAACCTAAATTAGTTTGTCCTGCTTTTTCTGGCAATGTTTCTGTTTTAAGTTGAATTCGTGGCCACTGTTTAAGTTCTTTATTAAATTTATCAACACTGAGCCAAATATCATCAGGAGGAAGCAATGGTCGCATTGGGTCAACACGACGACTTTCAAAACGTTGGTTGATGTCTTGCCAGAACTTATCTGCGAAATCTTGTAGATCTTGCGTTACTATCAGCGTGTTTTTGGGAAAATAAGCAAATAAGTTAGATAAAGGCTGTTCAAAAAATAGCGATTGCCAATATTCAATCCCAGTAGGCAATATGTGTTTGCTGACTTGCTGATAAATATGTTCAGGATCACGTCTTACATCAAAGCGCTCACGCCACTGACTACGAAAGAGCTCAATTGCATTAGCATCTGTAGGAAATTCATGTGCGGGCAATAAATTTATTTGCTCCACTTCTATTAATGTTCTTTGGGTATCAACATCAAAAGTACGCAGGCTATCAATTTCATCATCGAAAAAATCAATACGATAAGGAAATTCACTTCCCATAGGAAATAAGTCAAGCAATGCACCGCGTGTTGCATATTCCCCGTGTTCTAACACTTGCTCTACATGGCGATATCCCGCTTCATCGAGTGTTTTACGTAAATTATCACGAGAAAGTATCTCTCCTTTTTGCATTACCAACGCATGACTTGCGAGATAATCCGTAGGGCAGACTTTCTGCATTAACGTATTGACGGGTAAGATTAAAATTCCCTTGAGAAGTGATGGAATACGGTATAGCGTAGAAAGGCGGTTTGAGATAATTTCTTGGTGAGGTGAAAAACTGTCATAAGGCAGCGTTTCCCAGTCCGATAATGTCTCTACTGGATAATCACAAAACTGACGGATTTCATCTTGTAAACGTAATGCATTTTGCATGTCACGAGTAACAAGGACGACTAATCCAGAATGACGTTTGATGATCTCTGCACATTCTAGAGCACAAGCGGCACCAGTCAGTTGACCTAGCTGGCGAGTATCCCCTTGTTTTATAGGAAGTTGATAACGATATTCTGAGGACATAAGCGTGTAATGTGAACTCTTTGTTGTAGTTAACTCCCAACACATCTTCAGCGTACTCGCTAAAGCTTAAACTGGCGGGCAGGTTAAGATAAAAGAAAAACCACAGTTTGGGAATAGAGTGGTTCCATTCAGTAAGACTACCCTTTATTATCCCTGAACACTTCGCATTAGCAACAGGAACAGCACAGATTTCATGTACAATTCTGTCTCATTTTATATAGGGCTCCGTTATATGCGGGGTCGCGTGGTCGATAAGTTCGGCCGCTTCGTCTCATGGCTATCCGCTTTAGGGATCATGTTAGGTGTAGCAGCGCTTATCACAGTGACTTCTGTCATGAATGGCTTTGAGCGTTCATTGCAAGAAAGTATTCTTGCTTATCTTCCTCAAGCCATAGTGACATCACCTAACGGACAATTACCCCGACAATCAAATATAGCCGAAAATCTACTGACGCGAGAAGGTATCATAAACGTTGTCCCTTTAGTAGAAGGTGATGTTGTTTTGCAAAGTAAAGACAATATCAGCGTTGGTGTCATGTTAGGGATTGAAAAAGCACAAGATGAACCTTTAACAAAACATATTCGTTATGGTGATTTCTCTATGCTTAAATCGGGTGAGTATGGCGTGATCTTAGGAAGTGGCTTGGCTAAACAACTGAAAGCAAAAGAAGGGGATAAAATCCGTCTGATTGTGCCAAGTGTTAGTCAACTCACTCCAATGGGAAGATTACCCAGCCAACGATTATTTACTGTTAAAGGCATTTTCCAAAGTGGTGGAGATGCTGACGCCTCTCAAATCTTAGTTAATCAACAAGATGCAGCACGTTTAATGCGTTATCAGCCGGGTAATATTACAGGATGGCGTCTTTTCTTTTCTGATCCTCTCAATATTGAAAAATACAGTGCTAAACCTTTAGCTGAAAATTTAAGCTGGAAAGATTGGCGCGAACGTAAAGGTGAATTTTTCCAGGCAGTTAAAATGGAAAAAAATATGATGGGATTATTATTAAGCTTAATTATTGCTGTGGCTGCTTTTAATATTATTACCTCACTTTCTTTATTAGTTATGGAAAAACAAGGAGAAGTGGCTATTTTGCAAACCATGGGCTTAAAACGTTCTCAGATTATGTCCATTTTTATGTTGCAAGGTGCTGGTGCAGGTATGTTAGGTGCTGTTGCTGGTGGTCTTTTGGGAGCATTACTCTCTAGCCAATTAAATACTATTATGCCGGCGGTAGGACTTATTCCACAAGGTGTTGAATTGCCTGCAACGCTTGAGTGGGGCCGTGTATTTATGATTGGCTTTGCTGCCATTATAATTTCCCTTTTATCTACTTTATACCCGTCTTGGCGGGCCGCGACTATTCAGCCAGCAGAGGCGCTACGTTATGAGTAATTCTTCTATTAATAAACAGCCAATGGCATCAGAAAAGAATATGCAAATTGACAAAAATTGTTTATTGGATTGTCACGCCCTGTGTAAACAATACCAAGACGGTACAATTTCAACCCAAGTGCTGAAATCGGTTTCATTTAAAATGGAAAAAGGTGATTTTTTAGCGATTGTGGGGAGTTCTGGTTCAGGTAAAAGTACCTTATTACATTTATTAGGTGGCTTAGATTCACCGACATCAGGTGAAGTCTTCTTTGAAGGGCAATCACTTAATACATTATCTTCTTCAGAAAAAGCCGATCTACGTAATACACAACTGGGTTTCATTTATCAATTCCATCATTTATTACCGGATTTTACTGCACTTGAAAATGTGGCAATGCCATTAATGATTGGTGGAGTTAGTGTTGTAAAGGCGAAAGAGAAAGCGATGTCTTTACTTGAAGCGGTTGGCTTAAAAGAGCGTGCTCATCATCGACCTTCAGAGCTTTCAGGTGGTGAAAGACAACGTGTTGCGATTGCAAGAGCATTGGTTAACGATCCTGCATTAGTACTTGCGGATGAGCCAACAGGTAATCTTGATCAGAAAAATGCCGAAGGTATTTTCGAGTTATTGATAAAATTAAATAAAGAGAAGCAAACGGCTTTTCTAGTGGTGACGCATGATTTATCACTGGCGGCTCGTTTTCAGCGTCAACTTGAAATGAAAGATGGTCAATTACAGCCACAAAACATGATTTCAGGAGTGAAATAATGGCGCAATTGCCACTTGCATTAGTGACAGCTTTACGTTTTTCAAGAGGGCGAAAACGTGCGGGAATGGTTTCATTAATCTCGGTTATTTCAACACTGGGTATTATGCTTGGGGTTGCTGTTTTAATTATCGGTTTAAGTGCTATGAATGGATTTGAACGCGAATTAAAAAACCGTATTTTATCTGTCGTTCCTCATGGTCAAATTTATTCAGTTGAACAGCCATTTGTACAATGGCAATCGGCATTACCTCGGATTGAAAAAACACCAGGGGTTGTCGCGGCTGCGCCGTATATCTTATTAACAGGGTTGTTAGAGAAAGGTACTGAACTAAAAGCAGTGCAAGTTATGGGCGTATCTCCTGAAAAACAAGGTGATATCAGCTTATTACCTCGCTATGTACAAAATAATGCATGGCAAGATTTTCGGGCGGGTAAGCAACAAATTATTATTGGGCAAGGTGTTGCAGACGCATTAAAAATTAAACAAGGTGATTGGCTAACGGTATTAATTCCGAATAATGATGATCCAACTAAGCTATTACAGCCTAAACGTATTCGCCTACAAGTCAGTGGCATATTTAAATTGAGTGGAATGCTTGATCACCAATTAGCATTAATTCCTCTAGCAGATGCTCAACAATATATGGATTACGGCCAAGGTATTACAGGGATTGAAGTGAAAACGGTTGATCCGTTTTTGGCTAATGAAATTATTCATAATGCAGGTTTAAATAGTGAAGAGTATGTTTATGCTAAAAGCTGGATAAGTGATTATGGCTATATGTATAGCGATATTCAAATGATCCGTAGCATTATGTATTTATCCATGATCTTAGTGATTGGTGTGGCTTGTTTTAATATTGTTTCAACACTGATTATGGCGGTAAGAGATAAAAGCAGTGATATTGCTATTTTACGTACGCTCGGCGCACGTGATAGCCATATTCGTAATATCTTTTTATGGTACGGCTTATTATCAGGCATGATTGGCTGTATTGCAGGTGTTATTTTTGGTGTGTTAGTGGCTTATAATTTGACACCTTTAGTATCTGTTATTGAATCATTAACAGGGCATAGTGTACTTTCTGGTGATGTTTATTTTGTCGATTTTCTCCCTTCAGAAGTGCATTTGATTGATGTTTTTTCTGTATTTATCACCACTGTGATCTTAAGCCTGATAGCAAGTTGGTATCCTGCTCGTCGAGCCACTAAACTAGATCCTGCAAGAATTTTAAGTGGACAATAAGTTTATTGACATACAAAGAAGAAAAAACGCTTAAAATAGTGACGCTAGAAACGCGATATTTAAACTTGAAAACCAAGGATTGTAATGATGAAACTTAAACTTCGTCATCGTCGGCTTAGGAAGTTTCGTAAGATCAAAAGTTTACGCAGACAACATTCACGTTGTCGTTATTTTCATCTCACCCATAAAACGGAACATGAAATGAATTTACCCAAAGTTATCGTATTAACAGGGGCTGGCATTTCTGCTGAATCAGGAATTAAAACATTTCGTTCAGAAGATGGATTGTGGGAAGAACATCGTGTTGAAGATGTTGCTACACCTGAAGGTTATCAACGCAACCCACAATTGGTTCAGCAGTTTTATAATGAACGCCGTCGTCAATTGCAACAACCTACCATTCAGCCGAATGAAGCGCATTATGCACTAGCGAAACTTGAGCAACGTTTAGGTAAAGATAACTTCCTTCTTGTAACGCAAAATATTGATAATTTACATGAAAAAGCGGGGAGTCAGCATGTTTTACATATGCATGGTGAATTATTAAAAGTACGTTGCCCACAATCCCGCCAAGTTTTTGAATGGAAAGGTAATTTAGAAACAACAGATCACTGCCATTGTTGCCAATTTCCATCACCACTACGTCCGCATATTGTCTGGTTTGGTGAAATGCCTATTGGCATGGATGAAATTTATCGAGCGTTGGCTGAGGCTGATATTTTTATCTCTATTGGTACTTCTGGTAATGTCTATCCTGCGGCCGGTTTTGTTCATGAAGCTAGGCTAACAGGTGCTCACACTGTTGAGCTAAATCTTGAGCCAAGTTTGGTTGAAAGCCAGTTTGAAGAAAAACATTATGGGCCAGCAAGTCAGGTTGTTGATGAATATGTTCATAAATTGTTTGAATTAATTAATGATCCTAAAGCTGATTTGACGCAATAATTATTTTATAGAGTTCCCTATTATTGTTATTAGAGAGATCTTAGGGGGCAAAATGGATAAATTATTAGAACGTTTTTTTGAATATATTAATTTTGATACACAATCAAAACCATCTTCAAAAATGTCACCAAGCAGTGATGGTCAGCTAAAACTAGCTAAGGCATTGGCACAAGAATTAAAAAAACTGGGTTTTGCTGATGTAACACTCAGTGACAAAGGATGTGTAATGGCAAGTTTGCCATCCAATGTCTCTTGGCCGGTGCCTGTAATTGGTTTTATTTCGCATCTTGATACAGCGCCGGATTTTTCTGGTAAGCATGTAAAACCACAAGTGCTTGAAGATTATCGTGGTGGTGATATTGCATTGGGTATTGGTGATGAAGTGTTATCACCAGTTATGTTTCCAATCTTACACTCCATGATTGGTAAAACATTAATCACCACAGACGGTAAAACCTTATTAGGTGCTGATGATAAAGCAGGTATTGCTGAAATTATTACCGCCATGGTGCGTTTAAAAGAAACAAATAGACCTCATGGTGATATTCGTATCGCGTTCACACCTGACGAAGAAATAGGTCGTGGTGCGCATTATGTCGATTTAAATGCATTCGGTGCAAGTTGGGCTTATACCGTCGATGGTGGTGGTGTTGGTGAATTGGAATATGAAAACTTCAACGCCGCATCAGTGAATATCAAAATTGTTGGTAACAATGTTCACCCTGGTAGTGCAAAAGGGGTGATGGTAAACGCATTAGGATTAGCAACACGCATTCATCAAGAATTACCTATTGATGAAACACCAGAAAATACCGACGGTTATGAAGGTTTCTACCATCTGCAAAGTATTAAAGGTACGGTAGAAAGGGCGGAAATGCATTATATTATCCGTGATTTTAATCGTAACTTATTTGAAAAACGCAAACAGAATATGATTGCGATTGCAGAAAAAGTAGGTAAAGGCTTACATCCAGATTGCTATATTGAGCTGACTATTGATGATAGTTATTACAATATGCATGATAAAGTTGTTCAATTCCCACACATCATTGAAATAGCAAAACAAGCAATGATTGATTGTGATATTGAGCCTAACATCAAACCTATTCGTGGTGGCACAGATGGTGCTCAGCTTTCTTATCGTGGATTACCTTGCCCTAATATTTTTACTGGCGGTTATAATTTCCATGGTAAGCATGAATTTATCTCTTTAGAAGGAATGGAGGCTGCGGTGAGTGTGATCATGCGTATCGCTGAAATTACGGCTGAAAGAGAAAAGGCTAAAGTGATTAATTAATCATGTATTGAGTGTATAAAATAATAGCCGATATGTCGGCTATTATTTTTTAGTTATATATCTAAGTTATATTGTTAACTTAGATGACTTATTTACGCTCGTTATAATCTTGCTCAACAGAAGATTTCCAATCTTCATTTAATTCTTTACCTTCAATCTTAGACTGAACGGCTTTATTAACCGATTCATAGGCATTTCCATAGCCTTTGGCATCTTGAATATATTGAGTTGAGTTAGATGATTTAATACCAATACTTTCCGCTGCACTTATCGCATCAAAATTGGCACCTAGAAAGATAAACTCCCAGCCTTTCTCTTTTTCTGCTGAAGTAATTAATGATTTCACTTTTTCTAGCGAATATTCACGGCTACTATTTTCTTCGCCATCAGTGATGATCACCATCATGACATTTTTATAAGGTGAATTTGGTTTATTTCCTTCAGTGATTGCATTTCCCACCGCATCTAGCAATGCGGTATTACCTGATGCAAAATAATCATTAGCAGTTAAATCATTTATCTTATTAATATCAATGCGGTTATGTAATTTTTTAGCCTTACTATCAAATAAAATTGTGCTGATATAGACTTTTTCTGGGCGATTTTTATTTTCAGCTAAAATGGTATTGAATCCACCAATAGTATCTTTTTCATATCCTTGCATTGAACCACTTTTATCTAATACAAAAATGATATCCGTTTGTGCAGGTGGTGCTTTCTCCTTGGTTATTTCTACTGTTTTTGCAAATACCATGGACGGTAAAATAAACGCAGCAATTAAAATAATAAACTTTTTCATAGACGACTCCATTGTCGAAAAAAGAAGTAAGGTAGTAAAAATCTAATTTTATCTTAGGAGGAATTGATAAAATAAAATAGGAGAAATGGCTGAAAAATAGACATTACATTAATGAGTAAACGTACTTAATTAAAAATAGAATGATTTTGTAATGATGGGCTTACATATTATTTAATATTAAACTTTTAATATAGGCTTAATATTAATAACTCTTTGATAAATTGATTTTATTGAATATCTCTTATAATCACAGTGAGATGAATAAATATAATATAAGGATATTGAATGGAAACCATAACAGGAGAATTATTAAAACCGGTAATAGAAGAGAAGTTAATTTCTCATAAAAAGCAAGTAATTAAAAAAGCTGATCGACAGTCATTTATTATTATTTCTAGCTATTTTCTGATAACTTATTTAATCTCATTTTCTCTTTATGCAACAAATAGTAAGCATACGTTATTACTTTTTTTCTTACAGAGTACATTTTTTGTTGTTATTCCTTTTCTCTTTCGTAATACAAGAGTACTTTTAAAAGAATCGATAAATTATTTAATTCGTTAAATTTTATAAGAAGTGATATTTTAAAGTATTTAATAATAAAAAAGCCCTGTAATTAATATCTCAGGGCTTTATAACTTATTATTGAAAATTAGTGATAATTAATCTTCAAAATACCAATAACCTTGATTAACTAGCTGAGTTAATAAACGCACAAATTTTGGATCAGCTAATGCATCGCCCAAGTGTTGTTTATCAATATAATCATATTGGCAAAGTGCATCCACCGCTTCTATATGATCAGTATCCATCAATTGGCCATTTACAAAACAGTTATCGCCAACACGTAACGCACGAATACCATTTAAACGATGAAGTTGCTCACCTTGTTGCAGTAAATCATGAATTTCTGCATTTTCATATAAAGGCTCTGGAACTGCGAGATCAAGTTCATGGCGAGATTGAGAAATAAATTCACCAAACCAATGACGAAATACTTCTGGTTGAGCAAGTAAATCTTCCATCATGTCATGAAGTTTATTTAACTCTTGATGTTGCACTAATGCTGGGTTTTCACGCGGTGTTAGATCTGGATCGCTATAACGATAGCTGCCTAAATCATTAGCTAACACATAGTCAGCGAAACCACTGAAAAGTTCACGCGCATTAGGTGCTCTGAAACCAACAGAGTAGTTTAGCGATTCTTCAATCGCATAGCCTTCATGTGGGAATCCAGGTGGGATATAAAGAATATCACCCGGTTCTAATTCTTCATCAATAATTGCTTCAAAAGGATCTACTTGCAGCAGATCAGGATGAGGGCAATGTTGTTTCATTGGGATTTTTTCACCCACACGCCAGCGACGACGACCTTGTCCTTGAATAATAAAGACATCATATTGATCGAGATGCGGACCTACACCACCACCGGGAACAGAATAAGAGATCATTAAATCATCAATGCGCCAATCGGGTAATACACGAAAAGGCTTCATTAATGCCGCACTAGGAAAATGCCAGTGATCGACGGCTTGTACAAGTAAAGACCAATCTTTATCACCAAGTCCTTCAAAGTGCTCAAAAGGCCCATGTTTGACTCCCCATTGTCCGTCTTGACAGCTAACAAGACGGCTATCTACTTCATCTTCCATTGCAAGACCAGCAAGTTCGTCAGGAGATAAAGGATCAACAAAACGTGAGAAGCCGTTTTTAATTAATAAAGGGCGTTTTTGCCAATGGCTTTCGAGGAATGATTGCCAATCTAAATTAAGTTTATAGTCCATTGTGTATATCCTGAATTCGAGAAGCCTGAAGTCATAGTATAATGAATTCTAACTTCCTGCTAAACATTCCTTTGAGCAATGTGAGTAATAGCGAGTAACGCTGTAATAACTGCATAGATATCATACATAATGCAGTATACAGAGTGGAGGGATGTTTGATAAAAAACATTTTTTATCAAGAGAGGTTATTCACGCTCAGTGGTAAGTTGTTGCTCAGCAAAGGTTACAGTGATACGAGCGCCACCTAAAGGGCTATCGGTAATAGTAATTTCGCCACTGTATTGTTCAATAATATCTACAGCGATAGATAATCCTAAACCTTGCCCCGGTCGCAACGTGTCTGCTCTTGTTCCTCGCTGGAAAATAGCCTCTCTTTTTTCAGGGCTAACACCGGGGCCATCATCATCAACAATAATTATTACGCTGTTTTCATTATTACTTACATTGATTTCAACAAACTCTAAACAGTATTTACAAGCGTTATCCAGAATATTGCCCATCACTTCCATAAAATCATTTTTCTCACCTAACCACATGATTTCAGGTGAAACATTGAGTGTTAAATCAACGCCTTTTGACTGATAAACTTTGCTTAAAGCGCTACAAAGATTATCTAACAACCCTGACAGTGAATGGAGTTTTCGCGTGGTAATGTCATGATCACCATGAATAGATGCCCGATGCAGATAATAACCGACTTGTTGTGAAATTCGTTCTATTTGATCGAGCATGATAGGCTCAGCTTGCTCTATCGTCATTTGCTTACCTGATCGTAAAGAGCGTAATGTTGATTGTAATACGGCAAGGGGCGTTTTTAAGCTATGGGTAAGATCAGATAAACTTGTGCGATATTTACTATAACGGCTTCGTTCATTACGTAATAATACATTTAAATTTCGGACTAAGCCCTTTAATTCGGTTGGCGGATTTTCATCCAAATCATTACGTGTTCCTTTTTCTAATGCACTGATTTGTTCTATCAATTGTTTAATAGGCCGTAAACTCCAGTGTGCTGCTAACCAAATTAAAGGTACAACTAAGAACAAATTAGCGAGAATGATATATAAAAACCAGTCCCAAACCTGACTGACTTTTTGCATACGCTGAGGTATAGGATCGATAACTGCGATTGCCATGTAAGGCATATTATCAGCCGCAGGATAATGATTAATTACCACTGAGTGAGTTAAAAATTCGTTACTTGAATATTCTTCAAGTCGTTTGAGATAAACACGGTATTGAGGCAACTGTTTTAGCATTAAACGAGTTATTTTGACATCAACCGAAATTTCAAATAACCCTTCTTCATGACGCCATTTATGCTTAATGCTATCAGGAATAGCTTTAGGTAAATCAGAAGGTGTCCATAAGACATTACCTTTATCATCAAAAACGACCACCAGCGATGTATTGTTATTATTCAAATTTGTTGGAAACTCAATATTCAGCTTGCCTTTATTCCACTGCGCTAAACTGTAATAAAGATTACTCTGACTGCGCATCAGCATAAAAGTGGTTTTATCTACACTGACAATAGAACCGACTATAGCAACCAACCCATAAGAGAGCGTAAGAGCCAAAATAATGGCACTCGTTGCAAGTAAAAATCGTGTTCGTAATGAGAGTGGAGAGCGCTGTTTTTTTTGCATATTAAGGTTTCATATCAAAACGGTAGCCTTGTCCACGTACTGTCACGACAACATCATCAGGGTATTTTTCTAAGATTTTTTTACGTAATCGCCCCATTAGTACATCAATAGTATGGCTTTCTTTTAATTCAGCATCTGGATACAACTGACGCATTAATGCATCTTTGCTAACAACTTTATTTTGATTGCGCATTAATGTTTCTAAGATCGTATATTCAAACGCTGTTAATTTGATTTGCTCGCCTGAAATCATGAACTCTTTACGTGACAAATCCAACTCAAAAGGCTCAATAGAGAGTGTTTGCGATGCAATTCCCATGTTTCTTCGCATTAATGCCTGAATACGTGCAACAATTTCCTCAAAATGAAAAGGTTTTGTCACATAATCATCAGCACCAGCATTTAATGCGGAGACTTTTTCTTGCCAACTTTCACGCGCAGTTAACACCATAATAGGTAACGTGATATTGTTTTCTCGCCATCTTCGAATAAGGCTAATACCATCTTCATCGGGTAATCCTAAATCTACAATAGCAACATCGGGTGTACCTTCTGCTATAAAACTATCTGCTTCTTTAGCGTCTTCTGCTGCGTCAACTTGATGGCCTGCATCACGAAACTGCACAGATAAGTGATGACGAAGTAAAATATTATCTTCAATAATTAAGATCCGCATTATTCCACCTTGAGTACAATCGGTAAAAAGACACCGTTGTAAAATAAATATAGGACATGATAGTCAGTCTATTAGATAAAAATATAAGGTTATCATAGACAATCTATTGATTAAAAAATACTGTAGCCAGCAAAGTGTTTAGGTTATAGATAGTTTTCTTCGTTTTTTTGTTATAAAAAAAGGCAGAAATTATCTGCCTTTTTCGTGTGATAAATTAGTTTAACTTATCAACAAACTGAGTTGCAAAACCAATATAACTTTCAGGAGTCATCGCTTTTAAACGAGTTTTTTCATGCTCAGGTAACTCTAAACCATCGATGAAAATAACCATATCTTGCTCAGTAATACGCTTACCACGAGTCAATTCTTTTAGTTTTTCATACGGTTTTTCAATGCCATAACGACGCATTACAGTTTGGATTGGCTCTGCTAATACTTCCCAGTTACAGTCTAATTCTTCACGAAGATGTTTTTCATTTACTTCAAGCTTATTAAGGCCTTTCATGGTTGATTGATAAGCAATTAATGCATAACCAATACCCACACCTAAATTGCGCAGAACGGTTGAATCAGTTAAATCACGTTGCCAACGAGAAAGCGGTAGTTTACTAGAAAGGTGCCCCATAACGGCATTTGCTAACCCTAAGTTTCCTTCAGAGTTTTCAAAATCAATAGGGTTGACTTTGTGAGGCATGGTGGATGAGCCAATTTCGCCCGCAATCGTTTTTTGTTTGAAGTGATTCAATGCAACGTAACCCCAAATATCACGATCGAAATCGATCAAAATGGTATTGAAACGGCTAATACAATCAAAAAGTTCAGCAATATAATCATGCGGTTCAATTTGCGTTGTGTATGGGTTCCATGTAATACCTAATGAAGTTACAAATTCTTCACTAAATTGGTGCCAGTTTACTTCAGGATATGCGGCTAAGTGAGCGTTATAGTTACCGACGGCACCATTAATTTTACCTAAGATCTCAACTTGTGTAAGTTGACGGTATTGGCGTTCCATGCGGTAAGCAACGTTAGCAAACTCTTTACCCATTGTAGATGGGGTAGCAGGTTGACCATGAGTGCGAGAAAGAAGAGGTAAGTCGCGGTATTCTTGTGCCATTTTACTAATTGTATCAATAAGTTCACGCCATACAGGTAGCAGGATCTCTTGGCGGGCTGTTTCTAGCATAATAGCATGAGACAGATTATTAATGTCTTCAGAAGTACAAGCAAAGTGAATAAATTCAGAAACCTGATGTAAAGCAGGGATGGTCGCCACTTTTTCTTTTAAGAAATATTCTACGGCTTTTACATCGTGGTTAGTGGTGCGTTCGATAGATTTAATGCGTGCCGCATCTTCTTCATTAAAATTAGCAACAATTGCATCAAGGTAATCGTTTGCGTTTTTTTCAAAGGCGGGAACTTCTTTAATGTCGGCGCAAGATGCCAGCTTTTGCAGCCAGCGAACTTCTACCTGTACACGGAATTTCAGAAGACCGAATTCACTAAAAATAGAACGTAACGACGAAGTTTTACTACCGTAACGACCGTCAATCGGTGAAATCGCTGTCAGCGAAGATAATTCCATTGTTGGCAACTCCCAGGTTGAATTTAAAGTATTAACATTGAGCGAGAAAATCATCAGCTTGTCGGATGATCGTTTTTTGATGCAATAAAAAATCAAAACGGCGACCACCAACTTGACGCCAGAGCACAGCACTACGGATACCCGTTAATAATAGCGCTCTAACTTTAGCTTGAATAATTGGGTTTTTTAACAGTTCGATAGAGCCATGAACTTGAATGCGAGGGCCTACAGGGCTAACTGCATCAACATAAACGCCAGCAAGGGCATTAAATACACCTTCGGACATAGGTTCAAAATAGCTTTTTTGACGCTCTAATTGAGAAATTTTTTGTGATAAACGTGCACTATAATCGTCATTTCGTCCGATTAAGCGTTCTAAGTTGATTAAACCTTGTTGATAAGTCATCAACTCCAGTGTTAATTTTTCTCTTCTTACTGCCTGATGGATAGCTTTCAGTGTTTGAAAGCCTAATTTTAAATGGCTGATTTGATTGCCATAAACATCAAGTGTTGATGTTGGATTGAGATTAAAAATACTGTTAACCATCACTTCAACATCATTCTCGTTCGCACTACCTTGGTAAGCTATTTGCTGAACAAGACGACTTGCCTGGCAGACGCCTGCCAGTGCAAGTGTAATATCACGAAAATCTTTAGCCACGTCTACTCCTGAATACGGGTTTCAATGATACCGCCACCTAAACAGACTTCGTCTTGATAAAAGACGGCTGATTGTCCCGGTGTTACAGCCGCAACGGGATAATCAAAGCGGACTTCAATTTTATCTTCACTTAATGGTGTTACTGTACACGCAATATCAGGTTGGCGATATCGTGTTTTAACAGTACAGCGGAAAGCTTCAGTAATTGTTTCTCTCGATACCCAATGCAATTGTTGAGCAATTAAGCCGACAGACATTAATCTTGGATGTTCATGACCTTGCGCCACAACAAGAATGTTATTTTCAACATCTTTATCAACGACATACCAAGGATCATCGCCACCGTCTTTTGTTCCACCGATACCTAAACCTTTACGTTGACCTAATGTGTGATACATCAATCCTTGGTGTTCACCGATGGTTTCACCATCAACTGTGATGATAGGACCAGGTTTAGCTGGGAGGTAACGTGATAAGAAATCGGTAAATTTACGCTCACCAATAAAACAAATACCCGTTGAGTCTTTTTTCTTTGCTGTTGCTAAATCAAGTTTTTCAGCAATTTTTCTAACTTCAGGCTTTTCCATTTCACCAACAGGGAAAAGGCTTTGTGCGATTTGCTCGTGACTTAACGTGTATAAGAAATAGCTCTGGTCTTTGTTGTTATCGACGCCACGAAGTAATTGGCTTTTGCCATTAATATCACGACGGCGAACATAGTGACCTGTTGCGATATAATCAGCACCTAAATCTTCTGCCGCATATTCTAAAAATGCTTTAAATTTTATTTCTTTATTACACAGAATATCGGGGTTTGGGGTGCGGCCTGCTTTATATTCAGATAAAAAATGTTCAAAAACATTATCCCAATATTCAGCGGCAAAATTGATAGTATAAAGCTCAATGCCAAGTTTATCGCATACGGCTTGCGCATCGGCAAGATCCGTTGAAGCTGAGCAATATTCTGTATCATCGTCTTCTTCCCAGTTCTTCATAAACAGACCAACGACCTGATATCCCTGTTCCTTAAGAAGATAGGCTGAGACGGATGAATCTACGCCACCGGACATTCCTACGATGACTTTTTTTTGGCTGTTATCTGACATGACTGGATCTCACTGCGGAAAAATAAGCGCCATACTTTACCATATCACTGACACAGGTGCATCAAGTGTTGCTCTGTTTTTGATGCTTTGTTTTTCCATTCTCTGTCATTTAGTTAAAGGGTGCGCCAAAGCTAGTTAAAATAGAAAGAGGGTAGTGTTTACCTTGTTGATAACATAACAGGCTTTCTCTCACTAAAGGTGAGCGTAATTGCTGGCTTTGGATAATTTCATCTGCGCTAACCCAGTGACAACAATTGATATCGCTATCATTAGGGTGAGTGTCAAATTGTTCTTGTGCTTCAATTAAAAAGAGAAAACGTAAAAAAGGCGTTTTATCAGGCGCAATCCATTGATGTAATTTAAGAAAATATTGAACAGGAAGCGTTAATCCTGTTTCTTCCCATAACTCACGCTGAACGGCTTGAATAAGTGTTTCATCGGCTTCAAGGTGCCCTGCAGGTTGATTCCACGTTGCTTTTCCATTGATAGTTTCTTCAACAACGAGAAACTTATTTTGCGCATGAACGATACACGCGACAGTCACATGAGGTTTAAACAAAATCAATCTCCTTCCATTCACCGGGTAATAAATTATCTAATGTAATATTTCCCATACTAAAGCGGATCAAGCGCAATGTAGGATAACCAACATGAGCAGTCATTCGTCTCACTTGACGGTTTTTACCTTCAAATAAGGTGATTTTTAGCCAAGTTGTTGGAATAGTTTGGCGTTCTCTAATCGGCGGGTTTCTCTCCCATAACCATTCGGGTTGCTCAACTATTTCGACTTGTGCTGGCAATGTTTTGCCATCTTTAAGCTCTAATCCATCTCGAAATTGTTGTAATGCGGCGGTACAAGGAACACCCTCTACCTGAGCATAGTAGATTTTTCCTGTTTTTTTACCCGGTTGTGTTAATTTTGCTTGTAGTTTTCCATCATTTGTTAAGACTAAAAGTCCTTCACTATCTCTATCTAAACGTCCTGCCGCATAAATATCACGAATAGGAATAAAATCTTTTAGTGTTTTTCTGCCACTCTCGTCCGTAAATTGTACAAGAACATCGAAGGGCTTGTTGAAGATAACGACTTTACGCTCACCTCTTGGGCGCACTGGTTTTCTTTGTGCTAATGAAGTGTGGTGTTTTCTCGATTTAGCGCTATTTTTAAGTTGATTTGCCATAGTTAATTTTTGTAAAAAATGGGAGATTGATTATACCTTAAAAGAGAAGCGATTGGCGTTAGCTGAATAATCAAGTAGTATTGACAGGTCTCTTACAAAAAATTAACAAAGCGTGCGCTTACATGAAAGGAGAGGTAAATGGAAAGCAAAGTAGTTGTTCCGGCTAATGGCGCTAAAATTACACTAGATGCTAAAGGTAAGCTTGTTGTTCCAAATAATCCGGTTATCCCTTATATCGAAGGGGACGGTATCGGTATCGATGTCACGCCAGCAATGTTAAAAGTTGTTGATGCAGCAGTTGAGAAAGCTTACGGCAAAGAACGTAAGATTGAGTGGATGGAAGTCTACACTGGCGAAAAATCAACGCAGGTTTATGGTAAAGATGTTTGGTTACCAGAAGAAACCTTAGATCTTATCCGTGAATATCGTGTTTCTATTAAAGGTCCTCTTACTACCCCAGTTGGCGGTGGTATCCGTTCATTAAACGTTGCATTACGTCAACAACTAGACCTCTATATTTGCCTACGTCCAGTACGTTACTACAAAGGCACACCAAGCCCAGTTAAACAACCTGAACTAACAGATATGGTTATCTTCCGTGAAAACTCAGAAGATATTTATGCAGGTATTGAATGGAAAGCGGGTTCAGCAGAAGCCGATAAAGTGATTAAATTCCTGCAAAATGAAATGGGTGTTACCAAAATCCGCTTCCCACAAGATTGTGGTATTGGTATCAAACCTTGTTCAGAAGAAGGAACTAAGCGTTTAGTGCGTGCAGCGATTGAATACGCGATCGATAACGACCGTGATTCAGTGACTCTGGTACACAAAGGTAATATTATGAAATTTACCGAAGGTGCCTTTAAAGACTGGGGTTATGAATTAGCACGTGAAGAGTTTGGTGGTGAATTATTAGATGGTGGTCCTTGGGTTAAAATCAAAAATCCAAAATCAGGTAAAGAGATCATCGTTAAAGACGTTATCGCTGACGCATTCTTGCAACAAATTCTGTTACGTCCAGCAGAGTACGATGTAATCGCATGTATGAACCTAAATGGTGACTATATTTCCGATGCATTAGCGGCTCAAGTAGGTGGTATCGGTATCGCACCGGGTGCAAATATTGGTGATGAGTGTGCTTTATTTGAAGCAACACACGGTACTGCACCAAAATATGCAGGGCAAGATAAAGTTAACCCTGGCTCAATTATCCTTTCCGCAGAAATGATGCTACGCCACATGGGTTGGACAGAAGCCGCTGACTTAATCATTAAAGGTATGGAAGGGGCGATTGCCGCTAAGACCGTAACTTATGATTTCGAACGTCAGTTAGAAGGCGCTAAACTGCTGAAATGTAGCGAGTTTGGTGATGCGATTATCAAACACATGTAATTGTTGATTTGATAAATAGTTAACGGGAGCTTATTAGTTCCCGTTTATTTTTTGTACTATAAAATTCTTCCCCAAAATATCCCCAAAACTCTTCCCCAAAACTGTTCAATTAAACAGCAATAATTTGCCATTCTTTGCCTCTATCATCGTGGTATTTATCAGTCATACTTTGTGTTTTATGCCCCAATAATTTTTGTGTATTAATTCCTTGTTCTCGATAAAGTCGCTCAGATAAAGATCGTTGTTCATGGAAAGTAGGTGCCGTACCTTTTTCCCAAGTTAACCCACATTTATCTCGCGCTTTTTTAAACGTTGTGGTTAATGTATTTGGTGTGACTTGCTCGCCTCGTTTTGCTTGTGCGGTGGTATGCCGATAATGCACGAGATATTTACTCACAACCGCGTCACGACATTGAGCAACAACATCTCTTAAGGAGAGATTGATAGCCTCACATTTTAGTGAGAGAGGGATGGCCAACTTACTCCCCGTTTTTTCTTGCTGTATATGTAACATGTCATCCCAAATATCAGAGAATTTCATTTTACAGATATCACCGATCCGCTGACCTGTGGTTAAAGCCAACAACATGCCGCATTGCAGGTAAGGAGGGTGATTCTTGGCTTGCTGGTAAATAGTGCGCCATTCGTCCAATGTCATGCGTTCTCTTTTCACTCGGTTCCGTGGTTGTTTAGTTGCTTTCGCAGGGTTGTAACCAGGAGGAACATAGCCAGCATGTTGAGCTTCTTTAAATACATCAATAAGCACCATGCGAACGACCTGCGCCATTCTTGAATGTCCTAATACTTTGATGGAATCTATTATTTCAGCAATATCTAAAGCGGTTATCTCTTTTAATATTTTCGTACCACAATACTGACGGAATAAATTAATAGGTTTCATTTTTTGTCGATAAGAATTAATTTTTAATTCACCGATATCTAATCTTTCTTTTTGAATATCTAAATATTTATCCATCCATATATCGACAGATATTTCAGACTTGTTTGTCTTAATTTTTGATAACCGTTCATTAATACTTAATAACTGTCGAGTATGTTGTTCAGCAATAATTGTATTGGCCTGAATGGCGGTTTCTCTCGCTTCTTGCTCGTCGGTGCCTAAGCTATGAAATTTACCGGTGATGGGATGTTTATATTGCCAATAAATTTTGCCGTTACGTTTATCTAGCTTTCGATATAGATTGGGAATGATAATTTTATGGGTTCGTGGTCGGGCAGCCATCTGTAATTATCCTCTTAAGTCGTTCCGTTGATTTA